>JBKQOA010000168.1:0-22512 GCA_052145735.1 Limisphaerales bacterium
GGCGCTCGCCACCAATTGGACCAGTTTCGTCGACGGCCGTGTGTAGTCCGGCTCGGAGGCGCTCAAACATGGATTCGTGGACGAACTCGGCGATTTAGACAAGGCGGTGGAACGCGCAAAAAAAATCGCCCACATTGCCAACGCCAACCTGATTGAATATCGCGAGCGCTACGACATTTCGGATCTTTTCTCGATGTTCGGGCAGAGCAGCTCGGCGCACGACATCAAGCTCGACCTCGGCGTGGACATGCCCAAATTGCAGGCCGGGCAGCTTTACTTCCTGTCGTACACCCTGGTGAACTGACGTGAAAGGCGTCACCGTCATCGCGCACCCGCTGGTGCAGCACAACCTCGCGCGCCTGCGCGACAAACGGACTCAGTCCCAGGAATTCCGCCGCCTGCTTGGGGAAATCGCCTCGCTCATGCTTTACGAGGCCACCCGCAATTTCGCCGTCCGCCCCGTCTCCGTGCAAACCCCGCTGGCGCCAGCGCGCGGCCTCCGGCTCGAACACGAAGTCGTCCTCGTGCCCGTGTTGCGGGCCGGACTCGGCATGCTCGATTCCATTTTGCAGTTGATCCCCCACGCCCGCGTCGGTTTCATCGGCCTCAAACGCGAGGAAACCACCCTCCGCGCCCAGTTTTATCACAAAAGTCTGCCGAAAAACCTGAGCCGGTTTGAAGTCATACTGATCGACCCCATGCTGGCCACCGGCGGCAGTGCCGTCGCAGCGCTCGATTTGCTGGCCGAACAGGGCGCAAAACGCGTGCAGTTGGTCAACCTCGTCGCCGCCCCGGAAGGCATCCGGCGCGTGCAGAAAAATCATCCGCGCGTGCCCATCTTCACAGCCGCGATTGACCGGCGGCTGAACGACCGGGGCTACATCCTGCCCGGCCTCGGCGACGCCGGCGACCGGCTGTTTGGTACTTAACCACGGATAAGCACAGATGGACACGGATGCAGAAGCACAGATTCGCCGGGATTGATTAAAACTTGTTTGCGCAAATGAATGTGAGTTTTGATTCTTTTTATCCGTGTTAATCCGTGTCCATCCGTGGTTGATTGATTAAATGAACCGTTTGGAAACATTGCTTATGGTCGCGGACAGCGAACGCGACGCGGACATGCTATACGCCACCGGCTTGTTCGTGCCCGACCCGTTCATCTACCTGCAAACGACGGGCCGGCCGGTCATCGTGATGAGCGATCTGGAAATTGACCGCGCCCGCGCCCAAGCCCCGCATTGCCGCGTCACGGCGCTCAGCCGGTTCCAGCAAAAACTCCGCACCCGCGGAATCAAACGCCCCAGCCTTGCTCACGTCGTCCGTCTCATCCTGCGCGAAAAGGACGTCCGCCGCGTCACCGTCCCGGATCATTTCCCCCTCGGACTGGCCCTAGACCTGCAAAAACTTGGCGTCAAGGTCCGGGCGCGTCCCGGAAATTTTTTCCCGGAGCGCGAAATCAAGTCCGCCGCCGAGGTCCGGAAAATCTCCGCCGCGCTGGTGATGGCCGAGGTCGGCATGGCCGAGGCCATGCAGGTCCTCCGCACGGCCAAAATCGCGCGCGACCGCAAACTGATTTACCACAACCTCCCGCTCACATCGGAAAAACTGCGCTCGGTGATCGATTGCGCCATCCTGCAGGCGAGCGGGCTGGCCGCCAACACCATCGTCGCCGGCGGACGCCAGACCTGCGACCCGCACGAACGCGGCTACGGGCCGCTCCGCGCGCATGAGCCCATCATCATTGATATTTTTCCGCGCTCCCAAAAGACCGGTTACTTCGGCGACATCACCCGCACCGTCGTGCGCGGGCGCGCCGGCGAAGCCGTCCGCAAACTTTACGACACGGTGTGGCAGGGGCAAAAAATCGCGTTTAAAAAAGTCCGGGCGAACGTGCCGACCGGCGACATCCACCGCGCCGTGCAGGAATTTTTTGTGCGGCAAGGTTATAAAACCGGACGGCACCATGGGCGCATGGAGGGTTTCTTTCACGGCACCGGACACGGACTGGGTCTGGAAATTCACGAGTCACCGCGCCTGGGCGTCAATTCCATCGGCCGGCTCCGGCCCGGCCACGTCGTGACCGTCGAACCGGGGCTGTATTATCCGGAAATCGGCGGGGTGCGGTTGGAAGACGTCGCGCTCGTCACCCCCCACGGCGCGCGCAACCTGACCCGTTTCGAGAAGGTGCTGGAAATATGACCATCGCTTGTCCGGCCGCACGCGGGGCGTGAACTCCAGCCCTCATCGCGGCCAGACCGTTCACCGCACCTTTTCCCAGTCGCGCACGGTGCCGGGAACAATTCTGAACAACGGATGCGGTAATGGAGCTTTTACCGCGGCCAGGTCGCGATACCACCCCGGGTCGCGCTGTTTCAGCTTCCGCTTCAAGTGCCGCCACTCGTAGAGCAACTGGCCGCGCGTCTCCGGCAATCTTCCACGAACCCGCCGCCGGCCGATTTTGGATGCGTTGAACCGGTAATTGCGCCGCACTGCTTCCCGATGCACCGCGGCCAGATAGGCAGCCAGCACCGCGGGCGGATTTTTCTGTCCGGCGAAGCGAAATAGTTGCGGATGATGCCGGTAGCCCCGGGTTGCGCCGGACAACACCTTCTGCGCCAGCAACGCCTCGCGCCAAAGCGCCACCAGGCCTCGGGCGTCAAGATATTTCGGATGCAGCGTCCACAATCGCATGAGGAATTTTAGGCAGCGCCGACAAACAAGTCGCGCCCAAATCGCCGAAGACGACGTAAGGGAATCTCTTGTTTTGATTCTGCATCTGATCAGAGTCTCGTGACCTCGGCTCCTGCAAAACCGAATCGCCGGAAGGGAGGGAATTCCACAGTTTGGCGGTATTGCACGAAATCGCTTCAAACGTTTCACCGAATCTGGCATCTAATCGGTGTGCGACGCATTGGAACCATTCTGGCGGGGTTGTTTTGCCTCGCGGCCTTCACTGCCGGCGCCGCCCACACCCAGGTGCGGCTGATTCTGTCCGCGGACCCGGCCAAACCCGGCGACACGATCTGGGCCGGTGTGGACATGCAGATGGACCCGGGCTGGCACACGTACTGGAAAAATCCCGGCGAGGCCGGCATGGCCACCAAAATCGAGTGGCAGCTCCCGCCCGGTGTCACCGCCGGCGACATCCAATGGCCGCTGCCGGAAAAATTGCCGCCCGCCGAAGTCACCACCTACGGCTACAACGACGAAGTGATGCTGCTCGTGCCGCTCAAGCTCGCCGCCGAACTGAAGCCCGGCCCGCTGGATTTGAAGGCCAAGGTCTCGTGGCTCGAATGCAAGGAAGCGTGCGTCCCCGGCAGCAGCGATATCAAGGCCACGCTCAATCTCGGCGCCGAGACCAAACCGTCCGCCGACGCAGCGATCATCCAATCGTGGCAGGGCAAAGCACCGAAACCCGCCACGAATCTGTTTGTTTATGCGTCGTGGGAAAAACCCGCGAGTGTTGATCCACGACCATTGCTGATTCAATTCAAACTGCCAAAACCGGATGCTGCGGATTTTTACCCCGATGCAAATGACGATTTTGAAATCCAGCCGGAAACCAAATTCACTTTTGATGAGTACAGCAATTCTAACCTGCTGGAGAAATTCGTTAAAAAATACTCCGGCAATTGGCCGATGGAAATCAGCGGCGTGATCGTCACCGAAACCGGCCACTCACGAAGCAGCATCGAGGTGAAATTGCCGGTCAGTGACCAAATTCCAGCCGGTGAAACAATCTCTGCGCAAACGCCGCCAGAAAACAGGACAGGCGTCGAGCCTGTCTCCAACTTCTCCGGTCAAAAAACAAGCTCGACGCCTGTCTTACCTTTAATGCTGCTCTACGCCTTCATCGGCGGATTGATTCTGAACATCATGCCGTGCGTGCTGCCGGTGATCGCACTGAAAATCCTCGGCTTCGTCGGCGAATCCCGGAGCGACCCGCGCCACGTCCGCAAACTCGGTCTGGTCTATGCGCTCGGCGTGCTGGTCTCGTTTTTCGTGCTCGCCACCATCGTCATCGGCGTCAAATCCGCCGGTCATCATGCCGGCTGGGGCATGCAATTCGGCAGTCCGGTGTTTGTGGCCTGCCTGACCACGCTGGTCGTGCTCGTGGCATTGAATTTGTTCGGTGTTTTCGAAGTCACGCTCGGTGGCCGCGCGCTGGACGCTGCGGGCGGACTGGCCTCGAAGCATGGCGCGGCGGGCGCATTTTTCAACGGCGTACTGGCGACCGCGCTGGCCACGCCCTGCACCGCGCCGTTTTTGAGCATCGCCCTCGGTTTTGCCTTCGCCCAAAACGCATCCGTGATCCTGCTGATTTTTCTCGCCGTCGGCATCGGGCTGGCTGCGCCGTATGTCGTGCTGAGCTGGAACCCGGCGTGGCTGAAATTTTTGCCCAAGCCGGGCGCGTGGATGGAGAAGTTCAAGATTGCGATGGGCTTTCCCATGCTGGCCACCGCCGTGTGGCTGTTCAACCTCGCCGCCGGCAGCTACGGCAAATCCGTTTTATGGCTCGGCGTTTTTCTGGTGGTCGTTTCGCTCGCCGCGTGGATTTTCGGCGAGTTCGTCCAGCGCGGCCGCACCCGGAAAGGTCTGGCGCTGGCGATTACCCTGATATTGCTGGCGGGCGGTTATGCCTACGCGCTCGAAAGCCAGTTGCGCTGGCGCGAACCGATGGCGGCGACGGTCACAACCGGCACCCTGAAGGAATCGGCGGACGGCATCGACTGGCAACGCTGGACTCCTGAAGCCGTGACCCAGGCCCGGGCGGATGGACATCCGGTGCTGGTGGATTTTACCGCCGACTGGTGCCTGACCTGCCAGGTGAACAAAAAGACTAGCATCGAAATCCCGTCCGTGCGGACGAAACTGAAGTCCCTGGATGCCGTCGCCTTGCTCGGCGATTACACGCGCTTTCCGGACAACATCACGACGGAATTGAACCGGTTCAACCGGGCCGGCGTGCCGCTGGTGCTGGTTTATCCGAAGAATCCCGAAGCCCAACCCATCGTCCTGCCGGAAATTCTGACACCCGGCATCGTGCTCGACGCGCTGGATCGCGCCGCGCAATGATTATTGTAGGAGCCGACGTAAGGAGGCTTTGACTGGTCGGGTTTGGCGTCTTGATTCCAACGTCTTGGGATTTAAGCCTCCCCATCTCGGCTCCTGTTTTGAACATTCCTGGCAACCTGATGTCGAATGGTGCATCTAATGATTACACTTATGAAAACTACATTTGCTTTGGTTACCGCACTGACATTGGCTTCGGCCGCGCTGGCCGTGGAAGTGGGCAAGCCCGCGCCGGATTTCACGGCCACCGATATCAACGGCAAGACGGTCAAGCTCAGCGACTTCAAGGGCAAGATCGTCGTGCTGGAATCCTACAATTCCAGCTGCCCGTTTTGTAACAATCATTACAAGACCGGCGCGATGCAGGAATTGCAGAACAACCTGACCGCCAAGGGCGTCGTGTGGTTGATCGTCAATTCCGTCAATCCCAATAACTTCAGCCATCGCACCCCGGTTCAGGCCCGACAGGAAATGGCCGACAAGAAAATCGTGGCGACGGCCTGGATTGATGACAGTTCCGGCGCCGTGGGCCATCTCTACGACATGAAAACCACGCCGGACATGTATGTGATCGATAAGAACGGCGTGCTCGTTTACCAGGGCGCGATTGACAACAAACCCGATCCACAACATGACCCGCGCACCGCGCGGAATTATGTCCGCGAAGCCGTGGATGCCCTGATCGCCGGCAAACCGGTCGAGGTCAGCCAGACCAAGCCTTACGGCTGCAGCGTCAAGTACGCAGATTAATTCTTAATCAGTAGGAGACGAGGTAACGAGTCTCAAATCAAATTAACAACCGAATTCAGAGACTCCTTACGTCGTCTCCTACTTGAGTGACTGCGAATTGAGCGAAGCTGTCTGTCCAGCTTCGCGCGTCAATTCATTTTGCCATTTCACGTGTTCGAAGAATTCGGGCGACACCATGTACCCGACGCATCCGGCCGCACCGCAGCAGCAATGATGCTCCCGGTAATCTTCCAGGCTGTAGCCGTAGTTGAACGTCAATTCCTCTCCCGCCCGGATGTCGCGTCGGGCGATGATCCAAATGCGTTCCTCGATCCGTTCCGCCTCGCAATTCGGCTCGCAACTGTGGTTCAGAAAGCGCGCCGGATTCCACGGCACGCTGCCGTCCAGATCCAGTTCATCGCCGAGCGAGAAGATGAATTCGTTGCCCGCCTCGCAACGGCGCAATGATTCGTCCTTGGTAATCCTTTCACCGGTGTATTCGATCACCCAGGTGCCGGCGGCAATGTCCGTTTTCGCAAAGCCGCCGATGCCGTGAATGGCCGATTCGCGAAAACAAACCAGCGCCGTCTCCGCCGCGGGCGGCTGGCCCGGTTCGGTTGAATTCATTGTTGAATTGTGCATCGGGCGCAGATTTTTGCCTTACCGCCTCGGCAGGTCAAAACCATATTCTCGCAGAAACATTTCAACCGGGGCCTGAATGTCCGCGCGCCGCCGCGTGAACGGATCGACATAGGCCAGCCGCACCGCGCGCAGGCCCAACCCCGCCTCGTTTCCTTCCCGCCCGTAGAGTTCGTCGCCCGTAATCGGCAGCCCGGCTTCGGCCAGGTGCACGCGGATCTGGTGCGTGCGGCCGGTGAACGGACGCGCCTCGATGAGCGTGTACTTTTCCTTTTTTTGCAGCACGCGAAAATGGGTTTCGGCGTCCTTGCCCTCGCGGGCATCCACTTTCATGCGCCCGGTCCGCCGCGGATCGGGGGCGAGCTTGAGTTGGCAGGTCCATTCCACTTCCCGCGGCGGGCCTTCAACGACAGCCAGGTACGTCTTCTCCATCCGCCGGCTCTCAAACAGATCGGAATAGGTGTCCACCGCGCCGGGACTCCGGGCAAAAAGCAATATCCCGCTGGTGTCGCCGTCCAACCGGTGGATGTAGCGGAGGAATTTGATGCCGCGCGAGCGCGCCCAGAAATCGCGGGCGGCGATGGACGAATTGATGGCCGCCTGCAGATTGCGCGCGGTGTTTTGCCAGGAAACCGGCAGGAGCATCCACCCGCGCGGCTTGTCCACAGCGATGACCGATCGGTCCTCGTACAAAATCGGGATCGGCTCGCAGTCCGGCAGTTCGATGCAACCTGGCTTAGCCACGCCGCCACTCTTTCTTCGGCGGCTCCGGCAGGCCCTGCGCCCGGAAGGCCGTACGGAAATGCACCTTGGCAATCTTCGGCAGATTGCCCGCCCCCTGCTCCACCACAAATTTCTTCGCCGCCTCGTCCACGGCCGTCGAAGCCCCCTTCGGCAACTCCACGTTGAATTCCTTTTCCAGCTTCGCCAGGCCTTTCACAAATCCATCCCGGGCCAGGATTGACGCCGCCGCCACCGCCAGGTCTTCTTCCGCCCGATGCCGCTGCACCAGCTCGATCTCCCGGCCCAACGCCATCAACGCCTTCGCCACGACGTCCTTGCTCGACGCAAACTGGTCGCTGATGGCCTTGACCGGCGCGGGTTTCATCTGATGCCGCTGGGCCATCAGATTTTCAATCACCCGCGCGTGGCCCCACGCCAGAATCGTGTTCACGCTCTTCATTTTGGCGTAAAGCCGGTTGTAGGCTTCGTTGCCAATCGTGACGGTATTCGCCACGCACCCGGGCGTTTTGCGGATTTTTTCCGCCAGCTCGGCAATTTTTTTGTCGCTGGAAATGTTTTTGGAATCACGGATGCCGGCGTCCTGCCACGCCTTGACGACGCTTTCGTTGAGGTAAACGCCGGCGATGCACAGCGGCCCGAAGAAATCGCCCTTGCCGCTTTCGTCCACGCCGATGCGCGGCAGCAGCAAATCGGGATTCAACAATGTCTCGTAGCCCAGCCGCGCCTGCTTCAGAACCTCGGGTTCCAGCACAAACTCGATGAATTCCTGCGTGCCCTTCCCCTGCACCACCAGTTTGCCGCTTTCATAAAAGACCACGTTGATTTTGTCCTTTTCGCCGGCAAACCGCGCATACGGCACCGCGCGGAACTTGAAGCCGCGCGAGCTCAAGGCGGCTTCGAGCGCCGACGCCTGTTCGTCGGTGAGCTTGCCCGTGTAGGAAGTCAGCGGTTTCACTGAAAAATGATAACCACAAAGAACACAAAGAACACAAAGTTTTTTGAAGGCCAGCCCGCCGGTGGGGCGAGCGTCCCCGCGAGCCGTTCTCAAAAACCTTTGCCCGAAACGCGGCTCGTCGGTAGCCTCGCCCCACCAAATTGCACGTGAGTTCCAACTTAAAATTCAAAACTCAAAATTCAAAACTGCAAAAGCTCACCAAGCTTTTGCTGAATTGGTTCTCCCGGAATGCCCGCGACCTGCCGTGGCGACGCACCCGCGATCCCTATGCCATCTGGGTCTCCGAAATCATGCTGCAACAGACCCAGGTCAAAACGGTTGTGCCGTATTGGAAACGCTGGATGCAGGAACTCCCGACCGTCAAAGCTGCAGCCGATGCCAGTCCGGACAAAATCCACAAGCTTTGGGAGGGCCTTGGCTATTACACTCGAGTCCGGAACCTGCAAAAGGCCGCGAAGCAAATCATGGAAAAGCAAGGTGGCCAGTTTCCGCATAATTTCGACGACGTTCTCGCGCTGCCCGGCATCGGGCGTTACACCGGCGGCGCGATTTGCAGCATCGCGTTCAACCAGCCGACCCCGATTCTCGACGGCAATGTCATCCGCGTACTGACGCGGGTTTTCGGCATTGCAAAAAATCCGCGCGAAAAGAAAACCAACGCGCAACTCTGGCGGCTGGCGGAAGAATTGGTGACTCACGCAAAGGCGCAAAGCACGCAAATCAAAGGCAGGGACAGCGCGCTGCGCTGTCCGGACGCCGCAGCGCGGCGTCCCCACCAAAATCAAGTTGGCCGCTCACAAAACTGTTCTTGTTCTTTTTTAAATCAATCTTTGATGGAACTCGGCGCGCTGATTTGCACCCCGCGAAATCCACAGTGTCCGGTTTGCCCGGTGAAAAAACTTTGCGTCGCTTTCCGGGAAAATCGTGCGGCTGAACTGCCAAACCTTGGCCGGCGCACCGCCACCACCACGCGTCGCTTCATTGCCTTCGTCATCGAGCGCAATGGAAAATTCCTTGTCCGGCAACGGCCCGCCGGGGTCGTGAACGCACACTTGTGGGAATTTCCAAACGTCGAAATTGGAGCGCGGCTCTCCGTCAGAACCCGCGCGCGCTGCGAGGATTTTGGAGTGCGGTGGCAGAGCGCAGCAACGACACCGCTTTTCGACTGCGGACAGAACTTCCAAAGCGGCGTGGCGCTTCGCTTCCCGCCGCAGTCCAAAAAGATTTGGTTGCGGCTATGCCGCGTTGCGGCCGTTGCGGCACAATTGTTTGGTTCCAGTCCCACCAGCATCAACCACCTTTGCACCGTGAAGCATTCCATCACGCGCTATCGCATCACGCTGGAAGCGTTTCGCGTTCAACTCGGAGGGCGGAGTTCCACGACGCCCAAAAAATTTGGGACTCGCAGAGCTCGCCCCTCCGAAAACAGCGGGGTCTGGCTGACCCTGGCCCGGCTTCGCGATCTCGCCTTCACCGCCGCACACAAAAAAATCCTCACACATTTGAAACACAACGGCCGGCATTTGAGGTAGCACCCGCCTCCGGCGGGTCGTTTCGGGCGTCGCGCCCGAAACCATCGGCAAACAAAGATTGCAGCCATTCGCACAATCGCCAACCACCCGACCCGCGCCGATACAATTCGGCGGGACGCCGAATTGAACCCGCGGGACGCGGGTGCTACCACAAAAAACTGGCCAGCGCGGCCAACGATTGTATCCTGTCCGGCCGATGATTTATTTCGATTACAACGCCACCGCGCCGGTGATGCGCGAGGCGCGCGAAGCCTGGCTCGATGCCACCGAGAAGATTACGGGCAATCCGTCCAGCCCGCATCAAATCGGGGGTCGCGCCGGCACCGCGCTCAGAGAAGCGCGCGAAAAGCTCGCGCATTTTCTCGGCTGCCAGCCGGCGGACATCATCTGGACGAGCGGGGCGACCGAGGCCAACAACATGGTCATGCACCATTTTGCGCGGACGCTCGATGCGAAGGGCGAGGTCTGGATTTCCGCCATTGAACATCCCTGCGTCCACGAATCCGCAAAGCATTATTTTGGCAAACGCGCGAAATTGATTCCCGTCGCGCACGATGGCGTGATGGATCTGGATTGGTTGACGTCCGAACTCGCCGATATGCGCCCCGGGCTCGTCGGCATCATGGCCGCGAACAACGAGACCGGCGTCATCCAGCCCTGGCGCGAGGCGCTGGCGATTTGCCGTCAATACCAGGTGCCCTTCTTCTCCGACGCCGTGCAATGGCTCGGCAAAATGCCGGCCAAGGGACTGGGTGAATGCGATTATTTGAGCGGTGCGGCGCACAAGTTTGGCGGGCCGCGCGGCGTTGGTTTTTTGAAAGTGCCGCACAAAAGCCACGTCACGCCCCTGCTGCTTGGCGGCAAACAGGAACAAGGCCGCCGGGCCGGAACGGAAAATGTCCCGATTATTGTGTCCATGCTCGCCGCCTTGGAAGCGCGCGAAAAACAACTCACCCGCAGCGAACACATCCTGCGCGGCGTGTGGCGCGAGAATTTTGAGAGGCAGCTTTTGCACAAACTGCCCGGCTCGATCGTCGTCGGCGCGGCGGCGCCACGTTTATGGAACACCGTTTCCGCGCTCATGCCCGAGGGCGGACAGCAACGCTGGCTGACGAAACTCGACAAGGCCGGATTTGCGGTTTCGACCGGTTCCGCCTGCACGACCGGCAAGGAGGAGCCGTCGCACGTGCTGGCGGCGATGGGTTTCAAGCCGGCGGAAGCGTATCGCGTGCTGCGTTTCAGCAGCGGTTGGGAGACGACCGAAGCCGACTGGGACGCGCTGGCCAACACCCTGACGAAAGTCCATGCCGAAGTGCATCACGCCAAGGCCCACGCCGCCGCTTGAACTTTTTGTCCCGGTTGACTGTCGAATGTGGAAACCCGCAAACCCGGAGACCAGATTATGATGACCCGACGCCAGGCAATCAAAACCACCGCGCTCGTGGCCGGCGCCATGGCGACCGCGCCCGGCGCGCTCGCCCAGGAACCGCCGTCCATCAAGTTGAGTCAGCCGCTGATCACCCCCGCGGCCAGCGGCCCGTTCACGTTGCCGCCGTTGCCCTACGCCTACGACGCCCTGGAACCGCACATTGACGCCCGCACGATGGAGATTCACCACGACAAACATCACGCCGCCTACGTGGCGAATTTAAACAAGGCGGTCGCCGACTGGCCGGAGATTCCCGACCTCAGTAAAAAATCCGCCGGGGTTTTGCTTCAAAATTTGAATTCTGTTCCTGAAAAAATCCGCACCGCCGTCCGCAACAACGGCGGCGGGCATTTCAACCATTCGCTGTTCTGGGAGATGATGAAGCCGGCCGGCGGTGGCGAACCGGCCGGTGAACTGGCCAAAGCCATTGATTCCGGCTTCGGCAGCTTCGCCGCGTTCAAAGACAACTTCACCAGGGTCGCGCTCGGACAATTCGGCAGCGGCTGGGCCTGGCTCGTCCTCGACGGCAGGCAATTGAAAATCGAATCCACACCCAATCAAGACACGCCGTTGAGTTCAGGCCGCACACCGCTCCTCGGCCTCGACGTTTGGGAGCACGCCTACTACCTGAAGCACCAAAACAAGCGGGCGGATTACATCGCCGCGTGGTGGAACGTCGTGAATTGGAACTTTGCAGCGGATGAATTTCACGCCGTCACCCATCAGCCGGCCTGATTTTCCGCGGCTTAATTGGCCGCGCCGCCGAGCATCCGCACCTCGCGTTGCGGGAAGGGAATTTCGATTTTGTTCGCGCGGAATTGCTCGACAATGGCCTGGTAAATTTCCGCCTGCGCCGGGCCGTAATCGCCCACCGCCGTCCACGGTTTGATGGCAACGCTGATGGATGAATCCGCCAGCATCGTCACGCCAACGACGGGCGCGGGTTCCTTGAGCACACGGGCATTGCGGGTCAGCACTCCCCGCACGATGACCAGGGCGCCGCTGATGTTTGTGTTGTAGGCGACACCCACCGACAAATCAAGCTGCCGGATGTGGCCGTAGTTGTGCAAAATTTCACCGACAATTTTCCGGTTGGGAATGATTACTTGTGAGTGATCGGCATGCAGCAGCGTGGTCGTGAAAAGTTCGATGCTGGTCACCTGTCCCTGCACGCCGGCAATTTCAATGTATTCGCCGAAACGAAAGGGTTTGGTGAAAATAATCGTCAGCCCGGCCATGAGATTGCTGAGGATGCCTTGCATGGCCAGACCAATCCCCAAGCCGGCCACGCCGACACCAGCAATCAACGCCGTCACGTCCATGCCCGCTGTGCCCAGCGCGACGACCAAGGCCATGGCAAAGATAAGCAACCGCACAATGCGCACCAGTAATTTGCGCATCGGCGGTTCCATCGCCTTGCCCGTCAGCCAGCGGTCCATCAGTTTGCCGATCCAACGCGCGACAATGAAACCAATCACCACCACGACCAGCGCCGAAATGAGCGCGCCGCTGTGGCTGATGACGTATTCGATGAGTTTGTCCTGCCAGGCTGCTGTGCTTCCGGTTTTATTCATGGTCACCTCAAGTTGTTGATCCGTTGCCATCATTCGTTAAAGGAATTCAATGCGCTTCGTCAATACTTGAATTGTTGACGCCAACCGCCTTTCTGCCACCCTGCCGCAACCGCATGACGAAAAAATCGGGCAACCGGCTCATTGTGCTCCTTTCGATTCCGGTGGCAGTAATTCTCGCCGTGACCGGCTTGTTGATTTTCGACGCCGCCCGGCCATTGCCGCCCATCCAACCCCTGCCCAATCCCAACGGCTACGATGATTTGGTGAAAGCTGGAGCAATGGCCCACAGCAATACCGGGGATTATTACGAAATGAAGCTGGAGGAATTGCACAGGCTGGTGGCCAAAAACTCCGACGCGCTGCAAGCGGCGCGGGCCGGCCTGCAAGAGGATTGCGCCGTGCCGCTTCAGTTTTCCGAGAACTATATGAGCCGGCACATTCCGGAATTGGCCGATTTCAAAAGGCTGGCCCAGGCGTTTGTGGCTGAAGGCCGGCTGGCAGAAATGGAGAACCGTCCGGGCGATGCCGCAAAATCTTATTTGGATGCGATTCGTCTGGGACACAAGTCCGCCCATGGCGGTATTTTGATAGACCAGTTGGTCGGCATAGCCATCGAAGCCATGGGAACGGCTTGCCTGGAAAAACTCGTTGACCAACTCGACGCGAAAACGTGTCGTGAAGCCGCCGCAACCCTGGAAACGCTCGATGCTCAAAGGCAATCCTGGGCGGACATTTTGCAACAGGCGAACGCATGGTCGCGCAGAACATTTTCCAGTCTCCGATACCGATTGACTGAACTGATGACGTCTGGCTCTGCAAAGAAAAAAGCCCATACGAGCGCCCAGGATACCGTTGAACGGAAACTCAAAAAGCAACAAGCCAATACACGGCAATTGATGATTGACATCGCCGCCCGCGCCTACGAATTGGAAAAGAAACAGCCGCCCGCAAGCATCGCCGATTTGGTGCCGGATTATCTCAAGGCTGTTCCACAAGACCCGCTCACCGGCACAAACATGGTTTATTCACCATGATAAACGGCGCGCGCCATGCAGGTTTCCGCCACGACGACTTCGGTGAGCAGCGGCAATTTCGGCTTCAGCTTTTTCCAGATCCACACCGCGATTTCTTCGCTCGTCGGATTTTCCAGGCCGGCAATGTCGTTCAGATAACGATGGTCGAGCTTCTCCCAAATCGGCTTGACCGCTGCTGAAATGTCCGCGTAATCCATCAGCCAGCCGAGCTTCGCGTCGCACTCGCCCGCAACCACGATGTCCACCTTGAAGCTGTGCCCGTGCAATCGCCGGCATTTGTGCGCCTTCGGCAAACGCGGCAGCAAATGCGCCGCCTCGAATTGAAACGTTTTTCGCAATTCCATTTTCATAACAAATTTGCAATTGGAGTGATGGAGTACTGGAGTTTTGGGTTGATGCAAAAATTCATCACTCCATTGCTCCAACACTCCATCACCCCATTTCCCAGTCCGTCCACGTCACCAAATCCCCCAGCGCCGGCCGGCCGTCGTGCCGCCAGGTCAGCGGCGGATTTTGCATCCGGCCGAGCGGGCACACCCGCGTCGCGCCCCAACGCGCCAGTTGCGCCGCCAGTTCCTCCAGTTTGTGTTCCGGCACCGCAAGGCCGACCGTCGAGACCTGGCCGCGCACAATCTCCGCGTTTTGCAGCGCCTCCGCCAAATCCTTGACGCCCTTCACATAAATGAACCGGTTCAGGCACGATAACTGGAACCGCGCGTCCGCCTCGTGAACCACCGTCCACGCCGTTGAATTCTTGCTGCGCCACATCCGTGTCTCCGGCGAGTGCGCCGCGCGGACCTCGTAAATCCCGCGACGCGACGCGATGGCCGCCGCATGTTCCGCCGGCAATTCACCGCGCGGTTCGGTTTGTTCGCGCCGCTCCAGTTCGTCCGCGAGCCGTTCCGCGAATTGTTCCGGCGATACTTCGCCGCCGGACTCGACGTAAATCACATGCGGTGATAGACAGCCTAGTTGGTTCCAGGCAACCACGTCGTCCGCCGCACGGGTGATAATTTGCCGGGCAGTTGAACCATGCAAAACCCCGCCCGCCGCGAAACCAAAACTCACACGATGGCCGTAGCCGAGAAAACGGGTTTTGACCGGCAACCGCGCACGGATCGCCGCCAGCGTCTCGTCACTGCCGGTCGCGGTGACACAATCGGACCCGGCAAACAACGCCGCCTCCAGTTCAACGTTGCCGCCGCGCCATTCGGCGATTTCCAGGCAGGCGCCGAGTTTGGCATCCGCGTCGTAAATTGAGTGGGCGAACAGCCGGGGCAGGAAGGCTGCGCCGTGCGCGCATTTCACGAACTGCGCCGAACGGGTCAGCAGGCCGAGCACCACGCTCATCAGCGCCGGGCTCGGGAGATTGCCCGCCGCGATGTGCACCAGCAATTCCGGTCCGCGCCAAAAGTGACGGGTGACGGGCGACCAGCCTTCGCTCGGAAGCTTCGGCTCGGCGGGCGAGTGACGCGGGGAAACCGCTTCGCTTGTCACGTGACACCCGTCGCCTGTCACACTGACGGCGTCGCCCAATTCCTGCACCAGCAGCGCATGAAGATTTTCCGGTGTGAACTGGTGGAAAAAATTGTCGAGGCCCTTTTGCAAGGTTGCCCGGGTAAACCCGGTTTTTTCCGGCCCGGATTCGAGCACCAGCCGGCGAAAGGCGTTGTCCGGTTTCAACCAGGCCTCCGCCACGTCGCACAGCAGCCTGACCAGGCTGTCCGTCGAACGCTGTGCCAGGTATTGCGCGCGATTGCGCTTCAGCGTCTGGCACGCCTCCGTGACCATTGCCGGTGACAGCACCGCCTCCGGCGGCAAATCGGCGAGAAAATAGTTTGGTAGATTCACAGAATTTGCGATGTTCGATTTACGATTTACGAGTTTCAGCCGCCATCAATGAACAGCCCCGGGGTTCGGCCAATGCCGCCCGGCCAATCAATTCAAAGCCCTGGCCATGATGAATTCCCAAATCTTCCGTCTGGATGGCCATGACGGAAAAGACATTCGCCAGATCAAAGACGCGAATCAAACCCGTTTCGCCGTCGGCCACCTCGCGCCCGGTCTCCGGCGAAATAATCCGCACCCGCGCCCATGCTGGAAAATGAAAGTGACGGGTGTCGGGTCTTGGGAGCGCCGGCGTCACGCCGACAACCTGCTCCGAGCACAACGATGAAACTCGCCGGCGGGACGCCAGCGCTCCCGGGTCATAAGCTTGTGAACTCAACTCGCTCATGCCGTATTCGCAGATGATGTGGGACGACGGTATGCCAAGCCTTTCGGTGATGAGCTGGTGCAGTTCAGTCTTGGGCATCGAACGTGAACGGTTTTTGTAGCCGCCGGTTTCCATCCCCCGGGAACCGGCGGGCAAATCGAAATGCAGATTTCTATCCGCCAGAAAATCCAGCAAATGGACGAATGAAAACGCTGTTCCGAGCAGGAGCAAGGGTCCGGCGTCTGGTCCCGCATTGCGGGAGCGTCTGGGGGACAGAAGGTCAGCGGCGGCGGCGAAATCCAAAGCCCAGGAACCATCCGCTGCAATGCTGCCAAGAAATTCCGCCCGGCTTCCGCCTTCGCCGCCCCTGCGGCTTCGTCGTGACGAAAGCGCGGGGACGCCCGCCCCACCAAGTTTTTGCCGCACCGTTTCAAACATGTGGACGAGGGACGAATGCGGCGCTTGCGGTGGCGGTGGCGTGAGGATGATGAGTTGAAATTGCCGCGCCGATGGAGCGCCGATCTCTGAATCGGCACGAACAATACCTGATGGGAAACACGCCGAATCGGAGTTCGGCGCTCCCATCGCCACGTTCACCTGAAACCCCGACCACAACGACGCTTCATAAACCGCCAGCGATTCCGCATTGTGAAAATGCCGGCCGGGCTTTTGTTCCACCGTCCCGCTGGAATGAAAAACGGCGGTGCGTTCGTTTGGTGCCAGACAGGTCAATTCCAGTTCCTTGAACGCCGATGTCGGCACGGCCGGAATTTGCGTCCAGTGTTCGACAACTTCCGGGGTGAGGCCGCGCGCTGCGCAGATCTTCCGGTAGGCGGCGTTGTGTTTGAATTGCAGCGTGAAAAGTTCAAGGGCGAGGGCGGAGAATTGCCGATCGTCGATTGCCGATTGCCGATTGGAAATCAGTTCGCGCAAACGCGCGGCAAAGTTTGAAAGTTCGGTTGTCATGCGGTTTTTGTTTGCCGGCTGGTTTTCCGCCACAGCCGGCAGGCATTATAACGCAAAATGACCTTGCGGCAAGTATGAAGCGCTGTTCTTGCCGCAAAATCCTCCTCGTTCTCGTCCTCGACAAAGCCTCCACTCGATTACGAGGACGACGACGAGGACGAAGCTATGTTGCGCAGGATTGCCAATGCCGCCTTTGTCCGCCACACTGTTCGTCCCGATGAACAAACGGTTTTACATCACCACCGCCATTGATTACGTCAACGGCCAGCCGCATCTCGGCCATGCCTATGAAAAAATCGTCGCTGACGTCATCGCGCGGTCGCGTCGCAGCCTGGGCCAGGAAACCTTTTTCCTGACCGGGCTGGACGAACACGGCCAGAAGGTCCAGCAGGCCGCGCAAGCCGAAGGCAAATCGCCGCAGGCCTACTGCGACGAACTGGCGGCGGATTGGAAGGCCTTCGCCAAAAAACTGGAACTGACCAACGACGATTTCGTACGCACCACCCAACCCCGCCACAAGGAAATCGTCCAAGCTGGACTCGCCAAGGTTTTCCAAGCGGGCCAGATTTACAAACAAACCTACTCGGGCTTTTATTCGACCAAGGAAGAAACCTTTCTGACCAACAAGGACCGTCTTCCTGACGGGACTTTCGATCCCAGCTATGGCGAGGTCATCGAACTGAAGGAGGAAAATTATTTTTTCAAGCTGGGCGGGCAGCAGTCGTGGTTGATTGATTATCTCGAAAAGAACCCGTCATTCGTCCAGCCCGATTATCGCCGGAACGAAGTGCTGGGTTTTCTGAAAAACAACACGCTGGAAGACCTGTGCATCTCGCGTCCGGCGGCGCGCTTGAACTGGGGTATTCCCCTGCCCTTCGACAAGGATTATGTCACCTACGTCTGGTTCGACGCACTGGTGAACTACATCAGCATCCCCGCCGCCCACGGCGATGCCACCATTCTGGCGGCATTAAAATCCGAAATCCGAAATCCGAAATCCGAAATTGAGTTGTGGCCCGCTGACATTCACGTCATCGGCAAGGACATCGTGAAATTTCATGCGGTGTTCTGGCCGATCATGCTCAAGGCGATGGGTCTGCCGCTGCCGAAACAAATCCTCGTGCATGGCTGGTGGCAGAAGGACGGCGCCAAGATCAGCAAGAGCACCGGCAACATCGTTGACCCGGTTGCGGTCATTAACGAATGGGGATTGGACGCGTTTCGTTTTTACGTTTTGCGCGAATTGGACATTGGCCCCGACGGCAATTGGACGGACGCCGGATTCAAGTCACGTTACAACGCCGAACTGGCAAACGGCTTGGGCAATCTCGTCAACCGCTCGCTCTCGATGCTGAAACGTTATCGTAACGGAATTGTGCCAGCAAAATCAAATGAACTGGCGACCGAAGTCGCTAGGATCGCTAAAGCAACATGCACCTTTCTTGAGCAAAATCAGCTTCAGGCCGCACTACAAAATATTTGGTGCCTTGTTGAACGAAGTAATCGCTACGTGGAGGAGACGAAGCCGTTCAAGCTCGCCAAAGACCCGGCGCAGGCCAAACGGCTCGACGAAGTGCTCTACAACCTGACGGAAACCTGCCGCGTGCTCGCGGTTCTGCTCTGGCCGTTTCTGCCCGGCACGGCGGTGAAAATTTATGCGCAACTCGGTTTGTCCGCCGCACCGGACAAACTCGACGCTGCGACTTGGGGCGGTTTGCCCGCCGGCCACAAAATCGGCGAACCGGCGCCCTTGTTTCCGCGGAAGGAAGTGTGATAGAGGTTTGCACGGGTGTCTGTTCGGTGTCCACCCTTCAGGGTGTGAGTTTGTATTTGTTGGCACGCTAAAGCGTGTACACCAAACGGATGCCGAACATTGGGGGTCCAGCCTTCCACTTGAACTCCAACATGCGGACAAGCTGTCCGCGCTCCACTTTGACTCCGAAAGACATCTTTGCAAGTGGCATGTGTTCTGCTAAACTGGATTTATGAAAATGAACCTCGCCGTGAAATTTTCATTGCCGGTCATCCTGGCCCTGGCCGTCGCGTTTCTCACCGGCTGCGCAACACCCCCACCGGTTGACTGGGACAGCCGCGTCGGGCATTACACGTATAACCAGGCCCTAAGCGAATTGGGCCTGCCGAACCGGCAGTCCAGACTCAGCGATGGCAAAGTCATGTACAAATGGTTTATCCAACCCCCGGTCGCTCCCCACTTCAATAGCGGCATGTCCTATTATGGCAGCACCGGCTTCGGCGCGGGCCAAGCCATCGGATCCGGTCTCAACAGCCAGATGCTGCAATTGACCTTCGACATCAACGGCACATTGATTGCCTGGTCGAAGAATTACTGATCAAAATTCAATTCAACGCCAGCCCCCCGTTGAAGAAATCTTAACGCAACTCCGCTGACGCGCGAGCGGGAGGCGCAGAGAGCAGAAGCGCAATCATTTCTTTTTGGACTGCGGCGGGAAGTGAAGCGCCACGCCGCTTTGGAAGCTCTGTCCGCAGCCGAAAAGCGGTGTCGCCGCTGCGCTCTGCCACCGCACTCCAGAATCCTCGCGGCCCACGATGGCTCCAGGGGACTGCAGTGCAAAGCATTCGCGAACCCCTCGTTTCTGGAACAAGGGATGCACGGGGATTTTTACAGAAGGTAACGAAGGAAACAAAGCGAAAAAAACCCTTCGTTTCCTTCGTTTGCTTCTGTGGGTTCAAAGTCATTGGTTCCAGAGCTTTTCCGGCCCAAGCCTTCTCTCCGTTGACTCGGTTTGCTCTTGTTCAAGATCAATTTCGGAGTTCGGGTTCCTGGTTTCCTTATTCAATGCACCGTGCGCGCAGGGGACTGACGCGCCCTATCATCAGGCATGGTTCCCTAATTCAACGCCACACCGCGGCGTACGTAGGTCGGGATGTCGAGGTCTTCCCCCTTGTGAATCGTCGGCTCGCTTTTGTCAAAACGTCCCTTGGAAATGATCGCCAGCGACAACTGCGCCTGGCGCATTTTGGGACCGGCTTTCCGCGCGCGAGTTCCGGCGTTTTTGGCCACCGACTGTTCGCGCTGCTCAGGTGTCAAGGACGGCGCCGACGAAGCGCAACTCGGACCCGGCCGCGAAACTATGCCACGCGCAGTCACTTGTTCAACTGAATCGCCGGACGCCGCGAGGGGAGGCAAGTCCATGGGAACCGGGCCTGGTTTGGCCGCAATCACCGTCACGGACAAACGGTTTTTCAGCGTTTCGTCCACGGCCGCGCCCATGATGATTTGCGCGTGTTCGCATTGCCGGCCGATTTGTTCCATCACGCGATTCACCTCGGCCATGGCCAGTTCCTTCCCGCCCATCAGGCTCACCAGCACCGCGCTGGACTCGGCCAGCCCCCGGCCCTCGTCGAGCAGCGGATGCGCCACCAGTTTTTCGACGACCTCTCGCGCGCGCGCCGGACCGGTGGCTTCAACGCAGGCGAACACACTCTCGGAATGGCGGTCGCGCAGCAACGCGCACAAATCGTCGAAATGAATCCGGATCAAACCCTTCCGCGTGAGCAAACGCCAGACGCCGCGCACACTTTCCACAAGCAGTCCGTCAGTGATGCGGAACGTGTCCAGCACGCTGGTGTTCTCATCAATCAATCTGAAGGTTTTCTGGCACGGCAGGCAGATGACGCCGTCGGCGACGGATTTGAGCTGGTCGAGTCCCTGCTGCGCCTGTTGCTGGCGGCGGTTGCCCTCGCACGCGAACGGCAGCGTCACAAACCCAAGCACCAGCGCGCCGGCTTCCTTCGCCGCGCGTGCGAGCACGGGGCTGATGCCGCTGGCCGCGCCGCCACCCAGACCGGCAATCACCAAAACGACATCCGCCCCTTCGCACGCGGTCTTGAGCGTGGCAAATTGTTCCTCGGCAATGGCGCGGCCACGTTCGGGATCGCCGCCGGTGCCCAGACCGCGCAGCAATTTCGTTTCGAGTTGAATTTTGATGGCCGCAGACGACGACGCCAGCGATGACGCGTCGGTGTTGATCGCCACAAAACCCGCGCCCGCAAAATCCCCGCCGCTCAACGTGTCGAGCATGGCGACGCCGGCGCTGCCCACGCCGAAAATTTTCACCGCCGGAGCCTGGGCCGGCTCGAGGATTGCCGCTGGAGCTTGAACTTTGGTTTTCATGATGAATCGGATTTATGAACGGCGCAAAAAACTGGCGATGGTGCCCTTGATTCCCTGCGCCAGGGACGGTTTGCCTTCGCGTTTGCGGGTTTTGAACGAACCGAACTTGACGAGGCCGATGGCGCTGACAAATTCCGGCTGGTCGAGGGCGGATTTCAGGCCGCTGACGGAATTGGTCTGTCCGAGCGACACCGGCATTTGCATCACCTGCTCGGCCAGCGCCGCAATTTGCGGGACGCGGGCACAACCGCCGCACAGAAAAATACCCGCGCGCAGATAATCGAAGAGTCCGGCCTGCTCCAAATCCTGCGCGACCAGTTGGAAGATTTCCTCGAGCCGCAGCGACATGATGCGGCGCAGGTGTTCGACATTGACCGTTTTCAACGGCAGGCCGAGTTCGTTCGTAAGGGTAATCGTCTGACCTTTGGTTTCCTCGTCCACCAGCGCCGAGCCCTGTTCGAGCTTGAGTTTTTCGGCGCGGCTCAACGGCACTTTCAGGCCGTAAGCCAGGTCGTTGGAAACATGATCTCCGCCAATCGCCAGAACGCCCGTGTGCCGGATGACACCATTGGTGTAAACGACGTAGTCCGTCGTGCCCCCGCCGATGTCAATGACCAGCGCGCCCAGTTCCTTCTGTTCGTTGGACAGCAGCGCGAGCGACGACGCCAGGCCGTTGAAAACAATTTCATCCACTTCCAGCTGCAAACCTTTGACGAGGCGGATGGCGTTTTGGAGACGGTTCGTGTTGCCATGAACGACGTGGACATCCACTTCGAGCCGCGAACCGAGCATCCCGACGGGATTCGTGACGCCGGCCTGGCCGTCCACAAAAAAATGCTGGCGGATGGCATGGACGACGTTGTTTTCCGTCGGCAAATTGATCGCCTTCGCGTTTTTAACCACGTCCTGGACGTCGTCTTCGGAAATTTCGCGGTCGGCGGAAACCACCGGATGCACGCCGCGATTGTTGAAGCCGCGGATGTGCGCGCCGGTGACGCCGAGATAAACGTTCCGGATTTCCACGTCGGCCATCTGCTCGGCCTCGACGATGGCGTTGCGCACGTCCTCCTCGGCCTGCGTGGTGTCCACGATCTCGCCCTTGCGCACGCCGCGTGAGCGCGCCTGGCCGAGACCGATGACATTCAACGAGCCGTCGGCGTTTCGCTCGCCGACGACGGCGCAGACTTTGGACGTGCCGATTTCCAAACCGACGATGATGGATGAATCATCAAACATTTTTCCTCCGGATGGTTGCGGGGTTGACTGTCTTGGGCGATGCCGTCGGAACCGCGACCGTTTCCATCCAGCGAACTGGAACGTTGTTGGAAACCGCCAGATTGAGCGACGCCACCGCTTTGTTCATGCGCTGTCCCAAATCGTAAATTTCACGCCAGCGCCGCAATTGTTGCTCCAAATTGTCCAAAGCGAAAGTAATTTCACCGCCCTGCTCCGTCGTCACAACC
>JBKQOA010000169.1:0-6681 GCA_052145735.1 Limisphaerales bacterium
CTCGACGACGTGATTCAAGCCGACGCCGAAGCGTTGTTTTTCGCGGATGCGATAGACGCAAGAGAGGAATTTTTGCGCGGCAAGCGTGCCATCAAAGGTGGCGCGCGGCGAAAGGCAGTTGTCGCACGCGCCGCAGTTCTCTTGTTCCGTAGCAGCCGACGTAAGGAGGCTCTGATCTTTCCCCTCTAATTTAATTTGAGCCTCCTTACGTCGGCTGCTACGAAAATCCTCCCCGAAATACGCGAGCACTTCCCGGCGCCGGCAGCCGGCGCATTCGGCGTAGTGGACCATCTGCTGCAATTGCGCGCGGGCGATTTGTTGCTCCTTGAAGCTGGGTTTTTCGTCAATGAACTGCGTCTGTTTCACCACGTCGCCGGCGCTGAACAGCAAAACGCATTCGCTGGGCAGACCGTCACGGCCCGCGCGACCGGTTTCCTGGTAATAGCCCTCGATGTTTTTCGGCAGGTCGTAATGGACGACGAATCGGACGTTTGGCTTGTTGATGCCCATGCCAAAGGCGATGGTCGCGCAAATCACGCGCACGTCGTCGCGCAGAAAAAGCTCCTGGTGCTCGGACCGTTCCTTCGGGGTCAGGCCGGCGTGATACGGCCTGGCCTTCACGCCATCCTCGCTTAACCGCCGGGCCACGCTTTCGGCGGTCTTGCGCGACTGACAGTAAACAATGCCGCTTTCTCCCGGTCGCGCGCGGACGAATTCCAGCACCTGAGCGTAGGGTTGGTTCTTGGCCAGGACGCGGTAGGTCAGGTTTGGACGGTTGAAGCTGGCGACGTAACAACGCGGCTCCCGCAGTTTGAGCAATTTGACGATGTCCGTCCGCACGCGTTCGGTGGCGGTGGCGGTGAGCGCCATCAGGGCCACCTCCGGGAACAGGTCGCGCAGCCCCGCCAGTTGGCGGTATTCCGGACGGAAATCATGTCCCCATTCGCTGATGCAATGCGCCTCGTCCACGGCCAGCAGGCTGACCTTCCAGCGCCGGAGATCATCGAGAAATCCCGACAGCATAAGCCGCTCGGGTGCGACGTACAGCAGGCGGAAATCCCCGCGGTGCAGGCCGCGCAAACGCCGGCGTGATTCCTCCGCCGGCAGCGAAGAATTCAGAAAGGTCGCCGGCACGCCGCCCGCCTGCAGGCCGTCCACCTGGTCCTTCATCAGCGCAATCAACGGGGAAACCACCACCGTGAGTCCGTCGCGCACGAGCGCGGGAAGCTGGAAGCAAAGCGACTTGCCGCCGCCGGTGGGCAACAGCGCGAAAACGTCCCGGCTGGCGAGCGAATCGCGGATGATGTCCTCCTGCAACGGACGAAACGACGTGAAGCCGAAATAATGCTTGAGCAAGGACAACAACGGAGCGGCACCGGGTTTCATGACGGTCAAAGTAGGACAAGCAACCTCCGTGTCCAGAAAGTTTTGCCCGGCATGCATGACGGATGGTTTTGCTCGGGACGGGGCCAACATCAACCACGCCGCGCGGACCAGCGGTTCACACAGCTTCAGTGGTATTCCTGCAGGGTCTGCACGCTGTAACCGCTCTTTTTCAGCGCGGCGATGCCGCGGGCGGCGGCTTTGGCGCCACTGAGCGTGGTCATGATGGGCGTGCCGGTATAGACGGCGGTGGTGCGGATTTTTATCTCGTCGGCGCGGGGTGTGGCGCCCGAGGGCGTGTTGATGACGAGCTGGATTTCCTTGTTCTTGAGCAGATCAATCACGTTGGGCCGGCCTTCGAGCAGTTTGAGCGTGCGCTGGACCTTCAAGCCGGCCTTTTCCAAAACGGCGGCCGTGCCGCTCGTGGCCACGAGTTCAAAATCCAGATCGGTAAATTGTCTCGCCACCGCCGCGACTTCCTTTTTGTGCGCGTCGCTGACACTGATGAAAACCTTCCCGCCGAGCGGCAGGGGCGAGCCGGCGGCCATTTGCGATTTCGCGTAGGCAATGCCGCGATCGGCGTCGAGCCCCATCACCTCGCCGGTCGATCTCATTTCCGGCGAAAGCAGAATGTCCTGCCCGTGAAAACGGTTGAACGGGAACACGGATTCCTTCACCGCCCAATACTTCGGCCAGATTTCCTTCGTGAAGCCGAGTTCCTTCAGCGTTTTCCCGGCCATGACCTTCGCGGCCAGTTTGGCCAGTGGAAACCCAATCGCCTTGCTCACAAACGGCACGGTGCGCGATGCGCGCGGGTTGACTTCGAGCACGAACACCTTTTCATCCTTCACCGCGTACTGGACGTTCATCAAGCCGATGACTTTCAACTCCCGCGCCATCGCGTGTGTGTGGCCGCGAATCGTCTCGATGACCGTCCTGGAAAGCGTGTGGGGCGGCAGAACCATCGCCGCGTCGCCGGAATGGACCCCGGCAAATTCAATGTGCTCCAGCAGGCCGCCGATGACGATGTGGCCGTCGTCGGGATTCTTGAACTGGCCGACGTCCGTGATGCAGTCCACATCCACTTCCGTCGCATCCTCCAAAAATTTGTCCACCAGCACCGGCCGTTCAGGCGAAGCCTCCACCGCAAAGCGCATGTAATGCTGAAGCTCGGCGTCGGAATAAACAATCTGCATGGCGCGGCCGCCCAGCACGAAGCTGGGCCGCACGAGCACCGGATAACCCAGTCGTTGCGATGCCGCGAGCGCCTCGGCTTCGTTGGTGGCAATGCCGTTGGGCGGCTGCGGAATGTTCAACTTGTCGAGCATGGCCGCGAACAGCTTGCGGTCCTCGGCCACCTCAATGCTCTGCGGCGAGGTGCCGATGATGTTGACACCGTTTTTTTGGAGGCCGAGCGCAAGGTTCAGCGGGGTCTGCCCGCCAAACTGGGCAATGGCGCCCCAGCAGCCTTCGCGCTCGTAAATGTGCAGCACGTCCTCGAGCGTGAGCGGCTCGAAAAACAATTTGTCGCTGGTGTCGTAATCGGTCGAAACCGTTTCGGGATTCGAGTTGACCATGATGGTCTCGAAGCCGTCTTCCTTGAGCGCGAACGCCGCGTGGACGCAGCAGTAGTCGAATTCGATGCCCTGCCCGATGCGGTTCGGCCCGCCACCGAGTATCATCACCTTTTTCTTCGGCGTCTTTTTGACCTCGTCGTCGCCACGGTCGTAGGTCGAATAATAATACGGCGTGTAGGCCTCGAACTCAGCGGCGCAGGTGTCCACGAGCCGGTAGCTGGGCACGAGGCCAATGCGTTTGCGTTCGGCGCGGATGGCGTCTTCAGTGGTGCCCGTCAAATGGGCAATCTGCCGGTCGGAAAATCCGAGCGACTTGGCTTGGGCGAGTTTTTCAGCGTCGAGTGATGACATTCGGCGAAATCAAATTCACGATAGTAAGCCGTAAAGCGTTCGCCGTGTCCAGCGGGGA
Organism: Limisphaerales bacterium; assembly: GCA_052145735.1. GTDB lineage: Bacteria > Verrucomicrobiota > Verrucomicrobiia > Limisphaerales > UBA11358 > UBA11358. The sequence continues at coordinate 3,370 of JBKQOA010000169.1, forward strand.
GTGGTTTCGCGCTTGCTGGCGGCGCGGCTTTGGTTTACGAAAACGGCGATGAAACAAATCGGGCGCGCGCTGCTGTGGCTGACGTTGTCCGCCCCGATTTTTGCGTTCGCGCAAGTTGATCCGGTCAAACGCGATCTGATTCAGCTGGGTTACAACCAGGCCTTCGAGGGCCACGCGCCGTTCGCCGGCTACGCGTTCTACTATCATAACCAGCCGGATTTCCTGCGCACGAACGTGACCCTGCGCCTGGCCGTGGCGCCGGTGTACCTCGATTCCGAACTCGGCTTTGTCCACGGGCTGGGGCCGAACACGGACTTCGGCATTGGTCTGGCAGGCGGCGGGTTCGCCGACAGCTACAACGAAATCCACGGCGGCACGTACTATCCCAGCCAGTCCTTTGAAGGTGACGGCGGTGAAATCTCGGCGAGCGTCTATCATTTGTTCAATCCCGGCGACCTGATTCCGCTGAACCTCGTCCTGCGCGGCACGGCGCATTATTCCACTTATGACCGCTACGACGCCACGGCGTCGAATTTCCAATTGCCGGGGGAACGCGGCACCTTCAGCGTGCGGACCGGTCTGCGCTGGGGCGGCATCGAGCCAACGCTGTTCCCGGCGCTCGCCATGGAATTGTCCGTCTGGTATGAGGGAGAACTGCGCACCAGTTACGGGCCGTATGGAATCAATCGCGAATACCAGACCGAGGAACAATCGCATCTGTTTTGGACAGAAGCCGCCCTGTCCTACACCCTGCCCGAGAGCCAGCAGAATTTTTATGTGCGCCTGATGGCCGGCACGAGCGTGGATGCCGACCGCTTCAGCGCCTACCGGCTCGGCGGCTACCTGCCGCTCGCGTCGGAATTCCCGCTCTCGCTGCCCGGTTATTATTTTCAGGAAATCAGCGCCCGCCAGTTTGTGTTGTTCAACGCCAACTATCTGTTGCCGCTCGACCACAGCGAGCGTTGGAATCTGGATGCCAACGCGTCCACGGCCGTCGTGGATTACCTGCCCGGCGCGGGGCAGCCCGGCAACTCGCTCACCGGCGTGGGCGGCGGCATCCTGTATCGCGCGCCGTCCGACCGTTTGAAAATCATGTTCGACTACGCCTACGGTGTGGATGCCATCCGATCCCAAGGGCGCGGCGCAAACAGCCTCGGCATCCTGCTGCAATGGGACCTGGAGAAGCCGAAGCATGGTGAAGGCTTCAATCCGGCCCATCCCAATCGCTGGCGCGGCTGGCAATGGTTTTTCCCGCAATGAATCTGAATGGACGGGCGGTGGCATCCGGAATTCGATTCAACTTGCGTAAAACGCCGTTGCTTGGTTCATTATGCGGGCGGTTGCGCATATGGTGGAATTGGCAGACACGCTACTTTGAGGTGGTAGTGCCGCAAGGCGTGCAGGTTCAAGTCCTGCTATGCGCACCAGTCTTCGCTCGCAGCGTGCGAAGGCGGGCTGGATCCGCAGAGGAAGACGCTGCGAGCCACGACCCGGCAAGCCAATTTTTCCCCGTGCCACGGCATCAAACACACCGGGGCCTCGCTCCCCAGGACGAGCGGCTCTTTGCCGCCCGGCAACTGCCCGCCCTCCGCGCCGCCGCTGCCGATCTTTGCTGGCTGCTCGACCGCGGCTACGCCCCGCGCTCGGCTGTCGAACTGGTCGGCAATCGACACAACCTCACCAGCCGCCAGCGCATGGCCGTTTCCCGCCACGCCTGTTCCCGCGAAGATGTTCAACACCGCGAAAAACTCCGTGTCGAGCCTGTCAGCCTGCGGAACCACGAACTCTGGCTCGACGGCTACAACGTCCTGACCATCCTCGAAAGCGCGCTGGCCGGCGGGATAGTCCTGTTGTGCCGCGATGGTTGCTGCCGGGACATAGCCGGCATTCATCGCCGGTATCGCAAGCTGGCGGAAACCCTGCCTGCGCTGCGCCTGGTCGGCGAAACCGCCGCGGCCCTGGGCGTGAGTCGCTGCCGCTGGTGGCTCGACCAGCCGGTCTCCAACAGCGGCCGCCTCAAAACCCTCATCCGCGAAGCTGCCGCCGAGGCCGGCTGGAACATGGAAGTGGAATTGACCTTCAGTCCCGACCACGTCCTGTCGCATACTGCCGAGATCATCGCCACGTCCGACGGCATTGTGCTCGACCACTGTCAACGCTGGGTAAACCTCGCCCACTTGATCATCGCCGATCGCCTCCCGCAAACACGGCTTTTGGATTTGTCATCCGCCGGCGAATGAAGAAGCCGGCCCGGCAATGTTTTGGGTGCGTAGTCATCAGGATCACGAACCCGGGAATACGAAACTTCATCGCATATACGACAAAGTTTCGCATGTTCATTTTGCAGAGATTCACGGAAAACGGGGCTGGGAAAAGCATTGCGCTCTCGTTCCATTCGGCGCAAGAAAAGGGCATGGTTTACCAAAAACAAATCCTGCTGGAAACCCGGGGCCATCGGCAAATGCACGATCTGACCGAGGACGTGGCGCGGATCGTCCACGACTCCGGCGTGCGCACGGGCACGGCGCACGTGTTCAACGTTGGCAGCACCGGCGCGCTGGGCGCCATCGAATTCGAACCGGGCCTGCGGGAGGACCTGCCCGAACTTCTGGACAAGCTCATTCCGCCGGGCCGCGACTACGGGCACGAGCAGGCCTGGCACGATGGCAATGGCCATTCGCATCTGCAGGCCACGCTGCTGGGACCGTCCCTGACCATGCCGGTGGCCGACCGGAAACCGGTGCTGGGCAACTGGCAGCAAATCTTCCATCTGGAGTGCGACATCAAACCACGCCAGCGCACCATCCTAGTGACGGTCTCCGGCGAGTAATGTCTTGCGGATGCCGCAGTCCAAATCCGCCGGCTTCAACCCGCCCCAAAAAAAGTTCTTGACACTTGCGCCTTAGTGTACTAATTGTATTAGTACAGTACGCAATGGCATGATTAATCTCAGCATCAATACCGGGTCGAACACGCCGATCTTCAAGCAGATCACGGATCAGGTGCGCCTGGCGGTCGCCTCCGGGAAGCTGGCGGTGGACGACCCGTTGCCGAGCATCCGCGCGCTGGCGGAGCGGCTGGTCATCAATCCCAACACCGTCGCCCGGGCTTATGCCGACCTGGCGCGGGAGGGATTGATCGAGTCCAGGTCCGGCCGCGGGGTGTTTGTCACCCGCAAACGCAAGATGTTCACGCGCGAGGAGGGCTGGCGGCGGCTGGAGCCATTGATGGACGCGGTCATCGGCGAGGCGATGGTGCTGGATTTCACACCGCAGGAGTTGCGGGAGGCGTTCGAGAAAAAATTTGGCCAAT
>JBKQOA010000170.1:0-11266 GCA_052145735.1 Limisphaerales bacterium
TGCTGCGACACGCGCGGAGTAAGCCAATGGAAGCGGGCATTGCCAATAAAATTTGTGCAGAAGGAGAATCGGTCATTGCCCCCCTGAAAATTCGCGTGACTGGATTTGCCGGATGCTTCCCCGCAAAACCGGAAATTGCGACTGCTGTTCCTTCTCCCCGGGGAGAAGGTCAGGATGAGGGCGAGCCAAAAAACCAACTTCCCCGTTTTATCCCCATTCCTTAAATTCCCGTCATGGCCCATATCGAACGCGCCCGCCAGCTTCGCAAGGATGAAACCTGGGCGGAAAAGCTCATGTGGCGCTGGCTGCGCGACCGGCGATTCAGCGGCTACAAATTCCGCCGCCAACATCCCACCGGCATTTACTTTCTCGATTTCTTCTGCGAGGAAGCGGAACTGAATGTGGAACTGGACGGCAGCCAGCATGGTTTCCCTGACCAGCGCAAGCACGACGCGGAACGGGAAAGGTTTCTGCAATCGCGTGGCATCAAGACACTGCGATTCTGGAATTCACACCTGCGCCGCAATGCGCAAAGCATCCGCGACACGATTTTCCATGAGTTGCAGGCCCGGGCGCCGCATCGCTTGCCAGAATACACGAGGCCGATGAAAACTACGGGGAAAAGTTAGATTAGACGACCGTCCTCACCCCGGCCCTCTCCTCCAGGAGAGGGAGAATTATTCGCCGCCCTCCTGAAAATTCGCCGTTTGCATATTTAGTGTTTCAATTCTTTGCCTCCCTGCAGTTTATTGTCCTGTCTATCCGTATCCATCCGCGGTTAAAATTGAATTGTCCCCTGCTCCATTTCGCGGCAAACTTGTGGTTCCTATGCGACAGGTAAACCTTGGCATGATTGGCGGCGGCACGGTGGGCAGCGGCGTGTTTCACGCGCTCCAGCTCAACGGCGGCCTCATGGCCTCGCGCCTCGGCGTCAAAGTCGCCATCCGCAAGATCGCCGTGAAGGCGTTTGACGAACCGCGCCCGTATCCCATCCCGCGCGCGCTCATGACCACGGACTGGCAGGAAGTGGTCAACGATCCGGAAATTCACATCATCATCGAACTCGTCGGCGGCACGGGCATTGCCAAAACCATGGTGCTCGCCGCACTCGCGCGCGGCAAAACCGTCGTCACCGCCAACAAGGCGCTGCTGTCCGCGCACGGACCGGAATTGTTTGCCGCGGCCGCGAAACACGGGGCGAATCTTTATTACGAGGCGAGCGTTTGCGGCGGCATTCCCATCATCAAAGCGTTGCGCGAGGGCTTTGTCGCCAACCGGTTTTCCGCGATTTACGGCATTGTCAACGGCACCTGCAATTACATTCTCACGCGCATGAAACAGGAAGGTGCGGATTTTGCCGACGTGCTGGCGGAAGCGCAAAAGCAAGGCTACGCCGAAACGCCGCCCGACCTCGACATTGATGGCTTCGACGCGCAGCACAAGACCGGCATTCTCGCCTCGCTCGCGCACGGCTTCTGGGTGGACCACCACAAAATCCACACCGAAGGCATCCGCGAGGTTTCCCGGATTGACATGCAGTTTGCGCAGCAGCTCGGTTACACGATCAAGCTGCTGGGCATCGTGAAACCGGCCGCGGTGAAGAAACCCGGGGTTCAGGTTTCGGTTTATCCCGCGCTCATCCCCGGTTCGCACGTGCTGGCCAACGTGAATCATGTTTTCAATGCCGTATTCGTCCGTGGTGATATTGTGGGCGACACCTTGTTTTACGGTCGTGGCGCGGGCAAGGACGCCACTGCCAGCGCCGTGTTGAGCGACGTGGCGGACGCCGCGCTCGATCTGAAGCAAGGCGCCAAAATGCGCGCGCTCCCGTTTGTCGCCCACGCGAAGAACGGTCGCGTCGTGCCGATGGATGAAATCGTTTCGCGCTACTACGTCCGCTTCAGCGTCGTGGACAAGCCGGGGGTGCTGGCGAAAATTTCGGCGGTTTTCGCGGCGGCGAAAATCGGGATTTCATCCGTCATCCAGCCCGAAGGCCACGAAGGCGAAAGCGTCCCGTTGATTTTCATGATCCACGACGCGCCGAACGCCGCGATGCGCCAGGCGCTGGCGAAAATTGCGAAGCTGCCCGTCGTCAAAGGCAAACCGGTGATGATTCGCGTGGAAAATTTTGAGTGATTCCAAATTCTGGCTCCTGAACTCCGGATATTGTTTAAAATGGCATTGATCGTTCAAAAATACGGCGGCACGTCGGTGGGCAACACCGACCGCATCAAAAATGTCGCGGCGCGGGTGGCGAAATACCGCGCCAAAGGCGACCAGGTCGTTGTCGTTGTCTCAGCCATGAGCGGCGTGACGGATGGCCTGATCAAACTGGCCAAGGACATTGCGCCGCTGCCGAGCGAACGCGAGATGGACATGCTGCTGGCCACCGGCGAACAACAGACCATCGCACTCACCGCGATTGCGTTGCATTCGCTGAGTGTGCCGGCGGTTTCGATGACCGGCCCGCAGGCGGGCATTGTGACCGACAGCGTCCATACCAAGGCCAGGATTCACAACATTTCGCCGGATAAGGTTCACGCACTTTTGAAACAGGGTAACGTGGTCATTGTCGCCGGTTTTCAGGGCGAAACATCCGAGGGCCAGATCACCACGCTGGGCCGCGGCGGCTCGGATTTGACGGCCATCGCGCTTGCCGCCGCGCTCAAGGCCGACCTTTGCCAGATTTACACAGACGTGGACGGCGTTTATACCGCGGACCCGCGCATCGTGCCGGCCGCGAAGAAGCTGCAGGAAATTTCCTACGACGAAATGCTCGAGCTGGCGAGCCTTGGCGCGAAGGTGATGCAGAGCCGCTCGGTTGAATTTGCCAAAAAATTCGGAGTGGTCTTTGAAGTCCGCTCCAGCCTCAACGACAACCCAGGAACCATTGTGAAAGAAGAAACCAAAAGCATGGAAGGCGTCGTCGTGCGCGGCGTCTCGCTCGACAAAAACCAGGCCAAGGTCACCCTCGTGGGCGTGCCCGACAAGCCCGGCGTGGCCGCCCGCATCTTCAAAGCGCTCGGCGACGCGACGGTGAACGTGGACATGATCGTCCAGAACATCAGCCACGGCACCGGCACGCCGCAAACGGACATTTCCTTCACCGTGGACAAGCCGGACCTGCTCAAGGCACAGAAGGTTATTGACGGCCTGAAAAAGGAACTCGGCCTGCGCGACGTGATCACCGCCGAAAAAACCGGCAAGCTTTCCATCGTCGGCGTCGGTATGAAGAGCCACACTGGCGTGGCCGGAAAACTGTTTGAAACGCTGGCGAAGGAAGGCGTGAACATCGACATGATTTCCACCAGCGAAATCAAAATCTCCGTCGTGATTGACCTGGCCAAGGGCGAAGCAGCCATGAAAGCCGTCCACGCGGCGTTTATCGGCTGAACTTTGGCTGTGGCGCTCCCACCCATCGGTGTGAGGAGACATGAAAAGATGCCAGTACTGCGGAAAAGAATATGCCGACAAACTGGTTGTTTGTCCGACGGACGGGCAACCGTTAATCGATCCGCAAGTCATTCCCAAGCCGGCCGCCAACGGGACGGTGTTCAATGCCACGTTGACCGCTCCAGTTTCACGGTCCGGCCAATACCGAATCTATGTCCGGAGCGGCGACCTGATCTTCATTCTCATCGAAGGCACCGCCAATTCCATTTTAAATGCCATTCCCGCTCTTCTGGGCCCGTTTGGCGCGGCCATCCCGTTCTTTCTGTGGCTGTTTTCCCGGCACAAGGCGCGCAATTGGAACCAGCGTCTGGCGGAGGCCGATCCGGAGGATTTGATCCGCGAGGACGAAAAAAATTTCCGTCTGCACCTGTCGGAAATTCGCGAGGCCACTTTGGGACCACCCTCCTCTTGGAGGCTCAACGGCAAGTCGGCCGGTTGCCTGAACCTGCTGATCCGGCAGGGCGAAAAAATGAAGCTGGAATTGAGTTCGCCCGCCGATTTGGAAACCGCCCGACAATTGCTCGAGCCGCGGCTCCCATCAATCCTACAAGTGAATGGGGAGTGGGATGAAGCGAGACAACGGTTTCGGAAGCGTAAAGCATCCGCGCCAGCTTGACGGCAGATTATCTGCGTCACCGAAATTACAGCGCGGCGGCCAGAATGGCGAGGCCAGCCTGTGAGATTTTCACGTCGTCGGCACCCGAACCGCCACTGAAGGAGGCGATTAAATATCCGGCTTTGCCCCGGGTGATTACCCCGCCCTCCCAGCCGAATTCGCCCTTCAGGGGCGGACGCACGCCGCTGCCGCTGGCCCGCAACGTGTCCGCCATTTCCGCAGCCTTGGAATAAGCAACGGAAATCAGGTTCAGCCCCGGGTCGTCAGGGGAGGGAACTTTCTTGAAGACGTCCACCACCAGCATTTTCGACAGCCAGGATTGGACGCTATCGCCTTCATTGGCGGCCACGACGGCTACGCCCTGTGCCTTGAGTTCGATGGCGCGTTGTTTCATGGCTTGCAACGCCCGGTCCGCCACTTCATTGAAATTGTTCATGGTTTTGACATCCGCTCAAGCAGGCGCGGCTTGTATATCATGGTTTTTCTTCCGAGGCAAACCGATGGCGCTGATGCCGGCGCGAAAAACCATTTGACGCGGCCGGGTCTGATGGTTAACTTACCGCTGTGAATCGCAATTTGAATCTGAATCTGCTGCTGAATGCGCTGCTGTTGTGCCGCGCGGCGGTCGGGTTCTGATTGGTTCACGAGTTTTATCGGACCCCACTGCCAGCCGGCGGTGGGGTTTTTGTTTTTAACCACGAATGAACTCGAAAAAACACGAATCGAAAACAGGGACACAGATCGCACGGATTGGCATGGATTCAATCCGTGAAAATCCGTGGAATCCGTGTCAAAAATTATTCGTGTTGATTGGTGTTCATTCGTGGTTTAATTCCGTCAACGCCTGAGTTTATGCACAAACAAACGTCAAAAAAATACCGTCCGTTCCCGCCGGTCAGCCTGCCCGACCGGCAGTGGCCCAACCGCGTCCTCAAGCATGCGCCCGTCTGGTGCAGCGTGGATTTGCGTGACGGCAACCAGGCGCTCGCCGTGCCCATGAACGTCAGTCAGAAACTCGAACTGTTCCAGACGCTCGTGAAGATCGGCTTCAAGGAAATTGAAGTTGGTTTCCCATCGGCGTCGAACACGGAGTTCGCGTTCAACCGCCGGCTCATCGAGGAAAAACGCGTTCCGGATGACGTCTGGCTCCAGGTGCTGGTGCAGGCGCGCGAGGATTTGATTGAGCGAACCGTTGAATCGCTGGTCGGCGCGAAGAAGGTCATCATCCACATGTATAACTCGACCTCCCCGGCCCAGCGCCGCATCGTGTTCGGCAAATCAAAGGAGGAAATTGTCGAAGTGGCCGTGCGCGGCGCGCAATGGATCAAGGAACGCCTGCCCCGGCTCAAGGGCACGGACGTGATGCTCCAGTATTCGCCGGAAAGTTTCAGCGCCACGGAGGTCGAATTTGCGAAGGAAATTTCCGAGGCGGTCATGGACGTCTGGCGGCCGACGCCAAAACGGAAGATGATTTTGAATCTGCCGGACACGGTCGAGGTGGCCATGCCGAATGTTTATGCCGACCAGATTGAATGGATCTGCCGGAACATCAAAAATCGCGAGTCGCTCATCATCAGCCTCCACACACACAACGATCGTTGCACCGGTGTGGCGGCGACCGAACTCGGCCTGCTCGCGGGCGCCGACCGCGTTGAAGGCACCTTGTTCGGCAATGGCGAGCGCACCGGCAATCTCGATATTGTCACCGTGGCGTTGAACCTTTACCAGCATGGCATTGATCCGAAGCTGGATTTCAAGGACCTCAATTCCATCATAGAAGTTTACGAGCGTTGCACCGGCATGACCGTGCCGGCGCGGCAGCCTTACGCGGGCGAACTGGTCTTCACGGCGTTCAGCGGGTCGCACCAGGACGCCATCCGCAAGGGTTTGAACGAATGGAAAAGCGACCGCCATGAATACTGGGACGTGCCGTATCTCACGATTGACCCGAGGGACATCGGACGCGAATATCGCGAGGTCATCCGCGTCAACAGCCAGTCCGGCAAGGGCGGCGTGGCGTATTTGCTGGAGAGCCAGTTCGGCATCGAACTGCCGAAGGACATGCAGCGCGAATTCGGCCCGATTGCCAACGACGAGGTGGACAAGCTCGGCCGGGAGGTCACCGCCGCCGAGTTGAAGGCGATGTTCTGGCGCGAGTACATTGAGCGTGCCAAACCCTGGCAGCTCAAGCGTTTTGAAACGGAGAGCAAAAACGGCGTCGTCAAATGCCGGGCCAAATTGCTGCGCCACGGCAAGCCGTTGGAACTTTCCGGTGAAGGCAATGGACCGCTTGCCGCACTCGTCCACGGCTTCGGCAAGGCCGGGGTGCCGCGCTTTGAAATTGCCCACTACAGCGAGCACGCCCTGAGTTCCGGCGAAGAGGCCGCGGCGATTGCCTACATTCAAATCAAGCTCGCGAACGGGAAAACCCGCTGGGGCGCGGGCGTGGACACAAACATCGAGCTCGCCTCCGTGCGCGCCGTGCTCAGCGCGCTGAACCGGTCATGAATGATTTTGAACCCCATCACTTCCGGCTCGTCAAATGGGGACTGATGGCCTAGTTTTCAAACCCGATCATGAAATTTCAGCACGTTGTGGTTTGCGGAATTGCGGGCATCGTCCTGGCCGGCGGAAGACTTTTTGCCGGAGACAACAATCCCACCAACGCAGCCGTGACCGGACCGGCGGTTTATGTGCCGGACACCTCGCATCAGAATGATCCATTGCCCGACGGCGTGCTGGCCTGGGACGGTCTGACGAAAGAGGTTAGCGTGGCGGCGGATGCCGGCGTTGCTCATTTTACTTTCAGTTTCACCAACATCGCAACGGTTCATGCAACCGCCCTGGTCACCAACGTCACGACCATCACCCACATCACGGCGGTCACCAATTCGATTTTTTCCTGGTTCAAAAAAGTTTCCTTCGTCACCAACTTTTCCACGGCCACCAGCATCACCACGAACAATGTCACCAAACCGATTCCCGTGGCCATTCTGGATGTCCATCCGTCCTGCGGCTGTACCACGGCACAATTGCCACCGTTGCCCTGGGTCATTCCCGCGGGAACAAACGGGCAGTTCGGCCTTACAGTCAGTCTCGCCGGAAGAAGCGGAACGTTGTTCAAGACCGTCAATGTCAAGACCGACAAAGGTTTCAAACAATTGATGCTTAAAATCATCATCCTGCCACCGGTGATGCCGACCCAATCCGAGGCTGATCGTGCGCGCGCCTTGGAAATGGCCAAGACCGACCGCCAGGCGGTTTTTCGCGGGGATTGCGCGACCTGCCACGTTAAACCCGGCACGGGCAAGTATGGCAAGCCGCTCTACGACGCTGTTTGCGCCATATGCCACGAATCCAAGACTCGCGCCAGCATAGTGCCGGATTTGCACGATCTCAAAACCCCAACCAATTTGGAATTCTGGCAAACCTGGACTGCCCACGGCAAGGCTGGCTCGCTTATGCCAGCGTTTGCCACCAGCGATGGCGGCCCGCTTTCAGATATTCAAGTCACCTCCATCGCCCAGTATCTGGCAGGCAGTATTCCATCCCAACCGGTTAAAAATAAGTAGCTTAACCCGGATTCCATCGTGAAATCCGCGAGAGAAGTCTGCATTTTTTTGTTGCCAAATTGGACAAAATTGTCTATATCTTGGACAGTTCGGTGATTTAAAATATTTTCAAAGTCGTAAAATGTTGTAACAGAGGTTTATGGCTGCTTCAGCACAATTTGGTTCGTCCCCTGTTCCCAAGCTCTATGTGGTAAAGGGTCATGTATTCCAGATATCGTGGTCTTGGATTTTTCGGCAATGCCGGATCTTGGTGATTTTGGCGGGTTTGGGAGCATTGAATTATTTGTTGATCACCCGTTTCTTCGTCCAATCCGTCCAGGTGCAAGGCTCAAGCATGTATCCCACTCTGGCCGACTCGGGACATTACTGGTTGAACCGATTTTCCTATGTCATAAGCGAGCCGCGGCAAAATGACATCGTCGCGCTCAAAGACCCGCGTGATAATATCCTCGAGGTCAAACGCATCATCGCCATGCCCGGAGAATCGGTTTATCTCAAAAACGGCCAGGTCTATGTCAATGGCAAGCTGCTGGATGAGCCCTATCTTCCGGCCAAAACTCCGACTTATGCCTATGAAAAGAATGAGAACGAGTTCATCTGCATCGGCAGGAACGAGTTTTTTGTCATGGGCGACAATCGCAACAACAGCACCGACAGCCGCACTTTCGGGGCGGTCCCGCGCCAGAACATCGTCGGCAAGGTGGTCGAATAGCCCATCACCCGCCGACCGGCGCCTGGCCGGTCCCGCCCCGGCAAGTCATCGCTTGCGTTAATCGCCGCCGGCGCTATCCTGTCAACCATGACAGGAACAAAGGTTGACGCAAATCTCCGATGGCAAATCGCCCGGCTCGGCGAACGGATTTTAAACGGTGGCCAGCTCTCCCGCGACGAGGCGCTGACGTTGTTCAACCTCGAAAGCTCCGCCGATATTTTTGACCTGTTGTCGTGGGCCAACCGCATCCGCGAACATTTCAAGGGCAACAAAATCCACCTGTGTTCCATCGTCAACGCCAAGGCCGGCGCCTGCTCGGAAAATTGCAGCTTCTGCGCGCAGTCATCGTCTTACCAGACCGGCTCGCCCAAATACGGCTTCGTGGACCCCGAGCCGGTGCAGCAGGCCGCCGACGAAGCCGGCCAGAACGGGGTCACGGCCGTCGGCCTCGTCGCCGCCTGGAAAGGTCTCAACGAAGGCCCGATGCTGGACGAAGTTTGCGCCCGGGTACGCGAGTTGAAGGCCACCGGCAAGACCCGTCCCGACGTCTCGCTCGGCATCATCAAAAGCCAGCGGGTGGCCGACCGGCTCAAGGAAGCCGGGGTCGAATGCTACGGCCACAACCTCGAGAGTTCGCGCCGGTTTTTCCCGCAGACCTGCACCACGCATACCTACGACGACCGCCTGGAAACCATTGGTCACTTGAAAAAGGCCGGCATCAAAATCTGCTCCGGCGGCATCATCGGCATGGGCGAGACGCGCGAAGACCGTTGCGACCTCGCGTTTTCCCTCAAGGAGGTCGGCGCCAATGTCGTGCCCGTCAACATCCTCAACCCCATTCCCGGCACACCGTTTGAGCATAACGAGCCCTTGTCCGTCCTGGAAATCCTCAAGACCATCGCCTGTTTCCGGTTCATTCTGCCGCGGCAGGAAATCATGATCGCCGGCGGCCGCACGATGAACCTGCGCGACGCGCAAAGCCTGATTTTCCTGGCCGGCGCCAGCGCGCTCATGGTCGGCAATTATCTCACCACGCTCAACCAGCCGGTCGAAAAAGATCTCCAGATGCTCAAGGACCTCGGCCTTGATCCGAGCTGGGATAACCACGGCTTCAGCGATCAGGAAGAAAACGGCTGCGGCTGTGGAAAAGAAAATTATGAGACTGAAGATGCGGTTTATTGCGATCGAACTGTATAATATCGCTGCGAATCGGTTGGATTAAACCCGTTGGTAATTGTGAAGGTGAAGTTGCCGGCCAAGGCCAGAGTGTTGGTCGCGATGGACGTCCATTGACTGGGCGGCGACGTCAGATTTGTGCTCGTCAACATGGTATAGGCGCAATTTGCCACTCCATTCGTCATATTGAGAACCACATTCGTTACAGTCAGGTTCCAACTGGAAATGCCCGGCACAATCGCCAGACTGAACACAGTGCCCAAGCTTGAACCTCCAGTATCGGTGGTAGTTCCGTAGAGGATGCAGCCAGACAATATTGGGCCGCCCCAAGGCACTCCTCCATCTGCGCCCCCTGTGAAGGAATAGAGCACGGTGAATCCGGCACCGTTGGTGCTAATGGAAAAAACCGTGCCCCCGCCATAACGACCGCCGCCGGAGGCGACTCCATAAAGAGTATCACCTGCCAATATCAAACCCTCTGCTGAATTAGCTCCGTCGTTGCCGCCAGTGAAATTATAGATGGTGGTAAAACCCGAACCATCGGTCTGAATGGAAAATATTGTTCCGGCGCCATACGCCCCACCAATCGTTGTTGTTCCGTAAAGCGTGTTGCCGTTTATTACCAGTCGGCCACTCGGCCGAGCACCACTCGGCCAATTATTGTTTATTTCTGGACTAAATGCCCACAGATATTGCGATGTAATGCCGTTGAATGAAACAATCGTGCCAGCGTTATATTCACCCTGTAACTCCGTAACTCCATAAAGCGTATTGTCCGATAAGACTAATTCAAAATCGTTCTCGCCGGCACCGTCATTTCTGGTTCCCCATATGGGTGGATGAGGAGGGTTTGGCAAATATGGAGGCGCTTGCATTAAAAAACCTGTTCCATCGGTATTGACTGAATATAAAATCGCATTCCCCGTCACTCCGTAAAGCGCATTTCCCGATAACAGCAAACTGGACGATGGGTTATTATCATTTACAGAATCTCCTAGTCCGTCAGGAAAAGACCCGTCAGCCGACGAAAAATTGTGGACGATGTTGAAGTTAGAACCATTGGTAGTGATTGAAAACACCGTACCCCAGCCATCGGGCTGCCCGCCGGTTTCCGCCACTCCATAAAGCGTATTGCCGGATAGCGCCAGGCCACCATTCGGACTTTGACCGTCCGGACCTGGTCTGAAGGAGTGCAGGATAGTGTAACCCGTGCCGTCGGTGTTGAGCGAAAACACAATTCCGCCATTAAGATCAGGAGTGTTCGTCGAGCCACCGAATGTCGTCCCGAACAAAGTGCTGCCAGACAATAGCAGACGGCCCACTGGCACGTCCCCATCGGAAGGCCAACCGGCAAAGGTGTGGAGCACTGTGTATTGCTGCGCGCGGAGATTGGTGTCAGAAAAGGCCAGCAGCGTAACTGCGAGCACTATAACGAAATTTTGGCCCCGGTTTTTCACAGAAGACGGATTAAGGCAAATAGCAACAGCAAGGCAGCGATGCTGCTGATTCGAGCTTCATTCCTGATTGTCGGTTTTCCCTTCACGAGCGATCAACGACATCGGAAGCTTTAGCAGAATTGATATGCTTAGTCAATCTTTTTTATGCCAGTGTGTCGCGACTCTTTAATAATGTCCCCCTATGAACTCGCTTAAAATGTCCCCATTGGGGCGTTGCTGGTGTAGAGCAACGGCCATAAATGGAGATATTAATAATGAGTGGCAAGGAACGGAAACGGAT
>JBKQOA010000171.1:0-31310 GCA_052145735.1 Limisphaerales bacterium
GCCCGCCATTTTTGCCCTTTCCGCCCATGCGTAACGATAGCTGTGCAACGACACGCCTTTGATACCAAGCCCATCGCAGCGTTGCTTGAACTCCGTCGCCCGGTCGCCAGCGCGGACGGTTCGCAGATAGGGAAACAATGGGCCATTGCCCGGCAAATCCCGCAGGATTTCCGCCATGTCTTCATCGAAACGCATGATGGCAACCGTATCGGTTTTCATCCGCTTGTAGCTGATGACGTGGGTTTCCCAATCAACATTCTCGGCCTCAAGGGATGCCAAGTCGGATTGCGATGCGCCCAGGTGCCACGCCAGTTTGTAGAACGCCTTGCGTTCGGGATTGTTTTCGCGAGCGACGATGGCCAGATGTTCGGCCAGCGTGATGCCGCGCTTTTCCTTGAACTCGACGGCGGGCCAGCGTTTCTTGGCCAGCACCGGCCACGGCAGCCAGGTCATGTCCAAGGCGAAGTTGTGAATGCGCCGCAGATAAACATTGGTGGAAACTTTCCCGGCTTCCAGCACGCGCAAAAAATGTTCGGGTCGCGTTTCCAGAAGCGGCAAATGCCGAATCAAGTCGAACGCCTTGTCTTTGATGGCCGTTTGCCAGCGGTCTTGGGTCTGGTCTTTTTTGAGCTTCACCAGTTCGTCCATGACAAGCTGCCAGTTGCGGGTAGCGATTTGCGGGTCGCTCGCCGCCAGATACGCGCGGGCGATTTGCAGGTTCACGGCGGGCTGTTGCTCGGCTTCCTGACGCGAGTGAAACAGCCGGATTGCGGTGGCTCGGTCGGTCGTGTGCAGGCTGTCCTGCTTGCCGGTCACGTCGTCATGGACATAATACCGTCCACCTTTTTTCCGTTTGTAGAGTCTGAATCGTTGTTTCATAACTGTGTTCACAGTGATGAGGTTACGACGATTGACCTCGACTCCGGTAAGGAGCAGGTGGGAGTTACGCAGGGCAGGCCAGAGTTAAATTTTGCTGGCACTTCCGCTGGCACTCATCTGTGGAAGTTCTCCAAGTTACGCAGTTCCAACTGGTTAAACTTGGAGGCGAGGGTCGGAATCGAACCGACGGATGAGGCTTTTGCAGAGCCCTGCCTTACCACTTGGCTACCCCGCCACACAAGTGTTCAACACTAAATTCGATTCACACCCGGGGCAAGTTCAATCGGCATAACCCAATTTGTGCCGTTGCGTCCAAAGTTCACGCGGCTTGAAAATTCCTGCTGGCGTGATGATGCCCGTGATCAAATCCGGCGTGGTCACGTCAAAGCCCGGATTGCGCGCCCCGCTTGCCGGATTTGCCACGCGAATGTAGGTGCGCCGCGCCGATTGCGGATTGCGGATTGTGGATTCCGAAGTTGAAATGGTGCCCCAGGCGCCAAGCACTTCGCTTTCGTGGCGTTCCTCGATGGGAATGTCAAAACCGCGCTTCAAATACCAGTCAATCGTCGAAAGCGGAATTGCCACGTAAAACGGAATGCCGTGGTGTTTGGCCAATACCGCCTGCGTGTAGGTGCCAATCTTGTTTGCGACCTCGCCGGTGCGCCCCAACGTCCGGTCACTGCCGACAATGACCAGGTCAATCTCACCGCGTTGCATCAAGTGTCCGGCGGCATTGTCGGCGATGATCTGGTGAGAAATCTTTTGCTGGGCGAGCTCCCACGCGGTGAGCGTTGCGCCCTGCGAGCGCGGCCGCGTTTCGTCGCAGAACACGTGGAATTGTTTGCCCTGCGCCTGTGCGGCATACATCGGCGCGGTCGCGGAGCCGACATCCACGAACGCGAGCCAGCCGGCATTGCAGTGCGTGAGGATTTTCATGCCGTTGCGGATGAGTTTCGCGCCCTGCCGCCCGATGGCCTCGCAATGCCGGACGCTTTGGCTGGCAAATTCCTCGGCGGCGGCGAGCGCGAGCGCTTGCTGCTCTGCCACGGTTCGGCCGGCACGCATTACCACCCGGACATTGTTCATGGCGTTGATGGGGTCAACAGCCGTGGGGCGCGCGGCCTTGAACGTTTGATAAACGGCATCGACGTGCCGGCGGAACTTCGGCAAATCGCGCCCGGCAAAAGCCAGCGCGCCCTGGGCCAGGCCGTAGGCCGCGGTCGCACCAATCGCACCGGCCCCGCGCACCATCATGTCGCGGATGGCCCCGGCGGTTTCGCGGGAATTTTTGGTGGCGACAATTTTAAACTCGTGCGGGAGCAGCCGCTGTTCGATGAGCTGAACGGTGTTGTGCGCGCGGTCGAAGGCGACGGTGCGGTAGTGTTGCGTACGACCACGGACAGTGACGTTCATGGAACACAGATTGTTTCAGACACGGATTGCACGGATTCCCAAGGAATTGGCTTTGAATTGTATTCGTGAAATTCGTGTCTCAGCCGACTTTGACTTTCATCCGGCGGATTTTGGCTTCGAGGCCGCGGTAAACAGGCTGCTGGCGGAGTTTGCGCAGGTCGGGGTCCTTGGCCAGCCAGTTGAAGTCGCGATAGCCAAGTTGCAACGCCCTTTCCAGAGCAGTCACGGCCCGGTCGAATTGTTCGGTGAGCGAGTAGCTGCAAGCGAGATTGTAAAAAACCAGCGGGCTGCGCGGTTCCAGTCGCGCGAGATGTTCATCCACCTTGAGACCCTCGGCATAGCGTCCGCGTTGCGTATAGTGATCGCCCAATAATTGCAGCGCATCCACGTAATCGGGATCGCGTCGGGCGAGTCCCTCCAGGAACGCGATTTGCGTGTCGAGGTCGCGCTGGCTGGCGCGGCTCAATTTTTTTCTGGTGCTGCTTTTGACCGGCATACAACGGCGGAAGTTTTTCCAACCGACCGCTCCAAGTCAAGCGGCGGCGTGCGAAATTTTTATGGAATCTTCCGGCGATTTGTTACAAGACTGTGTCAGAATCTGCCTCGGCATTATGAAATGTTTTGTCACCGGCGCTTCCGGCTTCATCGGGTCGAACCTGGTCCGCGAGCTTGTCGCACAGGGTCACCGGGTGAAGGCGCTGCTGCGTCCGAACAGCGATGAACGCGCGCTGGCCGGGGTCGGGTTCGAGCGCGTGACCGGGGACGTGCTGGAGCGCCGGCTGCTGGAACGGGAGATCGAAGGCTGCGACTGGTGCTTTCACGTGGCGGCCAGCTATCACTTGTGGATGCGCGACTACGCGCCCATGTACGAGGTCAATGTCGAAGGCACGCGCAATGTCCTCGAAGCCGCCGGCAAGGTGGGCTGCTGGCGCATCGTTTACACCAGCACCGTGGGCTGCGTCGGCCTGCCCAAAAAGAGGCACGGCCGGCTCACGCCCACAACGGAACTGGATACGATCTCCAATGAGCAATTGACAAACCACTACAAATGCTCGAAATGGCAGGCGGAATGCCTGGCCGTGAAACTGGCGAAAGAAGGGCTGCCGGTCATCATTGTCAATCCCACCGCTCCGATTGGTCCGGGCGACGTGAAGCCGACGCCGACCGGTCAGGTGATCGTGGATTTTCTGAACCGCAAATTGCCCGCGTATCTCGACACGGGCCTGAACTGGGTTCACGTCCGTGACGTGGCGCTCGGCCACATTCGCGCGGCGGAGAAGGGCGACGTTGGCGAACGTTACATTCTCGGCCATGCGGAGGGCAACTGGACGATGCGGCAGACCCTGGCCGCGTTGGAGGAAATCACCGGCGTGCCCGCGCCGAAAATGAAGATTCCCTACCACGTGGCCCTGGCGGCGGCGCACGTGGACGAAATATTGTCCCGTTTCACGGGCAAGCCGCCCCGGGCGCCGCTGGCAGGCGTGCGCATGGCCCGGTACAAAATGTGGTTCAATCCCACCAAGGCCATCCGCTGGCTGCAATTGCCGCAGACGCCGCCCCGGCAGGCGTTCGTCGACGCCGTCGCCTGGTTCCGCGCGAACGGGTACGTGAAGTGAGAATCCGCCTCCGGCGCGGCAGACGCAAATAATGCGGTGAGTTTGGCAAAACTTGGCTTGCCATCCCGGTCCACCTTGTGAAAAAATTCACGAACAATTTATGGCACACGTCAAACTGCACATTCCGGGGCCGGTCGAAGTGAGCGAGAAAACCTTCAAGGCGTTCTGCTCGCCGATGATCGGTCATCGCGGCCAGGGCTTCAAAGACCTGTACGCGAAAATCCAGCCACAACTCCAGCAACTGCTCTACACGAAGCGGCAGGTTTACATCTCCACCTCCTCGGCCTGGGGCGTGATGGAAGGCGCGGTCCGCAATCTTGTGGCCAAAAAGGTTTTGAACTGCATGTGCGGCGCGTTTTCGGACAAATGGTTCGATGTGTCGAAACGCTGCGGCAAGAACGCCGAGGCGCTGCAGGTCGAATGGGGTTCGCCCATCCGTGCCGAAGCCGTGGACCAGAAGCTCGCCACGGGCCAGTTCGACGCGCTGACGGTGATTCACAACGAAACCTCGACGGGCGTGATGAGCCCGATTTACGAGATTGCCGCGCTCAAGCAGAAATATCCCGACGTGATGTTCATCGTGGACGCCGTCAGCTCGATGACGGCGACGAAGATTGAATTTGACGCGCTGGGCATTGACGTGTTGCTGGCGGGCACGCAAAAGGCGTTCGCCCTGCCGCCGGGCACGGCAATTTTCACCTGCTCGAAGGCGGCCCTCGCCAAGGCGGCGACCGCCAAGGACCGCGGCTATTATTTCGACTTTGTCGAATTCCAGAAAAACGCCGAGCAGAGCATGACGCCGAGCACGCCGAGCATCGGCCACGTTTATGCGCTGGCTTCAAAGCTCGAGGATATTTTTGCCGAGGGACTGGAAAACCGGTTCGCGCGCCACAAAAAGCTCGCGGAAATGACCCGCGCCTGGGCGGCCAAGCACGGCTTCACGCTGTTTCCGGAAAAGGGCTTTGAATCGGTCACGCTGACGTGCGTGAGCAACGGGGCCCGGCCCGGTGGCCGCGTGGTGGACGTGCCGAAGTTGCAGAAGCTGGTCAAGGACCAGGGTTTCCTGATTGACGGCGGTTACGGGAAGATCAAGGGCACGACGTTCCGCATTTCGAACATGGGCGACGAGACGGAAGCCACGATGAACCAGCTTTACGCCGCGTTGGACAAGGGTATGGCCCAGCTCTGACCATCCGTTCTCAAAAGTCTTCATTGTAGGAGCCGAGGTAACGAGGCTCGATTTGGCTTCGGGAACAGGCCATTTTGAATGGCCTCCTTCCGTCGGCTCCTAAACTTCACAAGCCGGTTTTGCTTTTCGTCCGCCGCCGCTGCGGCACAATTCCGCCATGCCAACCGGTTATCGCCTCGTCCGCCTGCGCAACGGCGCGTGTTCCGTCCGGGCGCTGGCCGAGGACGAGACATTTCATCCGGGCATTGGACCGGCGGCGGAGGCCGGGACGCTTTACGTCCGGCAACTGCGCCTGCCGGAGCGGGTGCGGGAGAGCCGCGATGAATTTGCCATCTGGGATGTCGGCCTCGGTGCGGCGGCCAACGCACTCACGGTTATCCGGCTCGTTCGTGAAGGTTTGAAGGGAAAACCGGCGTGCCTCCGGCTGGTCAGCTTTGATCACACCACCGCCGCGGCGGTGTTTGCGCTCGAACATGGCGCGGAGCTGGGTTATGTCGCCGGCTACGAATCCGCTCTGGCCGGACTGGTTAAAAACCACTCCGTGAAATTCAGCGATGATCGGCTTCAGGTCGAATGGACGCTGGAACCCGGCGATTTCCCGACACTGCTTAAGCAATTTCCAGGCAGGGACGCACTGCCGCGCGACCAGGCCGACCAGCAGGTCGGCCCTACCGAACTGCCCGCACCTCACGCCATTTTGTTTGACCCGCATTCGCCGAAGAAGAACCCGGCGATGTGGACGGCGCCATTGTTTGCGGATTTGTTCCGGCAGCTGAACCTGCAACGAGCGTGTGCGCTGGCGACCTTCACGCGCAGCACCATGGCCCGGGCGGCGCTGCTGCTGGGTGGATTTTTTGTGGGGGTAGGGCATCCGTCCGGTTTGAAGGAGGAAACCACCGTGGCCGCCAACCGGTTGGAATTGCTTGACGAACCGCTCGACCGCCGCTGGCTGGACCGCGTGAAACGTTCCGGCAGCGCCGAGCCGTTGCGCGGGCCGGTTTACCGGCAGGCGCCCTTGTCACCCGAAACCTGGGAACGGTTGCGTCAACATCCGCAATTCGCGTGATGGGAACGGCGAGCCATGTATCTTGTAACCGCCAATATGAATTGGCGGATCCGTCCCGTGGCGTAGATTTCCGCCGTTTCACAACGGCGGCTACGAAAATCCGGTTCATCGAAAGCAAAGGGCCGGGCCATTATCTGCGCTTGCGCCGGGGGCTGGATGCACGAAACTAAGCGGCGTTTATGTCGCAACAGCAGGCGGAACCATCAAATGCCGGCCGGGAGCAGTCGCGGTTGCCCCGGTGGGTGCGCATCGCGGCAATTGGACGCAATCCCAAGGCAACGCTGGTGCGGGTGACCGTTTTGGTCATTACCTGCTTCGTGACGTTCAAATTCATCCTGTTGCCCATTCGCATTGAAGGCATCAGCATGTTGCCGACGTACAAGGACCGGTCGGTGAATCTCATCAACCGGCTCGCTTATGTCCGGCAGGAACCCCAACGCGGCGACGTGGTCAGCATCCGGTTCGACCGGGAGGAAACCAACGAGCTGGCCGGGATTCCCCAGGCTGCCGGCTGGCTGAAGACGCCCCACGTCATGTTGCTCAAACGCATTGTGGGTCTGCCGGGCGAGACCGTTGCCTTTGAGAACGGGCGCGTGTTGATCAACGGCGAGGTGCTGGACGAACCTTACGAAAAAGCACCTTGTGACTGGAACCGTCCGCCGGTCAAAGTCGGTCCGGACGAATATTTTGTCGTGGGTGACAATCGCACCATGCCTTGGGAGGGACATGTCTTTGGCCGGGCGCTCCGCAGCCAGATCATCGGCAAAGTCATTCTGTGAAAACCATGCTTCGCATCGTGTTGATGGTCGCACTGGCGGCACTGGGATTCTGGCTGTGGACGGTCCTGTTTCCCGGTCCGGAAAAAATCATCCGCCGGCATTTCACGGAAATCGCCCGCGCGGCATCGGTTTCCATCAACGACAGCGACCTGGCGCGGCTGGCGGCCGCACGCCGGCTGGCCGGTTTTTTCGCCACCAACGTCGAGTTGCATGTGGACCTGCCTGGCATCAGCCGGGACACCGTCCTGGACCGGGATGAAATCACCCAGGCGGCCATGGCGCCCCGGCCGCGGCAGGTCACATTTGTGGATATCACCGTGACGGTGGCGCCCGGCAAACAGGCGGCCATGGTGGACCTGACCGTGCAGGCGAACGTTTCCGGTGAAGCGAATGCCCTCGTGCAGGAAATGAAATTCAACCTGCAGAAAATCGACGGCGAATGGGTGATCATCCGGGTTGAAACGGTGCGCGCACTGACCGGGTGCCCACTGCTGGAATTCGGCCATTTTGAACTTTGCACCGCCGCCGGCTCCTTTCATAGTTGACGCATGAACGTCTTTGTCACCGGCGGCGCCGGCTATATTGGTTCGATTTGCACGGAAGAACTGCTCCATGCCGGCCATGCGGTCACGGTTTATGACAATCTCACCGAAGGCCATCGCTCGGCGGTGGACGCCCGCGCGAAATTCATTTTCGGCCGGCCGGAACAGGAAGGCGACATCCTCAACGCCATCAAATTTGTCAGGCCCGATGCCGTCATGCATTTCGCTGCCAACGCGCTGGTCGGCGAGTCCATGACCAACCCGAAAAAGTATTTCCACAACAACGTGGTCAACGGCCTCAAACTGCTCGATGCCGCGGTCGAGTGCGGCGTGAAGAAATTTGTCTTCAGTTCCACCTGCGCCACCTACGGGCCGCCCGACCGCGTGCCGATGACCGAGGACCTGCCGCAGCGGCCCATCAATCCCTACGGCGAGTCCAAGCTGATGTTCGAGAAAATCCTCCTGTGGTACCGGCAGATTTACGGGCTGGAATTCATTGCGCTCCGCTATTTCAACGCCGCCGGGGCCAGCGAGCAATTCGGCGAACATCATCGCATCGAAACGCACCTCATCCCGAACGTGCTGTTCGTCGCCCTGGGGCAAAAACCGCGGTGCGAGATTTACGGCACGGATTATCCGACGCCCGACGGCACGTGCATCCGCGATTACATCCACATCGCCGACCTGGCGCAGGCGCACATGCTCGGATTGCAGCCGGGCAAAACCGGCTTTTACAACCTGGGCAACGGTGACGGCTATTCCGTGCGGCAGGTCATCCAGACTTGCGAAAAAGTGACCGGCAAAAAAATCCCCGCCGTGGAACAACCGCGCCGTCCCGGCGACCCGCCCCGGCTGGTCGCCTCCGCTGAAAAAGCGGTGCGCGAACTGGGCTGGAAGCCGAAATACCCGAAGCTCGAAGACATCGTCGCCACCGCCTGGGCCTGGCACAAAAAGCATCCGAACGGCTATCCGGATTGACGCGTGTAAGTGGCGTCATGGAATGGCCCTCTCATCAGCCCCATCCCCGGCTGCCCCTTATAAACGTCGAAGTGCCCGCAACGAAACAGCGCAGCGCATCAACTGCGTCATCATCGCGCAGGGCAGGCGCGATGTTTGTCCTGCTGTGTGGCAATCAAGCGACGATTTTTTCGTAACGTTCAGAGGCAAAATCCCAATTGATGACGTGGAAAAACGCGGCCACATATTCCGGCCGCCGGTTCTGATATTTGAGATAATAAGCGTGCTCCCATACGTCAATGCCGAGCAGCGGTTGTTTGCCCTGGCTGACCGGTGAATCCTGATTGGCCGTCGGCTCGATGCCCAGTTGCTTGTTGGCATCCACCACCAGCCACGCCCAGCCGCTGCCGAACTGCCCGACAGCGGCTTTGGTCCATTCGTCTTTGAATGCGCTGAAACTGCCGAAGCGTTGGTCAATGGCCGTGGCCAGGGCGCCCTTGGGTTCGCCGCCGTCTTTTTTGAGCATCTGCCAGAACAGGGAATGATTGAAGTCGCCGCCGCCTTGATTGCGGACCGCCGTGCGGATTTTTTCAGGGATTGCATTCAAATCCTTGAGCATGGCTTCAACGGACATTTTTGCCACGTCGGGAAATCCCGCAACAGCTTTATTGAGATTCGCGACATAGGCGGCGTGATGTTTGTCGTGGTGAATCTCCATCGTGCGCGCATCAATGTAGGGCTCGAGCGCATCGTAGGCGTAAGGCAGCGGCGGCAGCGTGAACGGGCCGCCCGGTGCCGCGGCGGCGGGCGCGGCGGAATTGGTCTGAGCCAGCGCACCTGGCAACGTGGCCAGCGCGGCGCCGGCGAGCGCGGTGGTTTTCATGGCTTGGCGTCGGGTCATCATAATTTTTTCTCCGGTTGGGATTGGCATTGGGTTTCGCAAAACATTCCCCACGCCCGGCGTGGGTTTTGGCTACCATAAGTCGTCAGGGGCTGGCCGGCAAGCGGTTCTTATCGCCGCGTTCGATCCGACTTGCCGCTTCGATCTTGAGCGCATTCATGGTTGTGCCGGCGGACGCGCGGCTTCCAGCATCGCGCCGGCCAATTGCTGTGGCGTCCACTCATTGCCGTCCAATTGGCGATAGATGCGCCCTTGCGGGTCAAGCACCACCGTTCGCAAATTGTGCGACATGATGTTTCCGCCGTTGCGCATGATCATCAAGTCCAGGCCGGGCGCCAGGCGGGCGAGCGAATTGGCGGGCGCGGCGGCGAACAGCCAGTGGTTGGAATCCCCGTTCCGATAAAACCCGGCATAGCTGGACAGCACTTCCGGCTTGTCAAATTCGGGGTCAAAGGAAATGCAGAGCAGCAGCCAGTTGGTCGGCGCGTGGGGCGTGGACAAGATCAATTTCCGCGTTTCAGAAAAGTTTTTGCTCATGCGCGGACAATAATCCGGCAGCGGACAGCGCGAAAAAAAGAAGGTGAAGGCCACGACGCGGCCGCGAAAGTCCGAAAAGCGAACAGGGCTTCCATCCTCCGCCACCAGCTCGCAGTCCGGCAGCGGGTCGCCGGGTTTGAGTTCAGCCGGGGGAACCTGAACAACGCGGGCGTTATTGGCAGCGTTCTCAACGTGATGCGCGACCAGATGAACGCCTTCAATCCATGAATCATTTTCCCCCACCACCAGTTTGAAGGTGATTTCATCCGCCGCGGAAATACCGTTGAGTTCATTGGTGTTTTTGACGGGAAAATCCATGGTCATTGCGGACATATAACCGGGAATGGCTTCGTGCTGAATGGTGACGTTGTGCCGGTCGTCCGCGAGGCGCCGGACAATGCCGCGCGCCGCGTAGGATTTGGCGCCGCCTTCGGGCGCAGCGGCATTGGGTTTGCAGCCGGCCATGACGACCAGCAAAGGGACCAGGAAACAATTCAGGCGTTTCATAAAATCATTTTCGCAACCGGCCAATTTCCTCAACCACCGCCGCCGCCGTATTGGGATTCAAGCCATCGAAGAAGCCGCGCAACCGGCCGTGCGCATCCATGAGCGCGATGCGGTCGGTGTGGGAAAAATTGCCCGGCATGGAATTGAACGGGTCGTCCAGGTCCTGGTTGAGAAAACTGGCCGCAATCAAACCATACAATTCGGTTTTGTCGCCGGTGAGCAACAGCCAGCGGTTGGTATCCGCGCCGAAGCGTTCGCCGTATTTGGCCAGTGCCTCGATCGTGTCGTCGCGCGGGTCAACCGTCAGCGAGACGAGCATTACATCCGGCCGGTTCGTGGTGAGTTGCTGGATTTGCGCCATGCAGCGGTTGACGACGGGACAGGTCAACGAACAACTGGGTGAACAAAAAATCCACCACCAGGATTTTACCGTCCAGTTCGGACCGCGTCACCTGGCGGCCAGTGCGGTCGGTGAGCGAGAAATTGACCAGTTGTCGCGGATGATCGGGCGATATGAACCGGGGTGGCAAGTTTGCCGACGGCGGGCTGGTTTCCTTTTCGTGCTGGTTCAGCGCAAACAGCAGCAGGCAAAAGCCGGTTGCAAAAGCCAAGGCCATGATGACCAGGACGCGGAAAAAGAATCGCTCGTCATGGCGTGGTTCGGAACCGGTTGGCGCGGACATGCAATTTACTTTTTCAATTTGGTTTCGGCCTCGGCGAGTTTCTTCATGTATTTTTTCGGGTCTTTGTCAAAGTCCGCTTTCTCGGATTTGTCGCAGACTTTGATTTCCTGATTTTTATAGACAAACACGTAAGGCTCGCCCATGGAGCCGAATTTCATGCCGCAGACAAGACAGGTGTCGAGCGGATAGGGTTTGGGTTTCTTTTCGTCGGCGCGACTGGTCAATGAGACGGCAACGATGGTTACAGTCAGAATAATTGCGAGGATGAATTTTAGGTTTTTCATATTGAGTTCTGGTTGGGTTGGGAATTAAAACATAAAGCTCAAGCTCACCTTGACCAGCATCGGCGCGACGAGTTGATCGCCGTTGAAATGCTGCAAGACGGGAATTTCCATGTCCGCGTAGATTTTTACGGGATGAATGTGGAATTCCACGCCGGGCGAAAGCAAGAGCCGTTCGTAGCCGGAATCTTGGGGATCGGCGGCCGCGCCGCTGTCGTTGCTCCGGTAGGAAACGATCGCCTGCGCCACCGGTGAGATCTGGACGCGACCAAGCGAAAGCCCCTTGTAGTCAACTCCGGCGGCCGTGTCCAGTTCGACGCCCGGACGGTATTGATCCTGGATCAGCGTCGGCACGTCCAGCAACGTTTGCGCGAACCAGTCCCATTTCTGGTTGCGATCCAAATTGCCCCGGTAAAAACCGCCCAGCAAAACGTCCGTGCTGCCGGTGCCGATTTGGGTGTCACGATCCATCAGGTTTGGGTCAACATTATGATCGCCCGTCGGCACTTTCAAGCCGAAGATCAAGCCAGCGGACATGTCCGCAAAAAAGCCCGTGTAAATCCCCTCGAGCCGGAGGTCGCCAACCTGACTCCAACTATGCGAGGAGATGTTGTTGTTTTCATCCGTTCCTTTGAAATAACGGAAGTCATAAGGCAGTTCGAACTGCGCGCCCCAACTGGAGTTGAACATATACTGAGCGCCCGCCGACAAGAACTCCGTCTCGATTTTTTTGTCGCCGTTGTCGGAATCCGGCGCCTTGGACCAGCCGCTCCAATTCCGATCCTGGTTCTGATAATCGAATTGGAGAACCGCCATGCCGCCCGGCCCGTTCGGAAACATCGAGCTGGTCGCCACGTCAAACACGCCGCACCCGCACGCGCAGGCATGGACCACGCCTGGTGCGAGCATTCCGGCCAACAAACCACAACTCATTTTTACCGCTGCTGAATTATTTTTCTTGTTTTTCATTTTCAAATTCTAAAGTTGCGAGACAACGCCATACGGCGGGCCTCAGTTTAAAGGGAAAACCACACCCGCGCCAACACAGCACGGGCAACCAAACTGCGATTGAGCTAAACGAAGAATCGGCGGGGCGGCGGGGTCGGCGGTTTTTGAGTGAGGAAATCTGCGAAAGTGTTTGCCTGTGGCAACAGTTGAAAGCTCGAAGGGGCAATCAAAACGAAGTTTTCTTTGACCGGCGGAAATTCAAGTTTCTGGATTGGCGTGGTGAACTCCTTTTTTTGATCGGATTTTCTACCAGCGGCAATGGCTTGGCAAAGACAACAGGGATGCTTGCCGTCGAACGTGTGCGTCACAGCTTCGGCGAGCGATTGCGTGCGCAGATTGTCTGCCAGCATCGTCGTCCACGCGACCGATTGCAGCACGGCCCAATGAAGGCCGGTGGTGGTGACCAGCGCAACCACTACCAGAAATTTGCCGAATCGGACAAGCACATTGAAATCCTCCTTTTTTGCCCCATGCAAGTCAAGTTTCGTTCAGTGCTTCGAAAATCAACAGGAGAGTCGGGCGTATTTACGACGGCAAATCCCTGCCGGTGGTGGTCACGGTGAGCTTGCCGTGTTTCACGCCCTTGGCGGTGATGAGTTCATCGGCGATTTTGCGGATCACGCCGGCCTTGCCGCGCACCAGCAGCACTTCCAAGCAATTGTGATGGTCCAGATGCACATGCACGGTTGAGAGAATCACGTCATGGTGGTCGTGCTGGATGTCAGTCAGCGTCGCCTGGAGATGCGGCTTGTGGTGGTCATAGACCAGCGTGATGGTGCCCGCGATGTCCTCGTTGCCGGATTTCTGCCGGTGCTCGACGAGGTGATTGCGGATCATGTCGGCGATGGCCAGCGACCGGTTGTCGTAGCCTTTCTCGCCCGACATCTCATCCAGTTGCCGCAGGAGCGACGGCGGCAGGGACACGCTGAAACGGCTGACGGTTTCTTTTTTCATGCGCTTAGATTATTTGCAAATCGCGCCAATGCCAGCGCGAAAATTGCGCGGCCGGGCAGACGTGAACCCAACCCGCCCGGCGGATCGCGAGATCTGCCGGATATTCGCCAGACCGGGTGGAAGGAGGATTGGATTAATTATTGGGAAGGCGTGCCGTCGTAAGACCAATTGATGTCCGGGTTGCCGGGATCGCCGATCCTGGTGCCCTTCTGGTAAGCCATGTAGGTGTAGTGGAAATAGGCGGCGTGGCCGTCAAGGAAGGTCAGGCTTGCGCCGGTGGCGTGGCGCGAGGAGAGATGGTTGAGCGAGCCGCGCGGGGCGCCCAGATCGTTGAGGGGATTCGCGCCGTAAAACGGGGTCTCACCGGAGTTGGCCCGCACATCAGAGAAAAAGACAAATGCCGATGGATGTGATACCACCGTGGCCTTGAAAGGAACACTGGCGGGAACCAAGCCGTTGGTGCCTTTGAAATTGATGCCATAGCTGAAAGCCACGCGATTCAGCGGGTCCACTTCTGCAGGAAGGAAACTGGCGGTGGGACAATTGAAAACGCTGCGGCCATTCACGAAATTGGTGGGGTTGGCTGCGTATTGCCACAGCGCATTTTGCGAGACATACGGCGGCAGGGCGTTGAACCAGGCGCTGTTTCCAAAGCCGCCGGCGGCGAAAATGGCGAGGTCAGTCCAATGGATATTGTCCTGGTCATAGCCGCTGGGGGCGCCGGGCGTGCTGTTGGCGATGCTGAAATCCGGAAAGATTTGATTGTAGTCATCCAAATACATGACCAGCGCGAGACCCCACTGCCTGAGGTTGCTGAGACAGGCGGTGCGGTCGGCCCGTTCCTTGGCCTTGGCCAGCGCCGGCAGAAGCAGGGCGGCGAGAATCGCGATGATGGCAATCACCACGAGAAGTTCGATCAACGTGAATCCTCGTTTTGTTTTCATGCGACAGATCATCGCTGAAATGATTTTTGTCCGCTAACGTTGGCTTGCGAAAGATTGTCGGTGGTTTGCGGCGAAGTCAGTGTTGTGTCGGCGCAAACCTCACCAGATCTGCGATACTAAAACCGTGCAGTCAGCGCGAAGCGAACTTGGATTGGCTCAACCGGGTGGAAAACATCCTGAAACGCCGGCTGGTCGGTTGGCGTCACCCGCGAAGTGTAGGCGTAATCAATGTCGTGGTCGCGGCGATCGAGCAGGTTCAGGACTTCGACAGAGATGCGCCACATTTTGTTGATTTGAAAGCCGGCTTCGGCATTGAGCAAAATGGTCTGGCTGGATTGATAGATTCCATCCGACGTCAAATCGCGCGGGCCAAAGTAACGCAGCCGGAGGCTCGACGAAAAACCATGCCAATCGTGCAGTGTGATGCCCGACGAAATCACCAACCCGACCGCCTCGGGGACATCCGTGCCGCCGGGGCTGCCCGGCGCGGCATCCGCCGCATCCACCGAGGTAAAACGGGCGATGGAATCCGCCACATCGAGGTCAAAAGCCAGATGCCTGGTCAGCATGTAGTAGTTCGCCCATTCGACGCCGTAGCGGTTGCTCGGCTGCTGTGAAGCGACCGTGCCGCCGGTGTCGCCATCCTGGAGCAGTTCGGAATCACTGTGCAGATACCAGAGCGACAAGGTGCTTTGAAGTTTGGGAATAATCAACGTGCGTGCGCCGATTTCCGCGCCCCAGGTTTGGACCAAGGGGGGTATTTTCGCGGTCGCCCCGCCGTTGGGATAATCCGCCGAGATGGGCTCCTGGGTCTGCGTCGCGCCGCGCCCGTCGTTGCTGTGAAAACTGAAACCAGCTTGAACGTAATATTCCGTTTTTTCCCAAGGCCCGAAAATCAGACTCAGCTTCGGGCTGGGCAGAAAAGCGTAGGCGGTGCCGGAATTGGTCGGGTTGCTCAGGCTGGTGACATCAAAGTACTCCCAATCACCCCGCAGGGCCGCGACGGAGCGGAATTTTTCCGCCCACTGGATTTTGTTCTCATAATAAACACCCACTTGCGTGTCCGTTAAATCATTCACATCCGTGTCGGCCGGAAGAATGGAATTGTCGTTCTGGGAATCAATTTTCTGAACCCGCACGCGGTCTTCCGTTTGATACAGGCCGTTCTCGATCCAGTCGTTGCGGACTTGCAACCCGAACGTGTTTTGCACGTCGCGGCCCAACCACCGGTTGAACAGCGTGTGGTGCGCATCCAGGCCGGCCACCTCACGCCGATCCTGCTGCTCGAACTGGTCGCCCTGGTTCGTGTCGGTGAGGAAATAAGTGAAGTCGGAAAACAGATCGAGGTAGTAATAGAAACCATAGACAGTAATCTTTGATTCGGAATTTTCATCCTGCCGGTGCCATTCGCCCTGCAGGCTGAAACGTTGCGAGTCGCCGCCGTCGGTCGGATTGATGGCGCCAAAGAAATTCGTCTGGCCAAAGCTGGCGGCAATCTGGTCGCTCGAATTCCAGATGCCGTAATAGCCGCGCGCGGTGACGCTGAAGCCGCTCGCGTCATCGCCCTGGCTGTAGGTCAGCAGGCCATTGAATTTCCGGTAATCGTCCGGGTTCACCCACGGGCCGTCGTCGTGATACGCCTCGCCGCCGTAAAGCAGGTCGCCGGGGCCGAGCTTTTGGGAGAAGCCGAAGACCGCGCGATCATAGCCATACATGCCGGTTTCGAGCGTGGCAAAATCCTGCGGCAGCGTCTGGTAAAAAACCAGATGCGCATTTCCGGCCGAGCCATAATTCCCCACGTCGGCGTAGTAGGGGCCTTTCTCGTAATCAATCCGTTCCACCAGTTCCGGGATGACCGTGTTCATGTCAGCATAGCCTTCGCCATGCGCGTGCGACGGCAGGTTGAGCGGCATGTCATCGAGAAACACGGCAAAGTCCGTGCCGTGATCCAGGTTGAAGCCGCGCAGAAAATACTGATTTGCCTTCCCGCCGCCCGCGTGCTGGGTGATGATGACGCCGGGCACGGTTTCCAGAATTTCACCGGTGCGCAAAATGGGGCGGTCGGCCAACTGCTCTGCGCCGGTCGTGCCTTGCGTGGCGGAATCCGCAATCCCGAGCAGGCTGTCCTGGCGTCCCTGGACGATGACTTCCGGCAGCCGGACAATCGCATTCGTGGCTCCCGCCGGGGATGCCTGGCCGGAAGGGGAATTGGTGGCTTCACCCGCAAAAGCAGCCTGGCTCAACGCAAAAATCAGCCAGGCCATCGTCACCAGGTAAAAATCCAAAAATCGCCGCCGGGTTCGTCCGAGCTTCCTTGTAGGTATTACGTCCATTTACAATCGTGTTACTTAAGGTTATGGTATTATGCAACATTAAAATCGTGTTACCGGGATTTGCAAACCATTGTCCGGGCTCCGGCGAAAACAGCGTCCGGCCGGGGCGGGGAGCTGGCGGCGTGAAACAGGCGTCAGGGCTGTTTTGGAACGAAACCTGATTGATCGGTTTTTTCGACCGCGAACAGTTTTGCTTCGGGAAGCTGGCCGCACTCGATGGAAAGCGCCGCCAGTTGGTCGTCGGGCTGGTGACGGATTTTTTCCAGGTATTTCATATCCGGCTTGAGCAGCAGTACGGGGCCGGTGCCGTCCTTGCGCCGGACGCTCACGTGAATATCCGCCATGGTCATGACTTCCCCCAGCCGGATGTCCAGCCGCCCGATGCTGTTTCCCGTGCCAACCACCAGCCCGTCAGCAATGCAGGAATACGGCGTTTGAAGCGGAATATAGCAGATGATGTCCAGTTCATGTTGTCCCCAAGTGCCGCCCAATTCGCGCAGCGCCGCCTTGCCCATGCGCCAGCCAAGAACGTTCCACGGCCCGACATGACCGTGCGCCTGTTTGATTTCATTCCACCAATTGGTGGGTTCCTGCGCCTGGTTCCAAATGTTTGAACCCGGTGTGGAGTGTGTTCCCGCAGGCGTCTCGTCGTCGTGCGCAAAAAGCCTGGCCAGGGTCAAAAAGGTGATGACGGGCAGTAGAATGAGAATGGGAGTATGTTTCTTCATGGGATTTTTAAATTATTGGCTGCTGAATTGAGTTCCGTTGCGGTCAGCAAAACGCGCAATGACGCCGCCGCCGCCGGTGCGGTTATACCAACTGTCGCTGGTCAGCGGCGCGTAGGTGTTCTGGGTTCTGGCGCTGTTCGGCTGCGGCCCCAGACTCCAGATGACCCAGCGCACGGGGCTGGTTATCGCATTGGTGAAATATTTTCCGCCGCCGGACATGTCCGGCGTGTTGGTCGGAACCCACAGTGAATAGTTTCCCGCCGGTGCCCCGTTGAGCAGTTGCGGCCCCGGCGCGGCATATTTGTAGGTGTGATCGGAATTAAAAACGTCTTCGAGGTCGGCGCTGCAGCCGGCCTTCTGGCTGCCCCCGACGTAATTTAACGTGGTCAGTTCCACCGGCAGTTCGCACCAATGCGAAGCCAGATCGGTGTTGCAATTGTTGCGCACCGGCGGAACCTTGCCGCCGTAATCGGTCGAATACATATCGAACGCCACCCCGAGGGCGTTCAATTCCGCGCGGACCCTCGCCACCTTCGCCTTTTCCTTGGCGCCGGACAGGGTGGGCAGCAACAGCGCGGCGAGAATGCCGATGATGGCGATGACCATCAGCAGTTCAACCAGCGTGAACGCAGCGTTGTTCCTGCGCCGTCGCATGGTTGGCCACCCAAAATTCCGGCAACCGCTCATTGCACGCGTTGCAGCCGGAAAAATTTCTGCGTGCCCGCCGGGTTCAGCACAACGGTATTTTGTCCGTTCACCAGCACCGTTGCGTTGGTTACCGCCGACCAATCGGGACTGGTCAATGAATCGCTGCTCTGCACCTGATAATTTGCCAGCGCCGCCGGCCAGGTGATGACCGGCTGGTTCGCCAGATTCAGCACCACGCTGGATGACGGCGTGATTTCCTGCACGAACAATTCGTAGCCGAACGTGCCATCTGTGCCGGAGCCGGATTCCTGAAGGAAAACTCCCGTGGCATCGAACTGGTTTGTCGGGGCCGGGCCGAGATCGTAAAGCGGGTGAATGAGCGGAAACTGCCGGCCTTCGTCGTCCGTCGCGGTGCAAAAGCGGGAATCCCAATCCGAATTGGTGTTCCAACCAGCGGTCGTGACCAGGGTCAGTCCGTTGATGCGGACGCGCATTCCCTGATAATACTCACCGCCAGACATGCGTGTAGGATCAAAAATGTCGTAATGCCCCGTCGCGCTGAGATTGGTGCTGATCACCGATGACAGTGAAATCACCTGCGGTGTGGGCAAACCGAAGTTGGACGAAACCAGCGAAATGGTGAATTGGTAGGTCGGGCCGGTGGTGTGTTCCTCGTTGACGTTTTGCATCCCGCCGTAGAACAGCGAACCGTTGGCCGTAATCATCACCAAATCGCCTTTTTGAAACGCATAACCGGTGGCGGGATCGTGACTCACACGGTTGACATTGGCCGTCCAATCGTCATCCGAGTAGCTGTCGCTGCCATCGTGCGGTTCCCAGGACAGGTTGCCATAATTCTGCGCCATCCAGCATTCCACGCCGCCCCGGTCGCTGCCGACGACGACGGCCTGCACAAACACCTGCCACTGGCCGCCCAGATTATAGGCGTTCGCGCCATCGTCCCAGTCAAGATAGTCCGGCGTCGAATCGAGCATTTCACTGGGATCGGTCAACAGCACACCAACCAGCGTGACCGGGTAGCTGCCGTTCCAAGTGCTGAAGCCGTTGGCGTCCACGGCCTCGAAATTGGAAAACGATTCCGCGCGGGAAATTCCCGCCGCCAGCAGCAGCCCACAGAAACCGGCCAGGAGAGTTGAAGAAAGGTTCCGTCCGGCGCGGCGCGAAACCGGCGCTTGACCCAGGTTTGATAGAAGTGTTACGTTCATAGGCAACAGTATTACCAGTGGTGCTGGTATTACGCAATATAAAAATCGTGTTACCATAATTTGTTAGCTGGCGTTTATGCATATTCCAGATGGGTTTATTGACGGCAAGACGGCGGCGGTCGC
The DNA here is from genome assembly GCA_052145735.1 of Limisphaerales bacterium. Taxonomy (GTDB): domain Bacteria; phylum Verrucomicrobiota; class Verrucomicrobiia; order Limisphaerales; family UBA11358; genus UBA11358. The sequence goes on from JBKQOA010000171.1 coordinate 19,315, forward strand.
GGCGGTGATTTCCATCGCGGGCGTCGGGTTCGCCCTGCGGCAGGTGCGGCGCGAACTGCCGGCCCGCAAGGTGCCGCTGCTCGGCCTGTCCGCGGCGTTTTTGTTCGCGGCGCAGATGGTGAATTTTCCGGTGGCGGGCGGAACGTCCGGCCACCTGGTGGGCGGCACGCTGGTGGCGGCCCTGCTTGGACCCAGCGCAGCGGTGGTGGTGGTGACCACGGTGCTCATCGTGCAATGCTTTTTGTTTCAGGACGGCGGCGTCACGGCGCTGGGCGCCAACATCTTCAACATGGCCATCATCAATTCCGTGGCGGGATATCTGATTTACCGTGTGGTCTGCTATTGGCTGACGGGGATGCGCGGCCGGGTGACGGCGGTCGCCTTTGCCGCGTGGTGCGCAACGGTGCTGGCGGCCATCAGTTGCGCCGGCCAGTTGGCGTGGTCGGGCACCATTCCGTGGCCGGTGGCGTTTCCCGCCATGGCCACCGTCCACATGTTCATCGGCGTCGGCGAAGGCTTGATCAGCGCGCTGGTGTTCCTGGCGGTGTATCGCGCCCGGCCCGACTTGATCACCGAAACGACGGCGACGGGCCAACCGCAACGGCTGGGAGAACTGGTGGGTTACGGTCTGTTGGCCACGCTGGGTGTGGCGGTTTTCGTGGCGCCATTTGCGTGTTCGTGGCCGGACGGGTTGGATTCGGTGGCGGAAAAGCTTGGGTTCAGCCACAAACTGGCGGCGCCGTTGTTGCCGGCACCGGCACCGAATTATCAAGTACCCGGCATTCACTGGGCGGTTGGAGCCACAGCAACGGCCGGGGCCGTTGGTTCGCTGATTGTCTTCGCGCTGGCGTTGCTCCTGGGGCGCTGGCTGGTGCCCAAACCAAAGGATTCGTGAGCGTTCATTTGGTCCATCATCACGGCCGGCCCGACAGCCCGGTGCACCGGTTGCCGGCGGCGCCTAAGCTCGGCCTGGCGCTAGTCATCATTGTGACCACCGTGTTGGCGCCCGTTCAGTGGCAGGCCTGGTTCATCGGCGTGGCCGTGTTGCTGGTTTTGATGGCTTGGTTGAGCCAATTGCCGCTGTTTTTTTTATTCCGGCGGGTGCTGATGCTGTCGCCGTTTGTGCTGGGGGTGGTGCTGGTCAATGCTTTTCAACCGGTGGGCCGGGCCAACTGGCTGGGCGTGGCGTTTAAAAGTGTTTTGTGCCTGCTGACGGTCATTCTGGTTTCCAACACCACGGCGTTCAGCCAGATTCTGCGGGTGCTCAAATCCATCCGCGTCCCGGCGTTGCTCATCACCACGCTTGCGCTCATGCATCGCTACCTCTTTGTGTTGATGGACGAGGCCGAGCGGATGCGCCGGGCGCGCGCGGCCCGCACGTTCACGCGGGGGCGGCGATTCCATTGGAACACACTCGCCACGGTGGTCGGACAGTTGTTCATCCGCGCTTCGGAGCGGGCCGAGCGCATTTACGACGCCATGTGCGCCCGGGGCTGGAAATGAACGCCATCGAAGTCATCGGTTTGACATACCGTTATCACGACGGCACGGAAGCGTTGCGGGGCGTGAGCTTCCGCATCGGGCCGGGCGAATGTGTGGCGTTGCTCGGGCCGAACGGTTCCGGCAAATCCACGGTGCTGCTGCATTTGAACGGCATTCTGCCCGAAAAACCCGCCGCTGATGGCGCGGTGAAAATTTTGGGCGACGCGGTTGTGGCGCAAAACGTGGAGAAAATCCGCCGGCAGGTTGGGTTGGTTTTTCAGGATCCGGACGACCAGCTTTTCTGCCCGACGGTGCAGGAGGACGTTGCCTTCGGCCCGCAGCAGCTTGGCCTCAATGACCGGGAGGTGGCCGCGCGCGTCGAAAAGTCGCTGGCGCAGGCCGGGCTGGCCGGTTTTGGCCATCGGGCCACTCACCACCTGAGCCATGGCGAGAAACGCCGCGTCTGCCTGGCGGGTGTGCTGGCATGCGAGCCGGCGATTTTGATTCTGGATGAACCCACGAGCGACCTCGACCCGCGCGGACGGCGCGAGTTCAAGGCGCTGCTCCGGGAAATCCCGGCGACGAAGCTGATTGCCACACACGATTTGGAACTGGCGGTGGAACTGTGCTCGCGGGCGATCGTGCTGGATCGCGGACAAATTGTCGCCGACGGGCAGACGGTGGAGTTGTTGAACAACGAGGAATTGATGCTCGCGCACGGTCTGGAGTGCCCGCACATTTTGCGGCACCGGCATCCCCACTAGCCCGGGACCGCGTTGACACCCGGCCATTCCGCTCCTACTTTCGCGTGGCATGTTTGAACTCGTCGCGCCCTACCAACCGGCCGGAGACCAGCCGCAGGCGATTGCGAAGCTGACCGACGGCATTTTGTCCGGCGCGCGTCACCAGACGCTCCTCGGCGTCACCGGTTCCGGCAAAACGTTCACCATCGCCAACGTCATCAGGAACGTGGACAGGCCGACGCTCGTCATTTCGCACAACAAAACGCTGGCCGCGCAGTTGTACGCCGAGTTCAAGGGTTTCTTTCCCAAAAACGCCGTCGAATACTTCGTCAGCTACTTCGATTATTACCAGCCGGAAGCCTACATCCCGCGCACCGACACGTTCATCGAAAAGGATTCGAGCCGGAACGAGGAAATCGAGCGCCTCCGCCTGTCCGCGATGAGTTCCCTCTTCTCGCGCCGGGATGTGATTGTCGTCGCCAGCGTGTCGTGCATTTACGGCATCGGCAGCAAGGAGGATTACGAGGCCATGATCATTCCGCTGCGCGCCGGGATGGCATTGTCCCGCGAACAATTCCTCACGCGGCTCGTGGACCTGCTTTATGACCGCAATGACATCGAATTCGCCCGCGGCCAGTTCCGGGTGCGGGGCGACACGGTGGAGCTTCGTCCCGCCGGGCGCGAGGACGGCCTGCGCGTGGAATTTTTCGGCGAGGAAATCGAGCGCCTGACCCGCTTCGAGTCGTTGACCGGAAACAAGATTGAAACGCCCGACGCCGTCACCATTTTCCCGGCCAAACAGTTCGTCACGACCGGCGACAAGATGAAACGCGCCATCCTGGCCATCCGCGAGGAACTCGGCGAGCGCATCGCCTGGTTCGAAAAACACGGCAAACTGCTCGAGGCCCAGCGCATCAAGATGCGCACCGAATACGACCTGGAAATGATGGAGGAAATGGGCGTCTGCTCCGGCATCGAGAACTACTCGCGCCATATTTCCGGCCGTGCGCCCGGCTCGCAACCCTGCACGCTGTTTGACTTTCTTCCGCCGGATTACCTGCTCGTCATTGACGAATCGCACGTCACCGTGCCGCAAATCGGCGGCATGTATGAAGGCGACCGCTCGCGCAAAACGGTCCTGGTCGATCACGGTTTCCGGCTGCCGAGCGCGCTGGACAACCGGCCCATGAATTTTCTGGAGTTCCAGTCCCTGCAGAGCCAGACGATCTACGCCAGCGCCACACCGGCCCCGCGTGAAATCGGCTGGTCGCGGGGCAGGGTGGTCGAACTCGTCGTGCGCCCGACCGGCCTCATTGACCCGAAGGTCACGGTGAAACCGCTCCAGGGCCAGATTGATGATCTCATCGAGGAAGCGCGCCGGCGCGCCGACGCGAAGGAACGCGTGCTCGTGACCACGCTGACCAAGCGCACCGCCGAGGAACTGACGGATTATCTCCGCGACATTGGCGTGAACGTCCGCTACCTGCACAGCGAGATTGACGCCATCGAGCGCGTCGAAATTTTGCGCGCGTTGCGCCAGGGCGAATTCGACGTGCTCGTCGGCATCAACCTGCTGCGCGAGGGACTGGATCTGCCGGAAGTTTCGCTCGTGGCGATCCTTGACGCGGACAAGGAAGGTTTTTTGCGCAGCGAGACGAGCCTGATTCAGACCGCCGGCCGCGCGGCCCGGCATCTCAACGGTGAAGTGATTCTTTACGCCGATGTGATGACCGACAGCATTAAAAAATTCCTGGCCGTCACCGAATACCGCCGCCGGCGCCAGCTCGAATACAACCGCGCGCACCACATCACGCCCCGCAGTGTGAGCCGGGCGGTCGAGGAAAGCCTCGCCACCTACGAATCCAACCGCCGGGAGGCCGGCGCGGTGCTGCAGGAGGCCGGCCTGGACGTTGACCTCACTGAAACCGTCAAAGAACTGGAAAGCGAAATGCTCGCCGCGGCGGAGAATTTGGAATTTGAGAAAGCCGCCCTGCTCCGCGATCAAATCAAGGAACTCAAGCGGATGCTGGATGGCGGTGCCCCGGCAAAGGAAATGAAACCGGTGAGTTACCGGAAGAAAACACGACCCGGCCATGCTGGAGCGTGACAATTTCAGTCCGGGTGAAGCCACCGGGCAGTTGAAAATCCGCCGCCATGCTTTATCTTGGGAGCATGTTGCGCCTGAACCTCAACGCGGCTGATCCAGGAGCCGGCAAAGCCGTTCCAACGGGAAAGGAAATTTTTTGATCATGACGACTTCAGGTTTATTGGCCGGCGCCTTTCGCATTGGTGAAGAGAATGCGCTTCGGGCTTTGATTCCATCCGGATCCACCGTTTCTCAAATCCTTGTTTATTTCGGCGCTCTTTTCGTAGTCGCGCTGGCGGCTTTCATCTGGGCGATCGCTTTTCGCCGGCAGCACCACCGGCGGCATGCGCATCACCATCGTCATTCCAGATCGTCGCCGGCATCCCACCGGCCACCGGAGAGTCCTCTGCGCCCGCGAACCCTGGCCGAAGCGGGCGGATTGCCTCCCGTTCGCCCGGACCAACCGCCTCCGTCCCCGCTTTGATCCGGAAAGACGATGGGGGAGGCGTCAGGCGGCCGGGCAGTGGATTCCGAGCCGGGATCCGGCCAGGACCGTCTCATGCCAGAGACAGATGAGTTCCCCCAGATTTTGCAACCAGGGCAACACGCGGTTTTCCAGCGCATTGGAAAGCGGGATCGTGTCTTCCGCATGGCAGGCCTCGTTCACGTTCCGGATGATGGCGGCGATTTGTTCCAATTGCCATTTGCGGAGTTGCGTCAGCGAGGTGTCGCCTTCGGGCGCGCCGCAAACCGTATCGGGCATCAGACTCAACGTCAATACCGGCTCTTTGAGAACCGCCGCCAGGTTCCACCACACCTCGTGGGCCACCTGGCCATTATTGATGAGGACCAAAGTGAGGGCGGTTTCCACACATTCCCGGGCGCGGTCGGTCTGTTGATACGCCTTCTTGAGCAGCAGCAGGGAGGTTTCCTCCAAGGCGACCGTCCCGCCTTCGACGCGGGAAAAAGCTTCCTGACCCGGCAAGGGGAGTGAAAGATCCACCGGTTGGCCGTCGATGCTTAAAAAATACAAAATGCGCTGCTGTTCCAAGGCCAGCGTTTCCAGATGGCAGCGAATGGCGCCAAGGGAGCAGCTTGCGGACGGCAGCGCCACCGGGCAACCATCCAGTGTCACTGCGATTTCATCGCAGGTTTCGCGGGCCTCGAATGGATTTTCGCGCATAACACCAGCAGAAGCCGCAAGTCATGTGCCCACAATGGACCTGCCATTGACAAGTTACTCACAACCAATTCACACACAATTCACAAAGCCGTTTCCGGAGAATGCGCGGGGCCAAATTCTCGTCTCTTGGACGGGAAGCGAATAGTTTGTCATCCCAAGCCCGCGTCCCCTTCCCGATCCCGACCGTTGGATGATCGCCGGTCCCTGACAGTTGCGTCATCGGGCTGGCCGAGACACGCGCGAGGTAATCCGCTCCGGGCTGTTCCACGGAACCCGGCGGTGAGTTCAGCTACTCCTGTTGGGAATTTTTACGAAGCGATTGCGGAACCAGCCATTCAAGAAAACCGCCGGTCCATTGATCGTCCCGCAGATAATGCGAGTAACGTATGGCCACATCCGTCATCAACGCCAGAGCCAGCAGGAGGTCCGGGATGATCACGGGAATCCCAACGGGGCCAATTTGAAGGCAATTCCGATTCAGAAGGACCAGGAGGATTCCGCCAATCATCATGTTCCCGCTGCGGGCGCTGGCTTGAAGCAACAGAGCAATGAACGCGCCCTGGGTGAGCATCAGACCAAAAACCGTGAAGATGGAAAGTCCCGTGATGGTCCGCGGCAGGAAACCAAAGCGGTGAAACCGCTGCTGGGTGCCCGACCAGAGCAGGCCCAGAAACGGATAGAACGGCAGCAGACATATCCACATCACCTCGTTGAACGCTTCGCCACGCCGTGCTGAATCTCGTTCCGCCACCACCGCCGCGTCGTAGGTATGAAACATTTTGGGATTTGCGACCTTGTCCCCCGGCCAGGGGCGAAGAACATAGCGGACCGAATATGGAGCCCGGGCCGGCACCTTCTCCACCAGGAGATATTTTTTCTCTTCAAAATAAATGGCGGGCGCCTGATAAGTACGGACTTCCCAGTCGGGCATTTCGTGCCTGGCTTCAATGACCACCTGCTCGTCGGTGATGGTCACCTGGTCCGATCCGACGCGCTCAACTCGTTCGTGTCTGGTTTCCGTTTGTTCTGACATAACTTTTTAATTTAACTCTGTTCCCGGCGATTCCCGGCCGCCGTTGTCCGACAAATGAAGCATTTCCGGGATTAGGCGGATGCATTTTTCATGCCGGGCAACCAGGGGAAGATTAAAGCAATTGCCATGGAAATGGCCTGTGCCATGAACACGTTCAAACTGGCCAGCCGGGCAGCCAGCCGGGCCTTTCGCGGCCCGCCGCCCTATTTCGCCGGGTTCGCGCCCTTGACGTTCAGGCGGATGGAATAGAGCGACTTGCTCGCGGTGATGAAAAGGGTTTGATGATCCTTGCCGCCGAAGCTCAAGTTGGCCGTCCAGGGCTCCGGCACGTCAATGTGTTCGATGAGCTTGCCGGTTTTGTCGAAGACGTTCACGCCATGACCGCAGAGGAACAGGTCGCCCTTTTCGTCAATCGTCATGCCGTCGGAACCTTTCGCGCAAAACAGCGCCTTGTTCGTCAGCATGCCGTCCGGCCGGGTGTCGAAGACGTATGTGCGGTCCGCGCCGATGTCGGCGACGAACAGCCTCTTTCCGTCCGGCGTGCCGGTGATGCCATTGGGCTTTTTAAAGTCGCTGGTCACCCGCACCGGATTTTTGCCGCCGGGTGAAAGGTAATAAACCTGCTCGCCGTCCTGGGCCATCTTGTCGTGGTCCCACCATTTGCGCAGGTAAAACGGGTCGGTAATATACAGCCCGCCGTCCGGGGCGACCCACACATCATTCGGGCCGTTGAGATACTTGCCCTGGTAATCCTTGACGAGCACGGTCACCGTTTTGTCGGGGGCGATGGACCAAAGCTCGTTTTTCTCGTCGGCGCAGGCAATCAGGTTGCCCTTGGCGTCGAAATACATGCCGTTCGCCCGGCCGGCCGGTTGCAGGAACGTGGAAAGCCTGCCGTCCACGCTCCACTCCAGGATGCGATTGTTCGGCTGGTCGGTGAAAAAAACGTCGCCTTGGGCGTCGCACGTCGGGCCTTCAGTGAATTGAAAATCGCCCGACAGCTTCTCAAGCTTCGCTCCGGGCGCAACCACGCTCTGGGCGAAGGCGCCGGACGACGAGGCCAGAAGGAAAGCCATCCAGACGGCGGGCAGAAAACAGGATTTTTTCATAATGCCGCGGACAGCCTGCAACAGCCGGCAAGGCAAATCCACCCAAAAACGGGTACTGTCCGAATTTGTAGGCGACGAGGTAACGAGTCGTTTGGACAAGCACTCCTTACGTCGTGCCCTACAATCAAACCAGGACACCACCCAAAAACGTTTCTTGTTTTTCATTGTTCTTTAAAGCATTTTGCCGGGCGCTGTTTTGGCGAAAAAAGTGCAACCCGGAACCAAAAAATTCCTGCGATTTCTGGGAAATTGGGCCATCAACACCCTGGCGGTGCTGGTGGCGGCCGTCATTTTGCGCGGTCACATCCGCTATCAAACCCCCGCCGACCTGGTCGTTGCGGCCCTGTTGTTGGGCATCCTGAATGCCTTTGTCCGGCCGATTTTGATGTTGTTGGCGCTGCCGCTGCTGCTGTTCACGCTCGGCCTGTTCATGCTCGTCATCAACGCGCTGATGCTTTATTTCGTCGGCGTGTTGATGGGGCCGCACTTTCAGGTGGACAGCTTCGGGTTCGCCTTTCTCGGCGCCATCATCATCGGCATCGTGTCCATCGCCCTGAACGCCCTGACCGGTCTGGGCGGCGCCCGCGTCACCGTCCGACATCGCCCCCGTCCGCCCAAATCCGGCAACGACGACGGCCCGGTGATTGATGTCTGAATGAATTTACGATTGGCGATTTACGATGCGCAAATTCTTCAAGGTGCAGGCGCGTAAATCGTATATCGCAAATCGAATATAATGCGCCTTCTCACTGTGGCCCGGGCTTGATTTGATACGCCGCGGATAACGTTTGAATTCCCCGCCGGCGGAATTCCTGCTCGAAATCCGTGGGCAAATCCAACAATTCGGACGGCGTTTCCACTTTCTGAAATTCCCCGCTCGCGCCAAACACTTCGGTCATTTGCAGAAAATAATCCCGGTCATCCGTCCGTAAATACACCACGCCGCCCGGGGCGAGTGCTCCCTGCGCCAAGCGGGGAAACCGTTCGTTGATGAGCCGGTGCTTGCGGTGCTTTTTCTTCGGCCACGGATCGGGAAAATAAACATGCAACGCCGACGCCACCCCGGGCGGCAAAAGGTATTGCAGAAAATACGCCGATTCGATCTGCACACCGCGCAGGTTGGTCAACCCGGCGCGACGTCCTTTGCGGTCCAGCTTCCGGATGCGGCCGAGCAAACGCTCGACGCCGATGAAATTTCGTTCCGGATGACGCCGCGCGTATTCCACGAGAAAGGAGGCGTCGCCGCAGCCAAGTTCGACTTCGAGCGGTTGCGGGCGGGGAAAAATCCGGGCCAGTTCCAACCGCTGGACGATGGAACGCAATTCCACCACCAGGTTGGAAGGGTCTGAGACAGCCTTTGCCGTTTCAGGGGGTGAAGGCGTTGGTTGAGTTTCCATTCGGCAATCTGCAGTCCGCAATCGGAAATTGAAAGATGGTCGGGGCGGTGAGATTCGAACTCACGACCTCTTGTACCCGAAACAAGCGCGCTAGCCAGGCTACGCTACGCCCCGACGTCTGAGCGAAGTAGCCTGCCTGTTTACGGTACGAAAAGCAATGCTGAATTTCCAGAATCGCACCATGACGAGACGAAGCAAACCGTGTGTATTTGCGGGTTTTTCAACATTCTGAAATCTAGCTGACAATTCTCTATAAACCGGTAAGCTTGACCCCGGAATGCAAATTCAGTTGCGAAGACCTGACAAAAAGGACATTCAGATGAAACAGAAAATTTTATCCATCGCGGTATGCTCGGTTTTGATGGCAATTCTGACGGGATGTGCAACCGGAGATGAATATAGGCAATCTACAGGTACCACAATTTCTCTGGCGGGGAACAATTACAAACTCATCAAAGCAGGGGCTGCCGGGCACAGTTCAGGCTTCCGACTGCTTATGTTCATCCCGTTCGCCAGTCCCACCATCGGCGGTGCTAAGACGTCATTGTATAAGTCAGCTGGCATCCAAGAGACAGGCAAGGCCATGGCGCTTGCCAATTATACCGAAGACAGAACGACGCTATATCTGATTCTATTCTCGATCCCCAAAATCACGGTGACGGCGGATGTGATAGAGTTCACCGATGCGCCGATGAGCGGAAGCAACACTTCAAAGTAATCCTAGCCAAGGTCCAATTTGAAGCTGGGACCTCCATTTCAAATTGCCAGCAGCAGTTTCTTGATCTCCTTTAACCGCACGCCGACTTGTTTCTTTGTCAGGCGCGGAAATTTTCCGCCGGGCGTGATGAAATCGCCGTTGCGCGTCAGGTTCGTTTTTGCGAATGTTTCATTGCTCCCGGAGAGAACCCGTTTATGGAAGTCATCATCCAGCCCAGCCCGGAAGCCGCCACTGACTGGGCGGCCCGTATCATCGCCGCGGAATTGCGTGCCAGGGCCAAACCGGTTCTTGGCCTGGCCACCGGCTGCACGGTGGAACCGGTTTATGCCCGGCTGGCGCGGATGCACCGCGAGGAGGGGCTGGATTTCTCCCGATGTCGCACGTTCAACCTCGATGAATACGTGGGGCTGTCGGGCAGCAATCCAAACTCCTACCGGCATTACATGAACCATCACTTTTTTTCAAAGGTGAACGTGAATTTGCACAACGCGTATTTGCCGGACGGTGTGGCCGCCGACCTGAATGCCGAATGTGAAAAATATGAGCGGCTCATCGCCGAGGCCGGCGGCATTGATTTGCAATTGCTGGGCATCGGCCTGGCCGGGCACCTGGGATTCAACGAGCCGCTGTCCGCCTTCCGCTCCCGCACCCGGGTCAAGGTGCTCTCGCGCCTGACCCTCGCCCAAAACGCGCCGTTGTTTTCAAAACCCGACGAAATGCCGCGCCGGGCCATTACGATGGGCGTGGGAACCATTCTCGATTCCCGCCGCTGCCTGCTGCTGGCCACGGGCGCGGACAAGGCGGAAATCGTTGCGCGAGCCGTCGAAGGACCGATGACCAGCATGATTTCCGCAACCGCGTTGCAGTTGCACCCGCGTTGCGTGGTGGTCCTGGACGAGGCGGCGGCCAGCCATCTGAAGGCTACGGATTATTACCGGTGGATTTATGAGAACGAACCGGAATGGGAACCTTTCCGCACCAATCAACCGGCACAATAGACCGATATGAACGGGGATCTTGGCGCGACGAAGTCCGGTTACAACCGCTTTCTTCTGCTCGTCGCGGGACTGGGAGGTTTGCTCTATGGGGTGGACGTCGGCATCATTGCCGGCGCGCTGCCATACCTGGAGGCCACGTCCGGTATGAATGCGGGGCAGCTTTCATTCATCGTCGCCGCCGTGCTGCTCGGCAGCGTGATTTCAACCTTGTTCGCCGGCCTGCTGGCCGACTGGATGGGACGGAAAAAACTGATGACATTGAGCGGCGTCCTGTTTGTCATCAGCATCCCAATCATTGCGCTGGCGCACGGCTACTGGCCGCTTGTTTTTGGCCGCCTGCTGCAAGGCGTCAGCGCCGGATTGATTGGCGTCGTCATTCCGCTTTATCTCGCCGAATGTTTGGACGCATCCAGCCGCGGCAAAGGCACGGGGATTTTTCAGTGGCTCCTGACGTTCGGCATTTTCACGGCGACGATCATCGGCCTGTATTTCAGCCATCGCGTTGATGAAGTCGCCAGACTCGGCGACGCGGACAAACTTTTTGCGTTCAAAGACACTGCCTGGCGCGGCATTTTCTGGGTTTCATTTCCGCCGGGAATTTTATTTGTCATCGGCAGCTTTATGGTCGCCGAATCGCCGCGCTGGTTATTTCGCCGCGGGAAAAAAGACGCAGCGCGCGCCGCACTTTTGCGTTCGCGCACGGATGAGCAGGTGGAAATTGAATTGAAGGAAATGGCCGAAACCATCGCCGCCGAAAAAGCCAAGTTGGCCACTACGCGAGTCAAGGAATCCCTCCTGCGCCGCAAATATGTCATTCCCTTTTTACTCGCCTGCGTCATCCTCGCCTGCAACCAGCTTACCGGCGTCAATTCCGTCATTGCTTACAACGTAACGATCCTCATTCAGGCCGGCTTGAGCGATTTTTGGGCGCACCTCGGCTACGTCCTTTTCGACATCGTCAATTTTTTGTTCACCTATGTCGCCGTCGCTCTGGTGGATCGCAAAGGCCGCAAATTTTTGCTTTCGCTCGGCACCGGCGGGGTGGTTGTTTCCATGGTTTGCGTCGCCTTGCTGTTTCAGAAAACTGAAAAAATGCGCGTGGATTGCAAAGACGCCGTGCAGGCAATGGTGGCAACGAATCAAACGCTCAAGCTGGCATTCAGTGAAACAACCGCAACCAATCTGCTCGCTGGAACGGCTATCGCCAATCGGCCGACGTCGTTGGTTGTCATTTATTCCTATGGCGG
>JBKQOA010000172.1:0-4133 GCA_052145735.1 Limisphaerales bacterium
CAGAAGGTCTGCCAACCGCTGGCGCCGAGCACGCGCGCGGCCTCCTCCTCGTTGCGGCCCTGCGCCTGCATGAGCGGAATCAATTCACGCGCGACAAACGGGAACGTCACAAAAATCGTCGCCAGCACAATGCCCGGCATGGCGAAAATGATCCGGATGTCATGCGCCAGCAGCCAAGGTCCGAGCAATCCCTGCGCACCGAACAGCAGCACATAAATCATTCCCGAAACGACCGGCGAAACCGAGAACGGCAGGTCAATCAGGGTAATCAACACGGTCTTGCCGCGGAAATCGAACTTCGCGATCGCCCAAGCCGCGGCCACGCCAAAGACGCAATTCAGCGGCACGGCAATGCCGGCAACGATGAGGGTTCGTTTGATGGCCGCCATGGTGTCCACGTCTTCAAACGCGTGAAAATAGAAACCAACGCCCTTGGCGAATGCCTCCGCGAAAACCGCCGCCAGGGGCACGAACAGAAACAAACCGAGAAACAACAACGCGGTGCCGATGAGCAGCCAGCGCACGAACGACGGCTCGGCCGTCACGCGGCGGGGAGCGGCGCGGCGCGGGGCGTGGAGGGTGGAAGCGGGAACCATAAATCAAACGGGCACGTGATGGCGGTGGCTCCACCATTGGAGGAAATTGATGGTGAGCAACAGCCCGAAGGAAGCCAGGAGCATCACGATTGCAATGGCGGTAGCCCCGGGACAATCGAATTCCTCGAGCTTGGTGATGATGAGCAGCGGCGTGATTTCGCTGTAGCCGGGCATGTTGCCGGCGATGAAAATGACCGAGCCGTATTCGCCCAGCGCGCGGGCGAACGCGAGCGTGAACCCGGTCAGCAGCGCCGGGCGGAGCATCGGCAACGTGACCAGCCAGAACACCTGCCAGCGGTTTGCCCCCAGACTGGCGGCGGATTCTTCAAATTCAGGATCGAGATCCTCCAGCACCGGTTGCACCGTGCGAACGATGAACGGCAGCCCGATGAACGTGAGCGCAACCAGTACCCCGAGCCGGGTGTAGGCGACTTTGATGCCGAGCGGCGCGAGGAGTTGGCCGATCCATCCGTTTGGCGCGTAGATGGCCGCCAACGCGATGCCGGCCACCGCCGTGGGCAGCGCGAACGGCAGGTCCACCAGCGCGTCCACGAACCGTTTGCCCCAGAACTGGTAGCGCACCAGCACCCAGGCAACGAGCAGGCCGAAGAACAAATTGATGAGCGCCGCCAGAAACGACGCGCCAAAGCTCAGGCGGTACGACGCCATCACGCGCGGCGCGGTGACGGTGTGCCAGAACTGGTCCCACGTCAGCGCGCTCGTTTTCCAGAACGTGGCCGCCAGCGGAATCAGGACAATGAGCCCGAGATAGAGCAGCGTGTAGCTGAGCGTCAGCTTGAATCCCGGCAACACGCTGTTTGTTTTCCTGGCCATGCGGCTTGTGTCCGGCGGTATAACCTGAGTTACAAGTCAGTGAAAGAATTTCTTTGATCAGCCAATGATTGACACGTTTGGAAACGGCATGCCGGTTTCAGGGTTGGAAGATCTGGTCAAAGACGCCGCCGTCGGCGAAATGGATTTTCTGCGCCTTCTGCCAGCCGCCGAACACATCATCCACGGTGACGAGTTTCACCGGGCCGAACCGGCCGGCATATTTGGCGGCGGCCCTGGCATCGCGCGGACGGTAAAAATTCCGGCCGGCGATGTCCTGGCCCTCGTCGGAATAAAGGTGTTCCAGATAAGCCTGCGCCACCTCGGTTGTGCCGTGTTTCTTCGCCACTTTGTCCACCACCGCCACCGGCGGCTCGGCCAAAATGCTCAACGATGGCGTGACGATGTCAAATTTGTCCGCGCCGAACTGTTTGATGGCGAGGTACGCCTCGTTTTCCCAGGCCAACAACACGTCTCCGATGCCGCGCTCAACAAACGTGGTCGTCGACCCGCGCGCGCCGGAATCGAGCACGGGCACGTTTTTGTAAAGCCGCTTGACGAAATCGCGGGCTTTGGCGTCGTCGTGGCCGTATTTATCAAGCGCGTAGGCCCACGCGGCGAGGTAATTCCAGCGCGCGCCGCCGGAGGTTTTTGGATTGGGGGTCACCACCACCACTCCCGGCTTCACCACATCGTCCCAGTCTTTGATGTGTTTGGGATTTCCCTTGCGCACGAGAAACACAATGGTCGAGGTGTAGGGCGTGCTGTTGTTGGGCAGGCGCTTCTGCCAATTCCCGGGCAACAATTGTGCCTGTCGGGAAATGGCATCAATGTCGTAAGCCAGCGCGAGCGTGACGACGTCGGCTCCAAGACCGTTGATGACGGATTGCGCCTGTTTGCCGGAACCGCCATGCGACTGGGCGACCACCACGTCATCGCCGGTTTTCGCCTTCCAATATTTGGCGAACGCGGCGTTGTAATCCTGATACAACTCCCGCGTGGGGTCGTAGGAAACGTTCAGGAGTTTTATTTCCTTCGCGTCGCTCGCCACGGCCAGCGCGAAAGCCAGCGGAACCAGAATTTTCAGAAATGTTTTCATAGGGCGCAATCTTTCAAGTCCTTGCGACAATCAAAATCCCAGTTGGATGCGGGTGAACAACACATTTTCCGGCTGTTTCGTCACCGTTGCCCCGGTGCCTGTCCCACCGTCAAACCAGGTGTGGGAGAAGCTGGCATCAAAGCGGATGTTCCGGTTGAGATACCAGTTCAAGCCGGCCGACCACGCGTGTGCCGCCGAGGCCGAGGTGTTGGGATTGGCAAAAACAGGGAACGCACCGTTATCCACGTCCAACTGCGCATAGCGGCCAACCACCTGCCACGCACCCCACTGTCCGCGTTTGGGATTGAACGGATGCAGGGGCACCACGCCGTTGGGCGAGGCGTCCTCCCCGGTCAGGAGCCAGCTCCCCGAAATATCCCAGGCCGTGTTTTGCAGGTCGGCGTCCAGGTGTCTCGGCACATTCCGGACCTGCTGGTCGGAAATGACGTATTCGCCAAACACGCCCAGCGGCCCGTAGTAATAGGAACCCTGCGGCGCAAGCCGCCAGTGCGTGCCATGGCCCACCACATTGTTGGTGTAGGTGAAAAACTTCTGCTGGCCATCCGTGGTGTAACCCGGTGTGAGCCCCGTGCCCGCGGTGTTGGTCCAAGCGTGGTCGCTCTCGTAACTGCCTCCGAGACCAAACCCGAATCCTTTGAGGAACGCCAGGTCCGAATTCTTCAGCGGCTGGAAGAAAACCCGCCCGGCGAACGCCTTCAAACTGTCGTAATCGGCATTGGTCTCGGTACCCGAATAGTCCGGCGCCCCGTTGAAAATGCCGGCGGCATAGCTGGCGGCACCGTTGAACAGATCACCGTGCAACTCGAACCCGACGTCACGATTCGGCACCAGGTCCGTGGCCAGCGACCGCTCATTGAACAGGATGTTGACGTCCGACTGCAAGGTCTCCAGACCGACCGGTGATTTGAATTTCCCGGCCTGGAATTGCAACCCCGGAGTGTAGCGATAGTTCACATAAGCATCGAAAATCTGCACGGTGTTTCCGCCGAAATCCGGCACGAACATGAAATCAAAATCGTGATAGACGGTCCCTTGGAGGATCGGCCGGGCCCGGCGCAGCAGAAAACTGTTGTCCCCCTGGACATTGTCATTCGCAAAAAAGCTGCGGCTGTCCACCTGCAACACGCCGTGCAGCGCGAGGGAAAAATTGGTGTCGGCGGAAGTGAAGCTGAAGCCGGCCGCGCCGGCCGAGATTTTCGGCAACGCCTTCGCGGCAGCAGCAGCCTCCTCCTGGTCCAGTTCACGCTGGCGCTCCAGGATGCGCACCTGCTGGTCGAGACTCTGGATTTGCCCCTGGGCAGCGGCGGTGTTGGTCTGCTGGTCCAGATCGCGCTGTTGTTGAAGGGCCTGGACTTTTTGGCCGAGTTCCTGGACTTCTTTTTTCAAAGCCTCGATTTCAGCCGCTTCCGTGGAACCGGCGGTTGGGCTGTTCACAGCGGTATAGGCAGGGACTTCAGTTGGCACGGCTCCGGCGGAATTGGTGGCCGTGTCATCGGCAGCCGATGCCGAGAAAACAAATTGCAACCCGGCAAAGGTTGTGAGAATCAACTGATTTAGTTTCATGTTGTCTTCTTTGTTGTTGGTTG
>JBKQOA010000173.1:0-40181 GCA_052145735.1 Limisphaerales bacterium
CTGGCCTCGACGGTTTGACGGACTAATGACTCCAGGTTGGGATGCAACATGGGCTCGCCATAAAAGTGATAATCCACGGCGTAGGCCCAGTTGATTTCCCGAAGCCGCTTCAAAAACTGTTTAAACACCGCGTCCTCCACAAAACGCTCCGGATTCCTGACCGCCTTGACGGATTGCGGACAGTAGGAACAGGCGCGATTGCAGTGATCGTTGATCGAAATGCCAATGGACCTTGGACCATGCCAGTCACCGAAGCGACGACGGTTGCCGGCCTTTTGCCACAACTCAACCGACCGTCGCAGGGTTTCGCCCGGCAGAATGCGTTTCAACAGAAAATAGGCTGTCAGAGCGGCCGGCATCGGGTCATTCCATCAGCCGCATTCAAGCCGGGTTCGCTTCATTTGAGTTTTTCCTGCCGGCGGTTGAATTTTACCACATCGTCGTATTTCACCCCGGTGCCGCCGAAAATATCCAGTGCCGAACCGATGGTCAGGTCAACCTTGCCCCGGCCCAGACGGGTGACTTCCTCCAGATCCGCCAGTGAATTCGCGCCGCCGGCGTAGGTCGCCGGAATCGGTGTCCACTGCCCGAGCTTTTCCACCAGTTCCCGGTCAATGCCCCGGCACAAACCTTCCACGTCCACCGCATGCACCAGAAATTCCGCGCAACTGCCGGCCAGCTTTTGGAGCGTCTCCGGCGTGATGGTGACCTCCGTGAATTTCTGCCAGCGGTCGGTGACGACATGATAATCGCCCCTCGCCCCGTCCCTCTCCCCGTCAGGCGGGGAGAGGGTGGCGTCTCGCCGGGTGAGGGGTTTGCGACGGCAGCTCAAGTCCAACACCAGCCTGTCCTTGCCGACAGCTTTGACCAGCTCGCCAATTCGTTCCCAATCCACGCGCCCTTCGCGAAAGACCCAGCTGGTGACGATGACGTGCGAGGCACCGGCGTCGAGCCAGTCGCGGGCGTTTTGGGCATTGATGCCGCCGCCGATGTGCAGTCCGCCCGGAAACGCCGCCAGCGCGGCGCGCGCCTCGGTGTCGTTGCCGGGGCCGAGCATGATGACGTGGCCGCCCGTCAACCCGTCGCGTTTGTACAATTCCGCGAACCACGCGGCGGGGCGGTCGGAGACAAAGTTGGTGCGCGGGCCGGCGTCGCCGAGCGTGCCGCCGACGATTTGCTTCACCTTGCCTTCATGCAGGTCAATGCAGGGACGGAACATGGGTGCAAGCTAAGTTCACGGCGCGAAAGTTCAAAGGCGAAAGTATTCAAAAATTGCAGGAGCCGACGCAAGGAGGCTTGTCATAAAACTCGTCGATGGAAATCGATTGAAGGCCCGCCTCGTTACCTCGGCGCCTACAATGGTGTGCCTTCGCTTCTCGACAAACCGGCGTAATTTCTTAAATTAGACGCAATGTCGTCTGTCAACCAGTCATTGGTCATCGCCGGGAGGATTTTCCGGTCGCGGCTCATCATGGGCACCGGAAAATTTTCGTCGCCCGAAGCCATGCGCGACGCGTTGGCTGCCAGCGGCGCGGAAATGGTCACCGTCGCCCTCCGCCGCGCCGATTTGAGCGGCAAAAATGATCCGTTCGCGAACATCCTCGAATTTATTGACCCCAAAAAATATCTGCTCCTGCCCAACACCAGCGGTGCGATGAATGCCGAGGAAGCCGTCCGGCTCGCGCGCCTGGCGGTTGCCGCCGGCCTGCCGAAGTGGGTGAAGCTTGAAATCCATCCCGACCCGCGTTATCTGCTGCCCGACCCGGTGGAAACGTTCAAGGCCGCTGAAATTCTGGTGAAGGACGGTTTCACCGTGCTGCCTTACATCAACGCCGACCCGGTGCTGGCGAAACGGTTGCAGGATGTGGGGGTCGCGACCGTGATGCCGCTCGGTTCGCCCATCGGGTCGAATCGCGGCCTCCAGACACGCGACCAGATTTGCATCATCATCGAGCAGGCCACGGTGCCGGTGGTCGTGGATGCCGGTCTCGGCGCGCCGAGCCATGCGGCGGAGGCGATGGAACTGGGGGCCGACGCCGTGCTGGTCAACACCGCCGTGGCAGTGTCGAGCGATCCGAACCGTATGGCCGTCGCCTTCAAAATGGCCGTGGAGGCCGGACGGGCGGCGTTTGAGTCCGGGCTGGCCGCCACGCGGGAAACCGCCAGCGCGACGAGTCCGTTGACGGCTTTTTTGGATTAGACCCAACCACGGATGCACACGGATGCACACGGATTGAAACAAATCAAATTTAACGAGCCCCTCGCCCCGGCCCTCTCCCCGTTTGGCGGGGAGAGGGTGGCGCGGAGCGGCGGGTGAGGGATTTTATTTTTCATCTGTGTTAATCCGTGTTAATCCGTGGTAAAACAAATTAAATGAGCGCAAAAATTCTGACTGTTTCCCGGGTGCGGCAAATTCTGGCTGCCGCGACGAAAACCCGCGTGCTGGTCCTCGGCGATGTGATGCTCGACCAGTTCATCTGGGGCGCGGTGTCGCGCATTTCACCGGAGGCGCCCGTGCCGGTGGTGGAGTTCGAGCGCGAGAGTTTCATGCCCGGCGGCGCGGCCAACGTCGCGCGCAATCTGACGGCGCTGGACGTGCCGGTGGAAATTTTCGGAGTGGTGGGCAGCGACGAGGCCGGCCGCCGGCTGCGAACGCTGTTGAACGAACAAAAGATCGGCTGTGCCGGGCTGGTGACGCATGCCGCGCGGCATACCAGCGTCAAAACCCGCGTCGTCGCCCACAAACAACAGATGGTGCGCATTGATCGCGAAACGCGCGACCATCTGGACGGGCACCTGGCCGGCCGTTTGCTCGGCGAATTGAAAGCAAAGCTGCCGAAGGCTGCCGCCCTTATCGTCGGCGATTACGGCAAGGGGGTGGTGACGCAGCCGTTGCTCAACGAAATCAAAGCGCTCTGCCGGGCGCGCGGCATCTGGCTGAGTTTCGACCCCAAGCCGGTACATCATTTGAATTTGAGCAATCTCTCGCTCGTCACGCCCAACCGCAAGGAGGCGTTCGAGCTGGCCAATCTGCCGGACGAAACCCGTCACGCGAATCCGCTGGCCGACCAGAACCTCATGCTCGTCGCGGAACGTTTGCTAAACGAGCTGCGCCCGGCGGTGCTGCTGATCACGCTCGGCGAACTCGGCATGTTGCTCTGTCAGCGCGGCAGGAAGCCGTTTCACATTCCCACCGTGGCGCAGGAGGTGTTCGACGTGTCCGGCGCCGGCGACACCGTCATCGCCACGTTTACGCTGGCCATCGCCGCGGGCGCGTCGCCGATCGAGGCGGCCATGCTATCCAATCACGCCGCGGGCATTGTGGTCGGCAAGGTCGGCACCGCCACCACGACGCCGGAGGAGTTGATCAAAAGTTTTGCTTTGTAGCCGCCGATGTAAATCGGCGGAGTCCGCGTTTTTACAAACGCGGCTACCGATTTGATGAATTCAGTCAAAATCACCGCCGACGCCATCCGCGCCATGAAATTGCGCGGTGAAAAAATCGCCGCGCTCACGGCGTATGATTTTCCCATGGCCAGGCTGCTCGACGAGGCGGGCGTCCCGTTGATTCTCGTCGGCGATTCCCTGGGCATGGTGGTGCTCGGTTATCCGGATACCACGCGCGTGACGATGGCCGAAATGGAGCATCACACCCGCGCCGCCGCGCGCGCGAAACCGAACGCCCTGCTGGGCGCGGATCTGCCGTTCAAAAGTTACGAGACAATTGAAAGTGCGGTGGCCAATGCACAACGGCTGGTGGCCGCGGGTGCGGAATTCGTGAAGGCCGAGGGCGGACGCGGCATCATCGGGCAGGTCCGTGCCATTGTGTCCGCCGGGATTCCGTACTGCGGGCATCTAGGCATGTTGCCGCAGCAGGTGCTGGCGGAAGGCGGCTACCATGTCAAAGGCAAAAACGAGCCGGAACATGGGGCGTTGCTCGAAGACGCGTGGGCGCTGGCCGACGCAGGGGCGTTTGCGATTGTGCTCGAACTGGTGACGCTGCCAGTCGCAAAGGAAATCACGGCGCGCCTTCCCATTCCCACCATCGGCATCGGCAGCGGCGGCGATTGCGACGGCCAGATTCTGGTGACCCATGATTTGATCGGTTTGTTTCCATGGTTCACCCCGCGGTTTGTGAAACCCCGGCGCCAGACTGGAGCGGAAATCAAGGCGGCGGTGGCGGAATGGACAGCGTCCCTGGAGCGGGTCTGAGTTGAAAATTATAAAAATCCACGCCGTGGCCGCCGACGTAAGGAGGCGTCTTTCCGGTCAAATGCCAAACACACAAATATCCGCCTCCTTACGTCGGCAGCCACAAATTTACGTCCCGCCCACGATTTATGAGCGGCTCGTAAATCGTAAATCCAATATCGTAAATTCAATCCGGACTTTGTGGTTGCGACATTTTTTCGCTGTCGCCAGTGTTCGGGTAAGGTAAATTGAAGTCGTATGGAATTGGATTCATGGATTGAAACGGCGGCGGGCAGCGGCGCCAGCGACCTGCACCTGGAAGCCGGGATGCCGGCGGCCTGGCGCGTTCGCGGCGCCCTGCGGGTGACGGGCGAACCCATTCCGCCCCGGACCCTGGCGGATATCGCGCGCCGGCTCATCGGCGAGGAACAGTGGCCGGTTTTTCTGGAACGGCGCTCGTTTGATTTGTCCAAGACCATCCGCGGCGTCCGCTGCCGGATCAACGTTCTGCAGACATCGCGCGGCATCGGCATGGCCATCCGTTTGTTGAGCGCGTTCCAGGCCACGGTGGAAAAACTCAATCTGCATCCCGACCTCAAGAAGCTCGTCAAGAACACGCACGGCTTGATCCTCGTCAGCGGCGCGACCGGCAGCGGCAAGTCCTCTACGCTGGCGGCCCTGATTCAGGAAATCAACCTCACCGATACCCGCCACATCGTCACGGTGGAAAGCCCCATCGAATACACGTTCCGCCCCCGCCGCGCCTACATCCGGCAGCGCGAAGTCGGGCGCGACACGCCGAGTTTTGAGCAGGCGTTGCTGGACGCATTGCGGGAGGACCCCGATGTGCTGATGGTGGGGGAAATGCGCGACCCGGAAACGATGCGCCTGACGTTGAGTGCCTCGGAGACCGGTCACCTGGTCCTGGCGACGGTGCATTCCTCGACCTGCGCCGAGGCCGTGCAGCGCGTCGCCTCGGCCTTCCCGGCGGAAATCCAGGGCGCCGTTTGCGCCCAGCTCGCCGATTGCCTGGTGGCGGTCATTTCGCAGCGGCTCCGGTTCCGCCCGGATTTGAACATCCGCGTGCCCGAATGCGAAATCCTGGTGGCGACTCACGCAGTGAAGAATTTCATCCGCACACGCGAATTTTTCAAAATCATCTCCGCCATCGAAACCGGCGCCGACCACGGCATGTGGAGCTATCAGCGTTACACCAAATGGCTGGAAACGCGGACCAATTTCTTCATTCCCGGCCGGGACGCCGAACCGCCGGACAGCGAACCGGCGGAGACGCCCTCGGCCGCCGCGCCGTTGCCGCCGATGGCCACCGCTCCTAAAACGGAAAAGAAGCCGGGAACGGCCAAGCCGGCATCGGGAGTTCGTCCCGATCATCGGATTGAAATCGAACCGGTCGAGGGCGAATTCGGGAAAATTCTCAAAAAGCCGGAATAGCATGGGTGGACCCTCAAAAATCTTCTGTCTGGGCGGAACCCTGGCGCTTTTGGTCGCGATGTTGTTTTGCGGTTGCGTCACCCGGTCGGACGCCGACGCCCGGGTGAAGGCGGCCTATATTGCGGGACAAAAAGCCGCGCTCAACGCCACGGGAGCGGACCCCAAAACCACCATTGCCATCGTCGGCCCGGTGAAACATCCCAAGGTCCCGTGGGTCGCCGGATTGACGCTCGTGCAGGCGATAGCGACGGCCGAGTACACCGGCCGCCACAATCCCAAGGCCATCACCATCACCCGCCACGGTGTGCCCATCGATATCAATCCGGGCGATTTGCTCAACGGCCACGTCGTGCTGTTGGAACCAGGGGACGCGATCAATTTGCAGGAACAGATGCCCACACCGACCGTTGGACACTGAACAGCGAACGCCGAAATGATTTGCTGTCCGGTGTTTCCGTGGATGTTTCTTTCGATTTAAGCACAAATCCATTGAAAGAACCGGCCTCGCAATAATATTCAATTTGGCCACATTCACTGCGGTTTTATTGGGCTTTTATAGGCATTTTCGGTTTGTGAACGATACAATTCCGAATTCTTTTTACCTTGGACAGCCAATGTCCAACCCCACCTGTCAGGATGTCGCGCAACGAAAGGTTCAATATGACCAATGCGACAAACGAACAGATGGAACTCGGCTTCTCTGGAATCCGCCCGCGGCCGAACGTGGCCCGGTGCGAGGGGCGCATCGCCCGCGCGAGCTGGTGGTTCAGCCAGATGCGCGACATCGTGGAGCGCGCGATGGAAACCACCGGCGAACCGCGTCCGGAACAGATCTGGATCCCCGGCGCAGCCCGCGAAATCAAGGTGTGAGACGGGTGGGGCGAGGCTCCTGACGAGCCGCTGTCGCCGGGTCCTGGCGTGTTAAAGCCGGCTCGCGGGGACGCTCGCCCCACCATTCCAATCCGATTATTCTTCCCTCCCGCATGGCGGGGCTCCGTGTCCCTGCGTGGCGACACGAGCGCGCCGGTTGTTTCCCCACGACACCCGGATGACCGGCGCGTTTCTCTTACGGTGGCGGTGGCCTGAAGGTGCGGCGATGAGATGATGACTCCGAGGCGGGTGGCGGCGTGGGATTGCAGATCGCCTGTTCGGCCAGCCTGATGGCCACGTCGGCGGACACCACGCCGTAGCCGAGCCTGCCTTCCTGCCGGTCGGATTCCCGCCACCAATCCGCCGTGACGTGGCCAAGGTCCTTGTCGTAAGAACGCACCGTGATGTGGTAAACGTCGCCACCAAACTTAAAATTACGACTCGTAATTGATTTTGATGCCATATCGTCTCCTGGTTGGAATTACGATTACGAATTAGCGTAATTATGCCCACTGTCAAGCTGATTGATTTTCAGGCGGTGGCCCGATTTCCTGTAGCATCGAGCCTGTGGCTCGAAATCGGCGCGCAGCGCCGACGCTACAACGTTAAATGCCCGGATATCCGGCGCGTACAAAATTTCGGATGACGGAAATCTCCGCCTCACCGGCGACGGTGTGCGCCTTGGCGAATTCGCGCCACTCGAGTTGCAGTCCCGCTGCCTGGAGCAGGGGGATCTGCCGGCGCACCTTGTCGATCGGAATCATGGGGTCGCTCGTGCCGTGCGTCATGAGCAGACGCTGCTGGCGCGCAATGGGCGAAAGTTCCCGCACCAGTTTTTCCGCCTCATAAATCCAGCCGCTGATGCCGACGATGCCCGCGAACCGGTGCGGATAGTGCAGGCCGGTTTCGATGGCCATCAGGCAGCCCTGTGAAAAGCCGCCGAAGATGATTTGTTCGGGTGGAAAACCCCTGGCGCGCAAATCGTCCAGCAGGTCGAACAATAATTTCCGGCTGCGCTGGACGCCGGGTACCATGTTCTCCAGATCGAACCATGAGTAACCGCCGTAGTAGTCGTCCGGCGCGTTGACGAGCAGATAATTCAGCCAGGGCAGGTTCATCACCTCCGGAAACCAGCGCCAGCCGTCCAGGCTGTCGCCGAGGCCGTGCAACATCACCATCAAGTGCCGGGAATCCTTGTCCGCGGCGGGAACCAGTTCGCTGTGCAACATAAATTTTAAAGCATGTTTGGCGGCCGGGTTTCCGTCAATGCCCAAACGAAACAGTTGCGGGTCGTGGACCCTGGGAGCGCCGTCGTCCCGCCGGCGGGATCGGTAGGCGCCGACGTGAGGAGGCGGGGGGAAGATGTCCGATAAAACACACCGGTACTCCCAGGAAGGAACAATGCCCGGATGCGCCCAATCGTCAACCGCTCATCAGTTATTCGTCACCGCCGATTTCAACCGCGCGGCTTCCTGGTCCGCCCAATTAATCAATTGCTGGCGCTGGTCGGCGGTGAGCCGGGCGTCGGGATGCAGCAGCGTGTATTTGGCCGGCGGCATGTCGTGGTAACCCACCTCTTCGCTGATCCGTTCCAGCCGTTTGGCGGCGCGTTCGGACAGGTCGCGCGGCCAGTCGGAGAAATTCATTCGCTCGCGTCCGTCCTTCACGTCGCCGGCCACCAGCCACGACACCGGCGCGATGTGGCTGTACCACGGCCAGCGGGTTTCGTCGGAATGGCAGTCGTAGCAGGCGGCGCGCAGCATCGTGGCGACGGGCGGCGGCGGCGGGTTGGCGGCCATCAAATCGTGTCCCGGCGCGACCGGCGGATTGGTGCGCTGCGGGTTGGCGAGTTGCAACAACGCGAATACCGCGACCAGGGCGCCCAAAATCCATCTCATTTTTTTCTTCATCTCCTTCAAGAGGACCCGTCAGCAATAGGAAAAGTTCCCGCGCAAAGCAAACTGGAAAGCGTGTCGGCCGATAAAACTTGCCGGCCAATGATTGAATGGGCGTGAATATCCGGAGCGTGAGCGCAGGTTGGTTGTGTCCTGATTTGTTGTAGCGTCGAGCCTGCGGCTCGAAATCGGCGCACAGCGCCGACACTACAACAGCCAAATCGGGCACTGCCTGCCGGTCAACGGCCTTGCGTTGCGTTGCGGGATTGGTAGAGTGCATGGCATCGAACCGCGCCGCTCATCGTTGCACTCGCAAACGGAAACTGCCTGGGTGTGGCTGGCTCTGGCCGTTGCCTGGTTTACCATCTGTTTCCGGCTGGGGAGTCTGCCCTTGTTGCAACCGGATGAGGGCCGGAACGCCGAGGTCGCGCGCGAGATGAAACAGTCGGGCGCCTGGCTGGTGCCCACCTACAACGGCGTGGATTACCTGGACAAGCCGGCATTTTACTTCAAGGCCGTGGCCCTGTCCCTCGGGGCTTTTGGCGACAACGAAACCGCGGCGCGCCTCCCGTCCGCGGTTTTTGGCCTGGGGTTGGTGGCCCTGACATTCGCCTTTTGCCGGAAAGTTCATGGAACCCGTTGCGGCCTGCTGGCGGCCATTGTGGTTGCGACCATGCCGCTCTTCGTGATGAATGCGCGCACGGTCATTTTCGACATGGCGCTCGCCTTTTTCGTCTGCGGCGCGATTTTTGCCGGCTATCTGGCGGAGGAGGCGGAAGGCCGGACGCGGCGCAACTGGTATCTGCTGGGGGCGGCGGCGGCGGGTTTAGCGACGCTGGTGAAGGGGCCGATCGGTTTCCTGATTCCCGCGCTGGTGCTGCTCATTTTCAACCGGCTCGAAAGGCGGCGCGGCGTCTGGCGGCGGTTGCTGTCACCGCTGAACCTGCTGGTGTTCTTCGGCCTCACCCTGCCGTGGTTTGTGGGGCTTTGTCTCGCGCACCGGGACTTCCTTTACTACGGGCTGGTGGAGGAATCCTTCCACCGGTTCACCACCGCAAAAACCTTTCACCGGTCCGAACCGTTTTACTTTTATCTGCTCATCGTCGCCGGGACATTTTTCCCCTGGAGCCTGCTGTTGCCGGAGGCGGGCCTGGCGACGTGGCGGGAACGCTGGACCCGGAGCCACCGCGCCGACCGCCTTTGCCTGGTCTGGTCGCTGGTGGTGGTGCTGTTTTTTTCCGTCTCCCAATCGAAGCTGCCGGGCTACATCCTGAGTGTGACGGTCACCTGCGGCATTCTGATGGCCCGATTGTTCGATGCCGCCCTGGCGAACCGGGATGGCCGGGCCGCCCGCCTGGTGGGCCGGGCGACAGTAGTATTTGCCATCGTCTGTTTGCTTCTGGCGGTGGCGGCGGCGGTGATAGTGGGCCTGTCCCAGACGCGCCTGCTGGCCCGACCCATGCGCATTCCGGTGGCGGACGCGGAACAGCTCGGCCGGGCGATGGTGCCGCTGGCGGTGGTGCTGGCGGGATTCAGTGTCTTCGGGCTGGTGGCACGTTGCCGGCGCAGCGCCTTGTTGGGTTTCCTCTGTCTGGCGCTCTTCGTTCCGCTGGGCGCGAACGCAGGCATGGGCCTGATTGGCGTGCTATTTGACGCAAAATCAGGCCGGCAAATTGCCCGCCAGCTTGCGGCGTTGCCGGCGGAAACGGAACTGGCCGGCCTTGAATGTTTTCCGAACGGTCTGGCATTTTATATGGGGCGCACGGTAACGCTCATCTCCAGGGATGGCGGCGAACTGACCCATGAGAGCAATTACATCAAGTATGCTTTGGCGAAGGATTCGCGCTGGCCGCAACAAATTGTGCCGCTGGCAAACTGTGACACCTGGCTGGCGTTACAAAAGAAACCGGTTTACCTGATCGTCCGCCAGTCGAACACCAACAAACTGGGGGCCATCGCCGCGGCCCGGGGCGCAACGGTCCAGCCCCTGCCGGCCGGTTATTGGGGCGCCCAACTGCCGGCCCCGGGAGGTTCCTGATATGTGTGGCATCTGCGGCAACGTCGCCTTTTCCAGCCTGACCTCTCCCGAGGCCGCCCGCCTGCGCGTGAAGGCGATGCTCCGGTCGCTGTCACACCGCGGTCCGGACGCCGTCGGCCGGGCGGACACCGAGCTGGCGGTTATGGGTGCGACGCGGCTGGCCATCCGCGGTTTGAATGAGGACGTCAACCAGCCGATGGTGGACGAGGAAAACCGCATCATCACGGTCTGCAACGGGGAAATTGACAATCATCGCGAGCTGCGCCGCTGGCTGGCGGAGCGGGGCCGCCCGGTGCGCTCGGAAACAGACGTGGCGGTGATTCCCGGCTTGTATCTCGAACTGGGCGAAGCGTTCGTGAGCAAACTGGTCGGGGCTTTCGCCATTGCGGTGTGGGACGCGCGCAACCGGCGGCTTACCCTGGCGCGCGACCGCGCCGGGGAACGGCCGCTGTTTTTCGCCAGGAACAGGGACGAAATCATTTTCGCCACCGAAATTGCCGCCCTGGTGGCGTTCAGCCGGTTGCCGGTGAGCCTCGACCACAAGGCGCTGCGCAAATACCTTCAGTTCGGGATCTTTCCCTCGCCGGACACGCCGTTTGGCGAAGTCCGAAAGGTCGCGCCCGGCGAACTGATCCAGTTCGACACGGGCGGCTTCCGCCGGAAAACCTACTGGCACTGGCAAATCACGGAGACGGCCAAACAACCGCCGTCACTCGACGCGTTCGATCAAACGTTCCGCGCCGCGGTCGGCCGCCAGACTGATGTGGAGGTGGATTTTGGCGTCTTCCTGAGTGGCGGCATTGATTCGTCGCTGGTCTCGGCGGTGGTCCGGTTGCTGCACCCGAAGCGTCCGATCAAGGCCTACACCCTGCGCTTTGGGGAAACGTCCTACGATGAAGGCAAATTCGCCGAGGCGGTGGCGCATCAGTTGAAAATGGAGCTGGTGACCGTATGGGTCGAACCCGGGGACGTGCGGGACGGGATGAAATCGCTCGTCCGCCTGGTGGGAGAACCTTTGGCGGATCCCGCTTGGGTCCCGGCGGCGCTGCTCGCCCGGCGGGCCGCCCAGGACGTCAAGCTGGCACTCGTCGGCGAGGGCGCTGATGAATTGTTCGGCGGTTACCCGACCTATATCGGCGCGGGTATCGCCGAGCGCTTTACCCGGTTGCCGCCCTGGCTCAAGTCCATCATCCGGCGCGCGGTGGAAGCGCTGCCGCCCAGCGAAAGGAAGGTGACGATATCGTTCCTGCTCAAACGATTCGTGCAGGGGGCGGAGCTGAACGGCATGGGACGGCACCGGCTCTGGGTTTCCAACATCCCGCCGGCGCTGCTGCGGCGGCTGGGGGCGGCGCCGATGGACCTGGAAGGCCACGATATGGGAGGAGCCGGCGAACTGCTGGACCGGGTGCAGCGATGGGACCTGGAGACGCCACTGGCCGAGGGATTGTTGACCAAGGCCGACCGCTCGAGCATGAGTTCGGCGCTCGAACTGCGCGCGCCGTTTCTGGATGAAGCGGTGATGGAATTTGCAAAATCGCTGCCGGTCGAGGAACGGGTCCGGGGATTCAACACCAAGGTTTTTTTGAAACGATACGCCCGGCGTTACCTGCCGGCGGACATCGTGAACCGGCGCAAGCGCGGTCTCTCGGTGCCCATCGGCCGCTGGCTGCGCGGCCCGCTGAAGGACTGGGCCTCCGCGACGCTGGCCAGCGGCCGTCTGGAACGGGTGGGAATTCGCACGCCGGCAGCCATGGAGTTGTTTTCCGAACATTGTCAGCGCAAGGCCGACCATGCCCGCGCCCTTTGGACGCTGCTGGTGCTGAGTGAGTGGCTGGATTGGGTGACGACGCAAACCGACACCCGTCCGGGCTGAGCGGGGGGTTGCCCGGGATCCGGGGCCGCCGGCACTTCCCGGCCCGCGCATCAAAAAATTGGCGCTGGAGAAACGCCCGGTGAGCCGGACAGGATTTTTTATTTTGCAAATTTTTCTGGCCGCGTACATTTCAAACTTATAAATAAGCAAGGCGATCTCGAAACCATGACATCTGCACCGCGAAACCCAACAGCTTATCCGTTGTCGATTGTGATTCCGGTCTTCAACGAGGAAGCGGTGCTCCCCGCCTTGTTCCAAGAACTGGAAAATGCGCGCGCAGCCGTTTTCAAGCCGCACGGTCCGGTCGAAATCGTGCTGGTCAACGACGGCAGCAGCGACCGCAGCTGGGAACTGATTGCGGCCCATTGTCGCCGCCAGCCCGACACGGTGGGCGTGAATCTTTCGCGCAACTTCGGCCACCAGCTTGCCCTCGCGGCCGGCCTCGAAACGGCGCGGGGCGGCGTGGTGGTGACGATGGACGCCGACCTGCAGGATCCGCCGGCGGTGATTGTGGAGATGCTCGAGGCCCACCGCCGGGGTTACGATGTGGTTTATGCCACCCGCCGCGAACGCGGCAGCGAAGCGTTCACCAAACGGTTCACCGCGCACGCATTTTATTTCCTGATTGAAAAACTCAGCGGCGTGCCCGTTCCCCGCAACACCGGGGATTTCCGGTTGTTGAGCCGCCGGGTGCTGACCGAGTTGTCGCGCATGCGCGAAACGCATCGCTTTCTCCGCGGGCTGGTGCCGTGGATCGGCTTTCCCCAAACGCAGGTGTTCTATGACCGCGCCGACCGCGCCGCCGGCGAGACGCATTATCCGTGGCGGAAAATGCTGCGGCTGGCGTTCGACGGCATTGCGTCCATGTCCGCCATGCCCCTGCGGCTGGCGTATGTGCTGTCGCTGTTGTTGTTCGGCATTTTTGTCAGCTACATCCTTTACGTCTTCTACAACCATTTCTTCCGCGGCGGCGAACTGGTGCCCGGCTGGACTTCCATCATGTCGGCCATCACGATTTTCGGAACGATTCAACTGCTGCTGTTCGGCGTGTTTGGCGAATACCTGGGCCGGATTTACGAACAGTCCAAAAACCGCCCGCTCTTCATCATCCAGGAAATCGTGCAAACGGACGCCGAAGGCTCCACGACACCGCCCAAAACCTGAATGCCCTCCTTCCTGCGCAACCTCAGCCCGACGCGGCTGGCGATTTTTCTTCTTCTGGCCGTGGTGGGGTTTCGTTTCTGGTTTGCGACGCACATCGGGTTGGTGGGTGACGAGGCCTATTACTGGCTGTGGTCGAAACATCTGGCGGCTTCGTATCGGGACAAGGGTCCGGCCATTGCGTGGACCATCGCGTTGGGGACCCGGATGTTTGGCGACACGGTGTTCGGCATCCGGTTTTTTGCCGTGCTGTTGAGCGGTGCCGTGGGCTGGCTGATTTTTGTGCTGGCCCGGCGGCTTTACGACGAACGCACCGCGCTGTGGTGTCTGCTGGTGGCGCTGGTGATGCCCATCCTGGCGGTCGGCTCGATCCTGATGACCATCGATTCGTTGAGCGTGTTTTTCTGGGCGCTGGCCGTTCTCATCTTTTGGAACGCGTTGCACAACGGCCGCACGATCACCTGGTTCTGGCTGGGACTGGCCATCGGCGGCGGGTTCCTCGCCAAATTCACCAACGGCGTGCAGCTGATCTGCATCGCCTTTTTCCTGCTTTGGTCGAAGGAACACCGGCCGCTCCTGTTCAGCCGCAAAACCGTGGTCATGGTGGCGGCATTCTGTCTCGCCAGCACGCCGATTCTCTGGTGGAACCTGCAAACTGGCTGGGTGCATGCCATGGCGTTGCATTCGCGCAGCGGCGTGACCAACTCGTTTCATATCCGTCCCTCCCAAACGCTCCGGTTTGTCGGCGAACAATTCGGGGCGATGTCGCCGCTGTTGACGGCCGGAATTGTGGCGGCGACCATTGCGCTGTCGCTGAAGCGGGGAGGGGATTTGCGGACGCGCTTTTTGTTGAGCCAGTTTCTGCCGATCTACGGCCTGTTCCTCTTTTTCAGCCTGAACAGCGCCGGGCACGCCAACTGGACCGTGCCGGCGCTGGTCACCGGCATCATCTTTACCGTGGTTTACTGGCGGGAACTGGTGGCGCGCCGGCCGGCCTGGCGCTTGGGCGTCGGCGCGGCCTTCGGCCTCGCGCTGCTGATGACCCTGGTCATGCACGACACGGAAATCCTGCATCTGCCCCAAAGGCTGGATCCGTTGTTTCGCGCGCAAGGCTGGCCGGATTTTGCGGCGCACGTGCAAAAGGCCCGCGAGACGAAACGGGCCAACCTGCTGGTGGCCAATAATTATTCGCTGGCCAGCTTGATGTCATTTTATCTGCCGGATCAACCGGTCACCTATATGCCGCCGGCGCCATACGGCAGTGAACAGTTCACGCTCTGGCCGGAATATCACTTAACGCCTGGGACGCGGGCCTTGTTTGTCACCTCGGACCCCCGGCCGGCGCCGAAAGTTTTGCATGATCAATTTACCCGGATCGAACTGGTGGATGATTTCTGGTCGCAGCATCACGGCCGTCCCATGAACCATGTGTGCATTTTCCTCTGCACCCGGGAATGAACGGTGCGTCGGCGGGCCGGCTGCGAGGCCGGGTCAAAAATCAATCTTCTGGTCCCAAATCGTGATGCAACGGCAGGGTTTCGGATTCGGCGGCGCGGGCGGTTTTTGCCTGAAGTTCAGTTTCATTCCGAAATTGCCGCGTTCGCGCCAGCCGAAATAAAATTCGAACCGGTGACGTTTGTAATCAATGAAGGGCAGGTACACGATTCGCCGCCGGGTGACGGCAAAGTTCCAGCCGCCGTTCGGATTGCCAATCTGGTCGGGATGGACTCCATACCGCACGGACGGCTTGTCGGCCACGCCGATGACATAATTGCTGAAGTTTTCAAACGGATTGCGCATGTACCACATGAAATTCCGGAAGGAGCCGTCCGGCCGATACCAGTCCGGGGCGCGCGGCTCGTCAATATTTCCGAACCACCAGATGGGGTTTATTTTGTTGTAGAAGTGTATGGGCGGGAGGTTGGTCCGCGGCGTCACGGCGATGCTGTGCCACTGGGGCCTGGGGCCGGCCGAACCGGGCGGCGGTTCTTTGGTGGCGACCGAACAGCAGCCGGCGGCAAGCAACCAGCTGGCGAGGAGCAGGATCTGTGCAATAAATCGCGTTTGGTGTCCACCCTCTCGCCTCGGCGGAGCCTCCGGCGCAGCCCGGGTCAGGGTGCCGAGTCGCTCGAACA
Organism: Limisphaerales bacterium; assembly: GCA_052145735.1. Lineage (GTDB taxonomy): Bacteria > Verrucomicrobiota > Verrucomicrobiia > Limisphaerales > UBA11358 > UBA11358. The sequence goes on from JBKQOA010000173.1 coordinate 15,616, forward strand.
CGCTAAAGCGTGGACACCAAACGGATGAGGCCTCGGATGCGACACGATTTTCCAGACACATGCCCATCAGGATGCCTGAGTCGAAAATTCCGTGGGAGGAAGCCCCGGAATCATCCTTTGTTTGCAGCCTGGCCATGAGGTTTAAATGACCAAAGAATGGCAGTCAAAGGAGGGGGCGGCAATTCAATAGGGTGCGGAAATCAGGAGTGCCGGCTTGGAACCGGCATTCGATGTCCAATTTGCCTGTCCCAAACCCGGTTGGAGCCGCTCCCAAGGGAAGACTGGTGGTCGTGACTGATTGTTTGTCCCAAACTTACGTCTTTCATTTTCCCTGAAAATTTTTACGCTGTTGGCTGATGAAAGGCATAATCCTCGCCGGTGGCGCCGGGTCGCGGCTGTATCCGCTCACGCGGGTCGCGAGCAAACAGCTTCAGCCGGTCTATGACAAACCCATGGTCTATTACCCGCTGACGACGCTTATCGAGGGTGGCATCCGCGAGTTGTGCGTGATTTCCACGCCGCAGGACCTGCCGCGTTTCATGCAGTTGCTTGGCGACGGCAGGGCGTGGGGACTCAACATCGAATATCGCGAACAACTGAAACCGGCGGGCATTGCCCAGGCGTTTCTCATCGCCGAATCATTCATCGGCAACGACAACGTCACGCTCATCCTCGGCGACAACGTGTTTTACGGCGGCGATTCGTTCCATCGCGCATTTGCCGGGTTCAAGACCGGCGCGACCATCTTCGGTTATCACGTCAACGACCCGGAGCGTTACGGCGTGGTGGAGTTCGACGCGCAGGGTCAGGCGATTTCCATCGAGGAAAAGCCGAAACAACCCCGGAGCAACTACGCTGTGCCGGGGCTTTACCTTTACGACAACAATGTCGTGGCCGTCACCAGGGCGCTCAGGCCGTCGGCGCGCGGCGAACTGGAAATCACGGACGTGAACGTGGCGTATCTGCGGCGCGGGGCGCTGCGGGTGCACCGGTTGAGCCGCGGGTTCGCGTGGCTGGACGCGGGCACGAGCAGCAGCCTGCACGAGGCGTCGGCCTACGTGCAGACCATCGAGAAGCGCGCGGGCGTCAAAATCGGCTGTCCGGAGGAGGCGGCGTACCGCGCCGGGTTCCTGTCGCTGGCGCAACTGGAGGAACTCGCCGGCAAGATGCCGAACTGCGAATATCGCGAGTACCTGGACAAGGAAGTCATTGCGGAAGCCCGGCGGCTGGCCGCCTCCCGCCCTTGAACCATGAACGTCATCACCTGCGAAATCCCGGGATTGGTGGTTGTCGAACCCAAGGTGTTTGGCGACGCGCGCGGCTTTTTCATGGAGATATGGAATCGCGATCGTTACCGCGAGATGGAGCTGGACTGGAATTTCGTGCAGGACAACGTGTCGCTTTCGCGGCGGGGCACCCTGCGCGGGCTGCATTTCCAGAATCCAGCGGCCCAGGGCAAGCTGGTCTTTGTGCTGCAAGGCGAGGTGTTTGACGTGGCGGTGGACATCCGGCGCAGCTCGCCCACGTTTGGCCGGTGGCATGGACTGAATCTCTCCGCCGGGAACAAACGGCAATTTTTCATCCCGCCGGGCTTCGCGCACGGGTTCGCGGTGTTGAGCGAGACCGCATTGTTCGCCTACAAATGCACGGAGTTTTACACCCCGCAGCACGAACTGACGCTCGCGTGGAACGATCCCGACATTGGCGTCCAATGGCCGCTGGACAACCCGCAGCTTTCGGAGAAGGACGTGCGCGGGGTGCGGTTGAAGGACCTGCCCCAGGATCGCCTGTTTGCCTGAGCGGCTCCGCCCCATGAAGATTTTGCTCATCGGAAAAAACGGACAGGTCGGCTGGGAATTACACCGCACGCTCGCGCCGCTGGCGGAGGTGGTGGCGGTGGATTATCCCGAAATCAATTTCACCAACGTGCCGGCACTGCGGCAATTCGTGGCCGCAACGCGCCCGTCCGTGGTGGTGAACGCGGCGGCCTACACGGCGGTGGACAAGGCCGAAACGGAAACCGAACTTTGCCGGCAGGTCAACGCCGTCGCGCCGGGAATTTTGGCTGAGGAGGCGAAGAAGCTCGGCGCGTTGATGGTGCATTATTCGACGGATTATATTTTCGACGGGACCAAGACCTGGCATTACGTTGAAACCGACGCACCGAATCCGCTGGGCGCTTATGGCCGGTCAAAACTGGAAGGCGATCTGGCGGTGAAGGCTTCCGGCGCGGACCATTTGATTTTCCGGCTGTGCTGGGTTTATGGCGCGCGCGGGCAGAATTTCATGCTCACCATGCAGCGCCTGGCGCGCGAGCGCGAGAAACTGCGCGTGGTGGCCGACCAGTTCGGCTGCCCGACGTGGTCGCGGATGATTGCCGAAACCACCGCGCTGGCGCTCAAGCAGGTCCTGGCGGGCGCGGACCGTTCCGCGTACAACGGCGAATATCATCTTGCCGCCGGCGGTCAGGCGAGCTGGCATGAGTTCGCTTCCCGCATCATCGAGTTGATGCCGGAAGCGGAACGGAAATGCCGCGCAGTGGAAAAGATCACCACGGCGGAGTATCCGATGCCCGCGAAACGGCCGGCGTATTCGGTTTTGGATTGCGGCAAATTGCAGAAAACTTTCGGATTGCGGCTTCCCAATTGGGAGACCAGCCTGCGACAAGTCCTGGATCAACCATGAAACTGCTCATTACTGGCGGCGCCGGCTTCATCGGCTCCAATCTCATTCATCACGTCATTGACCGTCCGGAGGTCGAAAAACTTGTCAATCTGGATTGCCTGACCTACGCGGGGCATCTGGAGAATCTTGAAAAGGTGGCCAGGCACCCGAAATACGTGTTTGAGAAGGTTGACCTGCGCGACAAGGCCGCCGTGCTGGGAGTCGTCGAAAAACATGCCATCACCCACGTCATGCACCTGGCGGCGGAATCGCACGTGGACCGTTCCATCACCGGCCCGGGCGATTTCATCACCACCAACATCATCGGCACGTTCAATCTGCTTGAAGCCTGCCGCGGCTTCTGGGGCGCGAACCTGGCGGATAAAAAATTCTACCACATCTCCACCGACGAAGTCTATGGTTCACTGGGCGCCACCGGCTTTTTTACCGAAACGACGCCGTACGCGCCGAACTCGCCGTATTCATCGAGCAAGGCCTCGAGTGACATGCTTGTGCGGGCTTATCACCACACCTACGGCCTGCCGACGGTCATCACGAATTGCTCGAACAATTACGGCCCGTATCAATTTCCCGAAAAGCTCATCCCCGTCGTCATCCAAAGCATTCTCGCGCGGAAGCCGGTGCCGGTCTATGGTGACGGCCTGAACGTGCGCGACTGGCTGTATGTGCGCGACCATGCCGGGGCGCTGTGGCTGGCGGCGACGCGCGGCCAGCCGGGCGAGACCTACAACATCGGCGGACACAACGAATGGGCGAACCTCCGGATTGTGGAGTTGATTTGCGACACGATTGACGAATTTGTTCCCAAGCTTGGCGGCAACTCGCGCAAGTTGATCACCTTTGTCAAGGACCGGCCCGGCCATGACCGCCGTTACGCGATTGACGCATCGAAGATCCAGCGCGAACTGGGCTGGACGCCCGCGCACAAATTCGAGGACGGCATCCGCGAGACCATCCGCTGGTACCTCGACAACCAGGCCTGGGTGAAGACTGTGCTTGCCAGGACGAAAGCGTAGCCGCCGCGGTGACGCGGCGGACAAAACACCCTCTGTTCCTGGAAGATTCCGCCGATTTACATCGGCGGCTACAATGTTTGCGCCCTTTACGAAACGGCCTTTTCAGGCGAGAATAACCGGATGAACATCCGCCCGTGCTTTGGAGTGGGCCTGGTCGTCTGGTTTCTTTCCGCTGCCGGACTTTTTGCGGGCGGCAGCGGATTGAACGTCATTGTCGTCGTCAACCAGAACAGCACCAACTCGATCCAGCTCGGCAACTACTATTGCGAACGACGCTGCGTGCCGCCGCAAAATTTTCTGCGCATCACCAACTGGACCGGCGGGAACACGAGCTGGACGTCGGCGGATTTTACCAACTCGCTGTTGAATCCGGTGCTCGCCATGCTCGCGGCGCGCCAGTTGACCAATCAGATTGATTACATCGTGTTGAGCATGGATTTTCCCTACCTGGTGATCCAGAGCAGCACGCCAACCGGCGAGAATTCCACTACGGCTGCGCTCTTTTACGGGTTCAAGCCCGATGATTTTGGGGATTCATGCTCGCTTCCCGCGGCCAGTACGAACGCCTACGCCGGCAGCGAGGGCATCTTCCGCCAGACACCGCCCACGATCGGCGGCAGCAATTCATGGCTCGTGACCATGCTCACGTCCAGCAACCTGGCGCAGGCCGAGGCAATCATTGATTGCGGCGTGGCCGCCGACGGGACATTTCCCGCGCAAACGGTCTGGCTGGACAAGGGGGCCAATGTGACCGGCACCGATTTGTTGCGTGTCATCCGGTACTGGGAATTTGACAACACAATTTTTGATGCGCGGGTGACGGGCGGTTTCTCCGTCCTGCGGACGAACTTGCCGGGTTCAACCTACAAACTGACGAATCTGCTGGGTCTGGAGATCGGCCATCAGAATTACTGGGTTTCGTCGAACATGTTTGTGCCCGGCGCCATGGCGGACAACTTGACGTCCTATGGCGGGGTTCTCTTTGTCCCCAACGACCAAACCACCTTGCTGGCCATGCTCAATGCCGGCGCGTGCGCCAGCTACGGTACCGTAGTCGAGCCGTGCAATTACCTTCAAAAATTCCCGGCGCCGCAGGATTATTTTTATCAGTCGCGCGGTTTCAGCCTGGCGGAAGCCTGCTACCAGAGCCTCGTCAATCCGTACCAGGGATTGATGGTCGGCGAGCCGCTGGCCGCGCCCTTCGCCCGGCCGCCCGCCGGCGCGTGGATCAATCTGCCGGCCGGCAGCGTGTTGAGCGGCATCACCAACCTCACGTTCCAATGCACGGCGAGCGCGCCAGACCGGCCGGTGCAACAGGTGGATTTGTTCCTCGACGGCATGTGGCTGCAAACCATGACCAACATACCGCCCGCCGCGGGCAACCTGATTTACGTAACCATCAACGGCTGCGCCACCAACTATCTGGTGCCGACCAATGCCACGATCAAATCGGTCGCCGCCGGCCTGGCTGACGCTCTCAACCAGCCCGCCTATGCCGGGCAGACAATGGTGCAGGCCGTTGCTTATGGCGACCGCATTTTGCTCCAGGGAACCAACCTCAACACGCCCGGCGCGCAAATTCCCGTGACCGTCAGCAATGCCGTCGGCGGCGCCGCGGCCCCGACGACGTTCATCACGGCCAGCCGCACCAATCTGCTCGATACCATCGCGTTTGGAATTGGAAATTTCACCTTTGAAAACGACTCCGCCTCGAATGCCTTTCTCCAGTTGACGGTGACCATAACCAACGGAACGCAGATTGTGTTTGCGGTTACCAACAGCGCGGGCAGCACGAATGTCGGACAGATCGTCCAGCAACTGCTCAACGCCGTCAACAGCAACAGCACCTTGCAGGCGGCGGACGGACTCGTGGCCGAAGACTTCATTGACTACCTGCCCTTGACCGCGTCGCAGCTTAATGCCGCCGAATTCAACCTGTGCGCCCGGACCGCCGGCTGGCCGGCTTCCCAAATCCAGGTGGTCTTCAGCGCGTCCTCGAATTTGATCGTCAGCCCCGTCGGAACGCAAATGCTGGATCAAAACGTCAGTGACCTTCAGCCGCGCAACCACCTCTACCTCACGGCCGGGGTCACCAATCTTTCATTCACGTTTCCCCTGGACACCACGGCGCTGGCCGACGGCTGCCATGAACTCACCGCGGTGGTTTATGAAGGCAGCCACGTGCGCACCCAGGCGCGGGTGACGCAAAACGTGCGCGTCCAGAACACGCCGCTCGGCGCCACGTTCACCACGCTGGCCGGCGCTTCCAACACGGTCCTGAATTTCACGCTGCTGTTTTCGGTGGCCGCCAACACGAACACCATTTCCCAGATCGAATTGTTCAGCACCGGCGGTTCGCTTGGCGTCGTCTCCAGCCAGTCGAACGCCACTTTTGCGGTGGCGGCGACGAACCTGGGGGTGGGCTTGCATCCGTTCTACGCCGTGGTCACGCGCAGTGACGGCAGGCAATATCGCACGGAAACAAAGTGGATCCGCATCGGTGGGGCGGAGCCGCCGTTCGGGCTGACGCTGACCGCGCCGCCTCCGGCCATCGCCTGGCCGGCCACGGCCGGGAGGCTTTACGAGGTGTTGGGCACAACGAACCTTACCAACGCCTTCCTGTTACGCGACACGGTCACGCCGTCAAATTCACCCGGGGTTTGGATTGACACCCTGACGGGCGCGCCGCAACAATATTATCGCGTCCTCGCGCCGTGATGAATTTTAACCAACCGGGCCTTCCAGGCGTCCATTAGACTGATGCAACCAATGCGACATTGGGCCATGACCTGCGTTTGCCTGTGGTTTGCGTCCGGTCTGGTTGTATCGCGTGCGGCGGAGACCAATTCCATCGTCTGGCACCGGGCCACCGACCGCGTGGATGCCGATGTGCGAGGCTTGGCGTTGTGGCCGTTGCTGGAAAAAATCGCCGTGGAGGCCGGCTGGCGGATTTATGTCGAGCCGGACACCGCCCACACGACGTCCGCCAAATTCAAGGACCTGCCGTCCGGTGAAGCGCTGAAGATGCTGCTGGGCGACCTCAACTTCGCGCTCGTGCCGCGGACCAATGCGGTTCCGCGGCTTTATGTTTTCCGCACCGTGATAAACAACGCCACCCAACCGGTGCTCGCGCCAAAAACGGCCTCCCGGCACGTTGCCAACGAATTGCTCGTGAAACTCAAGCCCGGCACGGACGCGGATGCGCTGGCCAGGGCGCTCGGCGCAAAAATCATCGGCCGCAATGACAAGCTCGGCCTTTACCGCCTGCTCTTCGACAATGCGTCTGCCACGGACGCGGCGCTGGGCCAGTTGAAAAGCAACAGCGACGTGGCCGAGGCGGATTACAATTATTATTTTGACCCGCCGCCCACGCCGCAATTGATCCCGTCCGCCCCCGGCGGACCGTTGTCATTGACGCTCAATCCACCGGGCGATTCCGGCAAGGTTATCGTCGGCCTGATTGACACCCCGGTGCAGTCGCTCGGCGCCCAGCTCGACAAATTTATTCTGCCGCAACAATCCGTGGCCGGCGATGCGAACGTGAACAACTCCGACCCGACGCACGGGACGGCGATGGCGTACACGATATTGGCGGGGATTGCGCAGCAGTCCAGCGGCGGCAGCTCGGCGCAAATCCAGCCGGTGGATGTTTATGGCGCGAGCGAGAGCACCACCACGTGGAATGTGGCGTTGGGGATTCAGAAGGCTGTCGATGACGGGGCCAACGTCCTGAACCTGAGTCTCGGCGGCCCGAATGACAGCCCGATTCTGGACAACGTGTTGCAGCAGACGATTGCCGCCGGCATCCCGGTTTACGCAGCAGCGGGCAATTCGCAGGGCGTGACCTACCCGGCCGCGACGCCCGGGGTCATTCCAGTTACGGCGCTGGGGCAGCTAGGGCAGCTCGCCGCTTATGCGAATTTTTGGCCCGATCCGGCCATGATCGCTTTGCCCGGGGCCAGCGTGATTTATTTCAACAGCCAGGCGTGGGAGGTGCAAGGCACTTCGGTTTCAACCGCCTACGCGACCGGGGTCTATTCCGGAATCAGGGTGGTAACGGGATTCAGCGGAACGCAAATCCAGTCCATGCTGCAGCAGAAGTTTGCCATGCCGGCAAAGTAAAAGACTGGTGAAAAGTAGGAGCCGACGTAAGGAGGCTACATTCTGGTTTGTTTCCCGGAGAAAGTTTGAGTCTCGTTACCTCGACCCCTACAAACTCCGAATCAGTGCTGCGACAGGCAGCCGATCCGGCTGAAGGCGACGACGTAGGCGACGACGGCGGCAATGAGCAGCCACGGTTTGCCGGCGATGACCAGCAGGATGCCCCCGCACAGGATCAAACCGATCAGCCCATAAACCAGAATCGCCAGCGCAAGTTTCATTGATGGTGATTATAACGTTTTTACGCCCGCGCGCAAGAACAGGGATTGGATTTGATAGTGGGACGGTTCACCGGATCGTTGGTTTGGTGGTGGCGATCTTCGCAGCACAGCCCGAATATGCGGGCAGTGGAACTAAAAACAGGCGGATTTACCTTGAAATTCAGAAAAGCGATGATAAGAATTATTTTACTCAGACAAAGGCAGCATGAAACCGTATCGATGCCCATGGGTCGTCATTTTTTGGATGCTTTTGCTTGTTCACGCTTCGGCTGGCGTTCGTTACGTGGACCTGAACAATTCCACTCCGGCATCGCCTTATACCAGTTGGGCCGCCGCCGCCCAAACCATTCAAGATGCCATTGATGCTTCGACGAACGGCGACCTCATTCTGGTGACCAACGGCGTTTATCAGACCGGCGGGCGCGTGGTTTACGGCGCGTTGACCAATCGCGTGGTCATCAACAAAGTCGTGACCGTCCAAAGTGTCAATGGCCCGCAGTTCACGGTGATCCAGGGCCGCCAGGTGCCCGGCACGACCAACGGTGACAGTGCAATCCGGTGCCTGTATCTGACCAACGGCGCCTGCCTGTCAGGGTTCACGTTGACCAACGGCGCCACGCGGAGCACGGGGGACAATTATCTCGAGCAAAGCGGCGGCGGAGTGTGGTGCGAATCAGGCAACGCCGTGATCACCAATTGCACGCTGGCCGGCAACGCCGCAAATTTCCTGGGCGGTGGGTCGTATTACGGCTTGTTCTACAGCTGCACGCTCACTGGCAACTCGGCAACCTATGGTGGTGGCGTGTGCGCGGGCGGGCTCACCAACTGCACGCTGACGGGCAATTTCGTCTCCCAGAACGGGGGCGGGGCGGATGCCTGCGGGCTCGTCAACTGCACGCTCACCGGCAATTTCGCCAACAACTTCGGGGGCGGAGCGGAAGGCTGCACCATCACCGCCTGCACGCTTTCGGCCAATTCCGCCGCCCAATCCGGCGGGGGAGCTTATAGCTGCACGCTCTACAGCTGTACCCTGACGGGCAATTATGCCGTTCGTTACTACGGCGGCGGAGCGTATAATGGCACCCTCTACAACTGCACGCTGACGGGCAATTCTGCCCCGTGGGGCGGGGGATATTACGGTCCCGGCACGCTCAATAATTGCACGCTGGCGGGGAATTCCGCCTCCCAGCACGGCGGTGGCGTGTATAATGCCACCCTCTTCAACTGCGCGCTGACGGGCAATAAAGCCTCGTATGGCGGCGGTGAGGATTCAAGCTCGCTTTTCTACTGCACGGTGGCGGGCAACTCCGCCTCCTTTTTCGGTGGTGGGGCCTATTACGGCACGCTTTACGATTGCTTGCTGACGACCAATTCCGCCGGATACGGCGGCGGGGCGTATTTCGGCACGCTCAACAACTGCACGCTCGTGTCCAATTCAGTGTCTTCCTCCGGCGGTGGGGCGTATCATGCCACGCTCAACAATTGCATTGTCTGGTTCAACACCGCCGCGAGCGGCCCGAACTATTCTTCCGGCACCTTGAACAACTGTTGTACCACACCCCTGCCTGCCGGTTCCGGCAACCTCACCAACGCGCCGATGTTCGTGGATTTGGCCGGTGTCAATTATCGCCTCAACTCCAATTCACCTTGCATCAACGCGGGCAACAACACCTACGCGTCGGCCAATGATCTGGACGGCAATCCCCGCATCATCGGCGGGACGGTGGACATCGGTGCTTACGAGTGTCAGTCGCCTGCCTTGCTGGCTTACTACACCTGGCTGCAAAACTACGGACTGCCGTCGGATGCCTCGGCGGTTTACGCCGACTCCGATGGCGACGGCATGAACAACTGGCAGGAGTGGCGTTGTGGCACAGACCCTACGAATCCATTATCGCTCTTGAAGCTGGTGTCGGCGGCCTCAACCCACAGCCCGCCGGGACTCGTGGTGACGTGGCAAAGCGTGAGTGGAATCAATTATTTTCTGCAAAGCAGCACCAATCTGAGAACACAACCGGTGTTTACAACGATCCAAAGCAACATTGTTGGCCAGGCTGGCAGCACGAGTTTCATAGACCCCACAGCCACTAATGCCGGTTCCTATTTCTACCGCGTCGGCGTGCAGTAACGGCGGTTGAGGATGGGGCAGAACTCAGAAACCGGAACGAAGAAGCCCAGGCCAGTTTTCGTATTCAGTTTTTGTGCCTTTGCGTCAATCAGCACGGATCTTTGACCTGATCCATTTTCCCGACGGGTTGAGGTCCGCCTCCGGCCAGGGGCCATTCATGTTCGCCGCCGGTTTGAGCGCCGCGCTGCCTTCGTCGCAGTTGCTGAACGAAAAACTCGTCCAGCTGATCTTATGTTCGTTCATCCAGTCCAGCCATTTTTGCGCTTCGTCAAAATAAAGCGGGCCTTTCCCGGTGTAATCGGTGAGGCCCCATTCCGTGACAAAGATGGGCAGACCCTTGGCCAGGGCGGAATTGGCGCTGTCACGCAATTGAGCGCCATGCGTGCCGGTGTAAAAATGCAGCGCGTAAAGGACGTTGGGAAAACCCAGCGGCGCGTTTGCGGCGGCCCGCACGCCCTGGCTCCACGTGTCCGTGCCGACTATGATCACCGCGTTCGGAGCAATCTTGCGGATGGCCGGAATGATGAACTCCGCGTAGGATTTGATCTCCTTCCACGTCACATCCGGGCCGTTGGGTTCGTTGCAGATTTCATAAATCACGTTGGGATGAGTCCCGTACGTCCGCGCCATCTCCTCGAAGAATTCCTTCGCCTGCTCCTTGTAACGGTTGGGGTTGCCGTCTGCGAGAATATGCCAGTCAATGATGACATAAACATCGTTGCGCAGCGCTTCGTCCACGATCCGTTTGACGCTTTGTTTCACCTGCGGTTCCCGGATGTAACTCGACCCGTAACTGTCCGTGTACATTGCCGCCCGGACCACGGAGACATGCCAGTCAGCCACCAGGTTGCTCAGGGTGTTGGCCGCGAACGGAAACTGTTTCAAGTCGTGTGAGCTCATGCCCCGGAGTTGAATCGCGTTGCCGTTTTGGTCACATAACCCGCCGTTTTTCACCTGCAGCCAGCCATAACGGTGGACCACGCCCGAATTTGTCGTTCCGAGGCCGCCGGCCCGGCTGGAAGCTGTGGCCAGCAGAAGACAAAATATCAGCCCGGGCAAACCGCGGATCATTCTTTTAATGTTTCGGAGGACGGCGCCCGTGTTCGTGCCACGGATTTCCGTTTTGGCAATGCGCGCGGAAAGGAAAATTTCTCGTTGGTCGAGGGTCATGGCCGCGACTATATCAAGTCGCAAAGCGGCGTCAAAGTCACAATGAACCTGCCCGCATCACTGCCATGCCGCAGACCGTCGCGGCATTGACGCCCCGATTTTCAATTGAACATTCGTCCCTCTCCCTGTCGCTTGCGTTTCACTGTGATGTGACAAGCTTGGGTTGAAAAACTCCATGCTGTTGGCGCCTTGGCCGCCGGTTTTTCAAAAATTTCTTTTGTGTGTTGCAGTTGACAAATGATTTTTTCTTCGCATGTTTGCCGCGCCCGGTGTACAAGCGCAGGGCATAGAAATGGGAAAAACTCTCATCATCGCGGAGAAACCGTCCGTCGCCGGCGACATCGCCAGGGCGCTCGGCGGGTTCAAGAAAGCGGACGACTACTACGAAAGCGACCATTACGTCCTTTCGTCGGCGGTCGGCCATCTGCTCACCATCGTGCCGCCCGAAGGTGTCGAGGCCGCGCGCGGCAAGTGGACGTTCAAATGCCTCCCGGTCATCCCGCCGCATTTCGATCTCCAGCCGATCGAGAAAAGCGAGAACCGCCTCAGGGTCCTCAAAAAACTGCTCAAACGCGCCGACGTGAACGCGCTGGTCAACGCCTGCGACGCCGGGCGCGAAGGCGAATTGATTTTCCGCAACATTGTCCGGCACGCTAAGGCGAAGCAGCCCATCAAACGACTCTGGCTCCAATCCATGACGCCGGCGGCCATCCGCGAAGGATTCACGCAGCTCCGCGAAGACAAGGACATGCTGCCGCTGGCCGACGCCGCGTACAGCCGGTCGGAGGCCGACTGGCTCGTCGGCATCAACGGCACGCGGGCGATGACGGCGTTCAATTCCAAGCTCGGCGGCTTCTTCAAAACGACCGTCGGCCGCGTCCAGACACCCACCCTGGCCATCCTCGTCGAACGCGAGCAGAAAATCAGGAAGTTCGTTTCGCGCGATTTCTGGGAGGTCATCGGCACGTTCGACGCGGCGGCGGGCCAATACGCCGGCCGCTGGTTCGATGAAAAATTTGCCCGGCCCGAGGGCAAGGACGGCGACGACCAGCTCAAGCCCGAGCGCGTCTGGGACCAGGCGCGGGCCGAGGCCATCCGGGAAAAATGCCTGGGCAAACCGGGCCTCGTCACCGAGGAAAGCAAGCCGAGCACGTCGCTGTCGCCGCTGCTGTACGATTTGACCAGTTTGCAGCGCGACGCGAACTCGCGGTTCGGTTTTTCGGCGAAGAACACGCTCGGCCTGGCGCAGGCGCTTTACGAGCGGCACAAGGTGCTGACGTATCCCCGCACCGATGCCCGCGCGTTGCCGGAAGATTACCTCGGCACGGTGAAGGACACGCTGGGGATGCTCGGTCAAACGCGTTATGCGACGTTTGCCGAAACGATTCTCAAAAGTGGCTGGGTGCGTCCGAATAAGCGCATTTTCAACAACGCCAAGATTTCGGACCATTTCGCCATCATTCCCACCACGCTGGCGCCGCATGGTTTGTCCGAGCCGGAACAAAAGCTGTACGACCTGGTGACGAAGCGGTTCCTGGCGATTTTTTATCCGGCGGCGGAATTTCTCGAAACCACGCGCATCACGCGCGTCGAAGGCGAGCCGTTCAAGAGCGCCGGCAAGGTGCTGGTGGACGCCGGCTGGCTGGCCGTCTATGGCAAGGAGGCGGAATCGGATGACACGCCGAGCCTGGTGCCGGTGAAGCCGGGCGAGCCGGTCAACACCAGCGGCATCGAGGTGAAACCGAACGTCACCAAACCGCCGCCGCGCTACACGGAAGCGACGCTGCTCAGCGCGATGGAAGGCGCGGGCAAACTGGTGGAGGACGACGAATTGCGCGAGGCCATGCGCGAGAAGGGGCTCGGCACGCCGGCCACGCGCGCCGCCATCATCGAGGGCCTGATTTACGAGGATTACGTGCATCGCAACGGGCGCGAGTTGCAGGCGACGGCCAAGGCATTTTCGCTGATGGAACTGCTCAACGGCCTGGGCATTCCCGAACTGACCCGGCCGGAACTGACCGGCGACTGGGAATTCAAGCTGCGCCAGATCCAGCGCCGGCAGAAAAGCCGCGACGAATTCATGTCCGAAATTGCCGACATGACGCGGCACATCGTTGAGCGCGCCAAAAAATTCGAGGAGGACACGATTCCCGGCGATTTCGGCGTGCTCAAGACGCCATGCCCGAAGTGCGGCGGGGAGGTCCACGAAAAATACAAGCAGTTCCAGTGCGTCAATGAGAAGTGCGACTTCTCGGTCTGGAAAACGCTCTGCAGCCGGATGTTTGAAATCGAGGAGGTGGAGCAGCTCATCACGGAAAAGCAGGTCGGGCCGCTGCAAGGGTTCCGCAGCAAACAGGGATTTCCGTTCACCGCTGTGCTGAAGTTGAACGCGGAATACAAGCTGGATTTTGATTTTGGCAACGAACAGAAGGACGGCGACGGAGGCGTCGCCGCGCCGGTGGATTTCACCGGCAAGGAGCCGCTCGGCAAATGCCCCAAGTGCGGCGCGCGGGTGTTCGACGCCGGAATGAATTACCTCTGCGAGAAGGCCACCGGCGCGGACCGGACCTGCACCTTCCGCACCGGCAAGATCATCCTGCAGCAGGAGATTTCGCCCGAACAGGTGAAAAAATTGCTCGCCGAAGGCAAAACGGATTTGCTGACAAAATTCATTTCCAAGAAAAACAACCGGGCGTTCAAGGCGTTCCTGGTGGTCAAGGACGGCGGCACGGCGTTTGAATTTCCGCCGCGCGAAGCGAAGGGCAGGGCGGGTGCGGCCAAAACCCCGAAGGCGCCCGCCGTCAAAATTGATTTTACCGGGAAGGAGCCGCTCGGCAAATGCCCGAAATGCGGCGGAAAAGTTTTTGACACGGAAGCGGGCTACCTGTGCGAGAAGTCGCAGGCGGACTCCCGTCCGTGCAAGTTCAAGATCAGCCGGGAAATTCTGCAGCAGCCCATCGAACCGGCCCAGGCGCAGAAACTCCTGGCCGCGCGCAAGACCGATTTGATCGACAAATTCATCTCGAAGGCCGGCAAACCGTTCCCGGCGTATCTGGTGATGGACGACAAGGGCAAGGTCACGTTTGAATTTCCGCCGCGCGAAGGGGATTAACCCGGGAGTGCCGGTGTTCAGCTGGCGATCCCAGGAATGGGAATCGCCGCATAAGCCAGGCTGGGAAAATCCATGGCCAGCATGAAATGTTATTGACGAGGCAAAACGACGGGAGTAGACTCGAACCATGAAATCGTGCAGGTCAGATGGTGCGATTTTGCAGTCAGTACTGCGGTCTGTCCCCTTGTCTTAAGCCGATACCAATCGAAGATAACCCACAAAAAATTATATGAAAAAACTAACCTTAACCATTGTTTGCGCCTTGGCCATGGCCGGTGCGGCGTTCGCTCAAGGAACGTTTGCTTGGAACGCGCTCAGCCCTGCCGGAATTACCGCCCAGTACAATAATAATGGAAGCCCGCTGTTTGGCGGATCGGGCGGCGGTACCGGAACGGCTTTACCGACCACCGCCGGCAGTTTCTATTTTGAACTGCTGTATAATACGGCGTTTACCGGCAGTCAGATTGCGGGCCCGACTTTGGCCGCTCTGACGGATGGATCGTGGCTGGATACCGGACTGGAAGCGATGAATGCGACCGCTTCAGCGGGAAAACTCGTGGCCATCAACCCTAATGTGGCTGCCGTGGTACCGAATTGGGTGGGCGGCATAGGCACACAAGGGGGCACAACCAACAATATTGTACTGGTGGGCTGGTCGTCCAATCTGGGCACTTCGTGGTCGGCAGTGGAGCCCATTTTGGCAAATTGGGACACGGAGGGATCGTTCGTTCTTGGAATTCCCTATTTTGGTGAATCCAACACAGGTTATATTGTTCCGAACACAGGCAACCCGGGGGCGCAGGTATTTACTACTGTTGCCGATTTTAACGGACTGCCAATCAACTCTCCGAATATGCAGTTGTACGCGGCGGTTCCCGAGCCCTCGACATTCGCGCTGGCCGGCTTGGGCGGACTTTCACTCTTGTTGTTCCGTCATCGTAAACAGTAAGAGGTCCGTTCACAACACAGAAACGGAATCATCGGCCACGCCCCCGTTCGTGAAAGCGTCTCCATTTTGCTGCAAGTTGCGGCGGAATGGTATATGCATTGCGTGTGACTGATGCTGCAATGACCAGGCCGGCGGCCGACGACAAGTGGGTCCGG
Organism: Limisphaerales bacterium; assembly: GCA_052145735.1. Lineage (GTDB taxonomy): Bacteria > Verrucomicrobiota > Verrucomicrobiia > Limisphaerales > UBA11358 > UBA11358. The sequence goes on from JBKQOA010000173.1 coordinate 31,213, forward strand.
AAATTTCTCGCGCACCTGGCCACGGACCGCGGCGCGTCGGTGTACACCCAGCGGAATTACCGGCAGGCGGTGCAGGAATTTTTCCACTGGCATCAGCAGGAGCGGTCCGCCTTCGCGGATGAATCCGCTTCGGCGCGACAAGCGGTCGCCTGGGAAAAACTACAGCGCGATGATTTTCGCGGGTACCTGCGGTTTCTGGGCCGGCAGAACCTGGGCCGCGCCGCCATTCAACTGCGCTTCTCCGCGCTGCGGACGTTTTACCGGTTTTTGATCCGGCATGGCGCGGTTGAAGTGTCGCCGATAAAAAACCTGGCGTTGCCGAAACCGGGCCGGCGCCTGCCGAAATATCTCACCCTCCGGCAGATGGTCGATTTGCTCGGCGCGCCGCTCAAGCTCATGCACTCGCAACCGCGCCCGGGACCGGGCCGGCCCATATCAGCCGGCGTCTGTCTGCGCGACGTGGCGGTGCTCGAGACGATTTACTCCTGCGGCCTGCGCGTGAGCGAATTGTGCGGGCTGCGGGCGGAGGACATCGATGCCGGCGAACAACTGGTGCGGGTGCGCGGCAAGGGAAAGAAGGAGCGGCTCGTGCCGATCGGCCAGCCGGCGCTGCAGGCGATTGAAAATTACTGGCAGACGTTGAAGCAGCCGCCTTCCGGGGAATCGCCCGTCTTTTTGACGGAAACGAAACGAGCCGCGCCGCTGCAACCGGTCCAGTTGTCCCGGCGTTTGAAACAGTATCTGGCCATCGCCGGACTCGATCCGGGCCTGACGCCGCACAAATTGCGGCACAGTTACGCCACGCACCTGCTGGACGCGGGCGCGGATTTGCGGAGCGTGCAGGAATTGCTTGGCCACGCGCACCTCATCACGACGCAGGTGTACACGCACGTGACCACCGAGCGTTTGAAGAAGGCCTACGACGCCGCGCACCCGCGGGCCTGAGACGGTCGCAGCTTCGCTTTCCAATTCAGGCCGGCGAGGGGAACGCTGAGTCAGCCATGCGAAACTTTGTCGTATATGCGACAAAGTTTCGCATGGTCTTTTTCAGTGGTGCACTCTTCAAGTTGCTGGGGAAATGCGGCGGTCTGCCGACCGCCGCCAAGATGAAAAAGGAGTTTTCAAAGGTCTCAGAATTATGAATCCATCTGTCATCCGAGTCCCTCGCGTAAATCAAGAATATTGAGCCTTACGATGTCTCCAACGTCGGTAATCTGCTGCCAGGGCTACGGCGCGGGAGCGGAAGGTTTGGGCGCGGGCGCCAGCCGGCCAATGGCCGTCAGAATGCCGTGCAGCAACGCGTGCGGATTGGGCGGACAGCCGGGAATGTAAACATCCACCGGCAGGACCGCGTCCACGGCGCCGACGGTGGCATAATTCTGGCCGAAAATCCCGCCGCTGCAACCGCACGCGCCCACGGCCACCACCAGGCGCGGGGCGGGCATGGCGTCGTAGGTTTTGCGCAACGCCAGTTCCATGTTGCGCGTCACCGGGCCGGTCACCAGCAGCATGTCGGCGTGCCGGGGTGAGGCGACAAAATGAATGCCGAAGCGCTCAAGGTCATAGACCGGACTGTTTAATCCCGCAATTTCAATTTCACAACCGTTGCACGAACCGGCGTCCACTTCCCGGATGTGCAGCGACCGGCCCAGCACGCTGTCCACCTGCATCTTGATTTTCCGGCCCAAAACGTCAAGGGCTCCCGCTTCCAGCGAAGCGCCTTTATGGAGATGGGACTTGTTGCCGCCGGGTGGCGGGAGGAGCCGCTCATGCCGGCCGTCGGGTTTGAGGCTGTAACTGGCTTCCGTCACCAGATCGTCGCGCCGCCGGGCGGCGCATTCGCACAGGTTGGTCATGCGAATGGTCTTGTCGGCCTCGGCACACAAGCCGCAAAAGGTGCATCTGGCCAGGTCCAGCCGCACGGTGCGCCGTTCTCCGGTGTCTGAGAAACTGATGGCTCCCGTCGGGCAGGCGGCGGTCGCCGGGCGCGCATCGGCCCAGCGGCCCCAGTCAATTTCCGGCCGCCCGCGCGCATGACGGGAAATTTCCGCCGGGGTATCCGGGTAATCGGTCGTTACGATGCCGGTGCGCAGACTTTTTCGAAGAATTTCAAACATAAATCACCTCAGCGGTCCGTGCCGGAATAGGACAGGTTGAAACTTTTGTTCACCACGGGAAAATCGGGCACGATGTTGCCCAGGATGGCGTGGCTGAGCGCCGGCCAGTTTTGCAGCGAGGGGTCCTTGACCTTGCAGCGGGCCAGCCGGTTGCCGGGGGCGGTGCGGATCCAATGATAAATCTCCCCGCGCCAGCCTTCGACCCAGCCGAGGGCGGTGCGGCCGGCGGGCAATTCGCCGATTTCAACGCGCAACGCGCCGCCGGGGAGGTCCGCCACGAGCTGTCGGATGATGGCCAGGGACTCCCGCACCTCGTCAATGCGCACCTGCATCCGGTGTTCCACGTCGCCGACCTGATAGACAGGCACGTGAAATTTCACCCGGTCATAGGCCGCATGAGGAAAATCCCGACGCAGGTCATGGTCGAAACCGGAGGCGCGTCCGGCGATGCCCACGACGCCCAGATCGTGCGCCACGGCGGGAGTCAAAATGCCCGTGCCTTCCAGCCGGTCACGGGTGGAGGAGGAATTCTCGATGAGTTCAACCAGCGAATCGAACTCCGGCCCGAGTCCGGCGGCCAGGTTTTCCAGGGCCTTGATCTGTTCGCCGTCCCAGTCGAAGCGCACGCCGCCGGGACAGCTCATGCCGCGCAGGAGGCGGCTGCCGGTGAGCAGTTCATTGACGCGCAGCACGCGTTCCTTGAGGCGCATGGCGTGCATGTTGGCGACCGCGAACGCCACGTCGGTCGCAATCGCGCCGATATCGCCAATGTGATTGTAGAGGCGCTCCAGTTCCAGACAAAGGGTGCGGAGCGCGCGGGCGCGCAGCGGCGCCTCGACGCCGGCGGCGCGTTCGAGGGCGTGGCAAAACGCCGTGGCGTGGGCAAAACTGGAATCACCGGAAATGCTTTCGGCCAGCCGCACACCATGCAGCACCGGCAGGCTTTCAAAAAGCTTTTCCGTGCCCTTGTGCGTATAGAACAGGCGCAATTGCAGGTACAACACCGGCTCGCCCGCGACACTGAACCGGAAATGGCCGGGTTCAATGATGCCGGCGTGCACCGGCCCCACGGGCACCTGGAACACGCCTTCGCCTTCGACCTCGCGCAATTTGTGACGCTCGCCCTCGAATGGCGGCAGTTTGGCCCGGAGATCAAAATCCTTGCGCAACGGATGAACGTCCGGCCAGTCGTCGTGCAGCGCGCAACGCCGCGGGTTGGGATGGCCGATGAGTTTCAGACCGAAAAGGTCCTGGATTTCCCGTTCCTGCCAGCTCACGGCCGGGATGGCGTTGGCCAGTGAGGCGAACTCCGGCTTGTCCGGCGGCAGAGGCACGCGCAGGATGAAAAACGCGCGGGCGGCGTCGAGTGCATAGACGTAGTAAAGATGAAAGACGTTTTCCTGTTCGCGGACGTCGTCGGCGAAGATGCTCACCAGACGTGCATCCCACTTTTTATAAAGATGAGCGCTGAAGCCGGCAACCAGGTCCATTTGGGCGTCAAAATAAATTTCATCACGCTGGCACACGCGCACGGCATCCAACCGGTCGCCGAACCGCTCCCGCACTTCGGCCACGATTCCGGTTACGCTGGGTAGATCGTTCATGAGGCACCTCCGATGATTTGGGCTGTCTGGCGCACCAGTTCGTAGATCGGGCCGGGCAGCCAGAAGCCCAGGCCGACGACCGCGACGGCTACGGTCACCATGGCGGTCAATTTCCAGGGGCACTCGGCGGCGCGCGGTCCGGGCGCTGCCGGTTCACCCAGGCACAGCTTGGACATATGCACCAGGAAACCTGCGAAAATCGTCACCACACCTGCGATGAACAGAAAGGCCATCCAGCCGCGATCCGCGGCCAGCGCCCCGCTCAGGATGTTGAACTCGCTTTGAAACAGGCTGAACGGCGGCGTGCCGGTGACCGCCAGCGTCGCCACCAAAAACAGCCCGCCAGTCCAAGGCAGCGTGTGCATGACGCCGTGGACCTTGCGGAAATGCGGCGTTCCAAAGTGTTGTTGCACATTGCCGGCGCAGAAAAACAACAGGGGCTTGGTCACGCCGTGAAAGAGCATGTGGAGCGCCGCGCCCAGCGCACCCAGTTTGCCGCCAAAACCCAGTCCCGCCACCATGATGCCCGCGTGGTCAATGCTGGAATACGCCAGCAACCGCCGGAAATTCCGTTGCACCAGAATGAACGGCACGGCTACGAGGATTGAAGCGACGCCGAAACCCGCCAGCAGTTTGCCGGGAAAATCGTGGCCGAGACATTTCTCCGTCAGCACGTCAAAGCGCATGATGGCGTAAACGGCGCTGTTGATGAATGCCGCGCCGAGCAGCGCGGCAGCCGGAACGGGCGCTTCCGCGTAGGCGTCGGGCTTCCAGGTGTGCATTGGTGCCAGGCCGGCCTTGATGCCGTAACCGAGCAACACCAGAATGAATGCCAGTCGCATCGCCTGCGGGTTCATTTTGTCCGCCACCTCCACCAGGACCGACCAGTTCATGCCGCCGTGCGTTTCCAGGCCGGGCAGGCCGACCCCGGCGTAGTAGGTGAAAATCGTACCGAACAACGCCAGGGAAATGCCGACGCTGCCAATGATGATGTATTTCCAGCCCGCTTCGAAAGAGGTTTTCTGGTTGTAAAACGTGACGAGCAACACCGACGCCAGCGTGGCGCTTTCGATGGCCACCCACATCACGCCCAGGTTGTCCGCCAGCGGCACCAGCAGCATGGCGCCGACGAACAATGGCGCGAGCACGTAGTAACGCCGCAATTGCATATGGGTGATTTTGCCGGCGCTCTCGTCCCGGCGCAGATAACCCACGGCATAAATCGAGCAGACCAGCGACACGAACCCGGTCAGCGCCAGCACGAGGGCGCTCAGGGCATCAACACGCAGAAAACCGCCCAGCGCGGTCACGGTGCCTTGCGCAACCACGTCGCCGGCCACCTTGAAGGCCAGCCCGGCCACGATGGCGAAGGCGCCGAGGTTCAGCCGTTCCCACCAGGCGCGCGAACTGGTTGCGAAGCAGAGCAAGCCGGCCGCCAGCGGCACCATCAATAACAGCATCAATTCCATCGTTCTATTCTTTCAACTTTTTTCGGAGGGGCGAGCTCTGCGAGTCCCTGACATACAAACCGCATCGGAAAGTGGGGGCTCGTGTAACCCGCCCCTCCGACAGTGATGATCCTTCGAAGCAGTTTCATCAGGACTTTCCTTTAATGATTCCCGCCGCCTGGTGAATCAATTGCAGCAACGGATCCGGGAACCACACGCTGAATACGAGCAATCCGCCCACCAGCAGTCCCATCGCCGGCACGCCATCCCACGCCGTGGCATCATTGGGGCGTTCGACTTTGCGCGCGCCCGGCAAAATGCGGGTGAGTTGCTTCAGGATGCCGCAAAAAGCCGCAATCAGCGCCACCAATATCAGGATGCTGATGAAGGTCCGGCCCGCGGCAAACCCGCCACTGAGCACCGTCAACTCGCTGTAAAACAAACCAAACGGCGGCAGGCCCATGGCCGCCACTGCCGCCAGCCCCATGAACAGCACCGTCACCGGCAGCACCTTCACCACGCCGGGACCGATGACCCGGAATTTCAGGGTGTGAAACGTCTGGTGGATGTTGCCTGCCGCGAAGAACAGCACCGGTTTGGTCAGCGCATGATAACCCATGTGCAGTAAGGCGCCGAAAATGGTGATCGGTGTGTTCAAGCCGACGGCGGTGCAGATAAGACCAACGTGTTCGAGGCTGGAGTAGGCGAGCATCCGTTTGAGGTTGCTCTGCACGAGAATGAACGGTGCCGCCAGGAACATGGAGAAAAGGCCGAAGCCCAGCAGCAGATTGCGGCTGTAACCGGTGCCCAGGCATTGCGCGGTGAGGATGTGAAAGCGGAGCAGGGCGTAGATGGCGACTTTGAGCGACACGCCAGACAGCATGGCGCTGGTCGGGGACGGCGCCTCGCTGTGCGCGTCGGGCAGCCAGGTATGCATCGGTGCCAGCCCGGCCTTGGTGCCGTAGCCGACGAGCACAAAGACAAACGCCAGTTTCATCAGCCCCGGGTCGAATTGGGCCGCCACCGTCATCAAGTGCGACCAGTTGAAGCTGGGCAACCGCCCGCCTCCGCCCTGTCCCACCGCCGCGGCGTAGGTGATGACCGTCCCGAACAACGCCAGCGCCAGGCCCAGGCCGCCGAGCATGATGTATTTCCACGCGGCTTCGAGCGAGGTCTTGCGGTTGTACAGCGCCACCAGCAGCACGGACGACAACGCGGTGGCCTCCAGCGCGAACCACATCACGCCCAGATTGTTTGCCAGCACCACCAGGAGCATGCCCGTGGCAAACAACGGCGTCAGCACGAAGAATTCCTTGATGCGTCCGGCCGTCACCACCCCGGCGGCGAGGTCGCGGCGAAAGTAGCGTCCGGCATAGAGTGATGTGCCTAGGGACACGGCTGAAATCAACAGCACCATCCACGCGCTTAACGCATCGGCGTAGAAAAATTCCCTCCATTCCGTCACCACGGTGTGGGCCAGCACTTCGTGGAGCAACTGGACGCCCAGCGCCAGCGTGGTGGCAAAGGCCAGGATGTTGATCCATTCCATGAGCCGGCGCCAAGGCACGAGCAGGCAGGCCAACGCGGCGGCCAGCGGGATCACCAGGATGGGCGTCAGCAACATAAAAAAAGGCTAAATTCTAAAGGCTAAAGTGCCTGTCCTATTTGCCGCGTTGTGTTCGTTTTCCAGCATTCGATGTTCAATGTTGAATGTTCGATGTTTCTCTTCATTTTGCCTTCAGCCTTCAGCCTTTTAGTTGGTCCAGTTTGCTGGTGTCCATCGAGGCAAACGATTCGCGGATGCGATAAACCAGAATGCCGAGCACCATTACCGCCACCATCACGTCGAAAAAAATGCCCAGTTCGACCACCAGCGGCATGCCGTAGGTGGTGAGCGCCACGGCGGCGAGCATGACGCCATTTTCGATCGTCAGCAGCGCCAGCACCTGGGAGATGGCCTTCCGGCGGTTGATCATAAGAAAAAAGCCGGTGAGCAACAGCGTGATGGCGATGGCCAGCGTGTTGTTGCCGAGCTTGTGCAACGTCGTGAACGGCCGCGCCACCAGGTAACCCAGCAACGTGAGGCCGCCGCAGATGAGCATCGAGGTGGGGGCGTTGAACAGCGGTTCGATTTCCTGGACGATGTTGATGCGGCGGACGAGCCGGTTGAGCAGCCAGGGCAGAAAGATGACCTTGCCGACGAGGGTCAGCACGGCAACGATATAAACGTGCGTGGCATTGTAGTAGTAGGCGACCACGGCGGCGATGGCCGTCAGCATGAGCGATTGCAGCGCGAAGAGGCGGACATTCGTAAGCAACATCCGTTGCACCACCAGGAGCAGTTGCATCACCAGCATCAACGCAGCAAACAACATGATAAGTTGCGAGCCGATTTCGGTTGAAAGGGGGCTGTTCATAAATCAATGAAAGAGGAACGTGGACAACAAGGCCATGGCGGCGAGCACAAAGGCCGCGCTCAACAGGTCCGGCACGCGGAACAGGCGCAACTTGGCGTTGGCGGTTTCCACCAGCACCACCGCGGCTGACAACAGGAGAATCTTGCCGAGGAAAAGCGCCAGCCCCAGGCCGAGCGCAAGCGCCGAATCATCGGCGGCCAGGCCCATCGGGAGAAAGACGTTCACCAGAATGGCCATCAGCACCAGTTGTTTGATGGACGCGCCCCATTCCATCAGCGCCAGGTAACGGCCCGAGTATTCCAGCAGCATCGCCTCGTGGATCATGGTCAGTTCGAGGTGCGTGGCCGGATTGTCAACGGGGATTCTGCCCGTCTCGGCCAGCAGCACAATGAACAGCGCGGCAAAGGCCATAAGATGCGTGGGGTTCAGCAGGTCCCAGCCCGACTGTTGCGCGGCAGCGACCATGTGGCTGAAGTCGGTGGAGCCGACGGTGATGGCCACGGTGAAAATCGCCAGCATCAACGCCGGTTCGGCGATGGCGGCGATGGTCATTTCGCGGCTGCTGCCCATGCCGCCGAAGGCGCTGGCCGGGTCCAGTCCGCCCAACGCCAGGAAAAACCGCCCGAGTGCCAGCAAACCGACGACGGCCAGTACGCCACCGAACAGGCTCAACGGCGCCTGCGTGGTCGCCATCGGCACCATCAATCCCACCAGCAGCGACGTGATGAAAACCACATAGGGCGCGGCCGAGAACACCCACGACGCATGTTCGGAAATGACCATGTCCTTGCGCAGAAATTTCAACAGGTCGAAATAAGGCTGCACGATGCGCGGGCCGCGGCGGTTTTGCAGCCGGGCCTTCCAGTTGCGGATGCAACCGGTGACCAGCGGCGCCAGCACCAGCAACAGCGCCGTCTGCAACACAATGGCAAAAATGTCCGGTTTCATTGTTTTAGCGCAAACAGCAACAGCAGCAACAAGGTGATGAAGATGTAAATGAGATACGCCTGGAGGCTGCCGGCCTGCAGTGCGCGCATCCGCCGTGACAGGCGCAGCACCAGCCGCTGCAACGGGCGGTAAATCCGCGTTTCAAAAACCTCCTCGACGTGGGCCTCAAAGCGGATGTTCGTGGCGAAGTAAGGCGAAAAGTCGTATTCCCGCTGCACTTCGCGGCGCGGACGGAACAGCGCCTTGAAAATCATCCGGATCGGCTTGGAAAAGCCGGTGGCCGTGTATTCCATGCGCGGAGTCAGACCCTGGAGGCCGCAATCCCAAGTCGGCCCGATGCGGGTTTTCGTCTTCAGCCCAAAGACCAGCCATAACGCAAACGGAATGAACAACAGACCAACGCCCAGCACCGCAATGCCGAGGGTTGAAACCGTG
>JBKQOA010000174.1:0-34297 GCA_052145735.1 Limisphaerales bacterium
GCCGGGGGTCGGCGGGGGGGCGCCCCGCGCCCGCACCGCCGATCCACCGGCCAAGGAATCCGGTTAATTTGACACACGCCACAATAGCTTTGGCGTTTTATCCCAAGCACAACAGCGGATTGTCAGCAGCGTGATTTTTTTCCAACCGTGGTGGACAAGCCACTCTTAAGCCGGATCACGCCGCCATGCCCGCAGCCTGGGAGGCTGTCTCATCGCAAATCCTACTTTGCCCGGTAACCGAACCAGACGTTTCGGAACCAGCCCGATTTTTCATGTGTCCAAACCGCCGCGTCTCTCCCCACTCGAATCAATACCTCTTATGAGACGGATAACTGAATCGGAGAGCGTCACGTCGAGCGCCAAGTTGTATTTGTTCAACTCGTACGCATTTGCCCCAAGGCATTTGCAGATATAATCCGCTCCGGCTTGTGAGCGGTCATATTGGCGCACGTCTATCCTCGCCCCACCCGTCGAACGCTTCCACAGCCATTCGGCATAGTGAGCCAAGGATTCATAATTCCGCGTATGGGTCCCACCGATCAGACAGTGAGGGTGAAACCTCCCGTTTTGCTCGCCCAACTCCCCACGGAGTCCCAGAAGCAGGCGATTATAGGGAACCTGACAGTATTTCGCCAAATCCTGGCACCAACGAAAGACCAGCCCATAAGCTATTGACGGTCTCGGGACTCTGCCCTTGAACGTTGGTGTACAAAAAAAATCCCATTGAACACGGGACAGGATTAATGCGAAATCCGCCAGCCGCTCGGATCGTGACCATTGGTCACGCCAATTTCTGTCTATCCGAGGATTTTTTGCCATAATTTTTTACTTTTTCGGCTCGCTAATGATCTGGCCAATCAGGGTGGCCTTGCCGCCGTTGTCGCCATGACGAATTTTCGACACGCCCACCTGAAGGGTCGTGCCGACGGACTTGCCCCAGATGCGAGGCCGTTCTTCGTCTTTGGTCCGATAATAGAGCATTTCCTCCATGCGATGTTCCGCCGGATTGCTCATGTCCATGCAAAGCAGATCGTATGCTTCGCCCGCTGCCTTGCCGTTCCTGGCCGGCCAGGTGTTGTGCACCTCTTTGAATACTGTGAGGGTCATTATCATCTGTTTTCCTTGGTTTTGGTTTATTTTCCCGACTCGCACTCACGAGCCGAAAATCATTTCGTTGCGTTTGGGCACAACCGGGGCTTGCGAAAAATCCCCCGCGACGGCCCGACGATGGAATTCTTCGATTGCTGACTGGGTGAGATATTGCCGACCGGCGATGTTGACCGTGGTGAGCCAGCCCTTTTTGCGCCAGCGCCAGATGGTGCAGGGCGTCACGCCGACCCGTTCCGTCCATTTGGACAGGCTAACGACCGCCGGCTCCGCCACCAAAGTTGAAGTTTTGATTTCCATGTCTTGCACGACATGAAAATCTCATAACCATAGACTTTAGTCAACAGTTATTTTTCCTTGAGCACTTCCGCCGAGCCTTCGCGGCTCATTTTCCACAATTCCTTGGCACTGGGCTTATTCCACGGACGCCCCGGTTCGCGCGTGAGCTTGACGAATTCTTCAATTTGATTGACCGAAAGCCATTTCTTCCCGGCAAACGGAGTCGGCTTGAGAGTTCCCTCGGCTACCAGAGCATCCACACGCTGTTTGCTGATGCCCATCAGTTTTGCCGCCATGGAGAAGGGCAAGAGACCGCCTTCGCGTTCGTTTATACCACGCAAAACCTGAATCACGTTTAGAAGTTGTTTGAGGTGCTTACCCACAGCTTTAGTATGTTCTATCAGTTGACAGAAGTCAATCAATATGTGACCGCGTAACCCATGAAATTCAATTAACCGTTGGATTCAACCAGCACCGGGCCGAAAAAGAGCCTTTGCGCCTGCCGTCGGGCGTGTTCGTTCGACAGGTGTCCATAAACTTTGCCGATCAAAACCCCGCCGTCCTGATGCCCCACCCACTTGGCAATGGTCATGTAATCAATTCCCGACATCACGCAATAGCTTATGAAATAGTGCCGCAGATCGTGAAATCCGAACCGCGCCACCTTCGCCTTTTCCCGCACCAGTCGCATCGTCTCGACAAAACTTTTGGCCGGTTCATCCCGCTCGCCGCGTTGCGGTGAGGGGAACAGCCATTGCGAATCCGGTGCCCGCCGCGTGGCCATGTCTTTCAAATGCGCCTCCAACTCGGCGTTAAAATCCACTACCCGTGCCTTGCGGTTCTTGGCCATCCCATCCGAACCGATGGTCAGTTGCTTGCGCTCCCAATCCACGTCCGACCATTTCAGGCGCAGCGTTTCATCCCGACGCGCACCACACGCGGCCATCAATTTCACATAATCGGCAAATTCACAGCCGTTCTTGAAAGCCTTGTCTTTCATCGCTGTTTCGCACAAACGCTCGATGGTCTCCCTGGGCAGCAACGTCCGCTTCTTGGCCGTCCATTTCAACGGGCGCAAATTTAGCGTTGGCAGGATTGTGATCCACCCATCATCCACAGCGCGATTCATCACGTTCCGAAAACAGGTGACTTCCAGGTTGACCGTCCGACCGGAACGACCCGTAGCCTGACGCTTGGCGATATAGCTGTTGACCAGCGCCCGTGTGATGCGGTCCAGCCGGACGTGGCCGAGGTGTTCAATCCAATGATTGATGATGATGTTTTCCGTGTAGAGCGTGCTTTGGCGCTTGGCGTCTTTGACCTGCTTGTAATAATCAAAATACTGCTTCGCGTAGTCGGCGAAAAGCGGGGTGCGTTTAAGAACGGGCAACACACCCTTGCGTCTTTGCGTTAGAAGTTCCTGAAGTTTGGCCACGGCCTGGGCATCTGTCCCGACCCCTTCCAATGGCACACGCTTGACCTGCTTGATGCCCGTGACTTGATCCTCGACGGTGAGCTGGGCGTAATAGCGCCCGTTACGCTCCCACAGGCCGCGAATCGGACGCTTGCGTTTATCCAGGACCTTCCTGTATGATGCTTGGCGATGTTGCTTTGGACCAACAATTTTGCTTTTGGCGGTCGTGCTTTCCGTGTCAGCGGCTTGCATGACGTAACTCTAGCACAATTACTAGCACAAAGTCAATATCAAAGCACTTGTTCAGCAGAAAGTGCTTGTAAAATCAGGGTGCCCACGTGGCGGAATTGGCAGACGCGCTAGATTCAGGTTCTAGTGGGTAACACCGTACAGGTTCAAGTCCTGTCGTGGGCACCATTCCACCAGTTTCCGACCCTTCCTCTCAAGATTGGCAATCGTTTGCGGAATTCGGCAAGGTTCCAAAGGAAACAAGGACGGTGCCGCCGCGTCGAATTCGGGTCATCGGGGCATATGCTTCCACAGGAAACAGCCGCAAGGCGCTTTTTGTCTTTACTCTGATTTTGGAAAGCTGTTCCTTGCAGGGGCAATCTGGAAGCCCATGAAACCCGGTCAAATCTTTATTTTGGTGCTGAATCTTCTGGTCACGCTCGTGCTGGTGTGCGTCATCGCCCGCCTGTACGCCAGCGGGCAGGAAAAGGATCAGCTGATCCAGGAACTTCAAGCCCAGAAACAGGTGGACGCCCAAAAAGCACTCAAGGCGAAGCAGGAAGAAGAGGTGCAGAAACAATTTGAGGCGCAAATCAGGCTCGAAGAGCAAAAGAAAATCGAGGCTGGGAAAGCAGCCAGGATCAACGACGACCTGGACAAAATTGACGCGCGCCTGAAAAAAGTCCTGGATGCACCGTCCGGCTATGCGGATGAAACCAAGGCGCAAAGGGACACCCAGGAGGAACTGCTGCGACAACTGGCCAGCGTCACGAAAACAGAAATCCAAATTCTGGCGGTTGAAATGCAGAACAATGGCTTTACCAACGATGCGGCGTTGCAGGGCAACCTGGACAGCTTCTTCAAAAACTATGAAATCAAGATTCACAACGAACGGTTAAGTGACGATTTCATTGACCTCGGGTTCAAAGACAGCGACCGCAAGAAGGAATTGGATGCCGAGTCCGCCCAATCATTGCAGGCGGCCTTTGCCGCCAGACGGGCCATTCACAATCTCAAGCTCAATCCCCAATAGCCGGCGAATCAGAGAATTGACGTCTCCGGAAAGTTTGTCCAAGGGAAAAGGTCCGGGCGATATCCCGGCATTGCGCCAGCCTGCGGACTCCAAATTACAATTCACCAGCTCACCGGCACGGTCATTTTCTTTCCGAAACGATTGTGGTAATGCAACTGCCGGTGGTGCCGGCCGTACTCGTGGACGAGCTTCGTGATTTTCACGTCGTAACAGCAATATTCCGCAATTTCCGCGAGCCGGCCTTCCTTGAACCAGCGGATGGCCTGCAGGCCCTCGGCGGTCTTTTCCACGCCGAACGTCGCCGTTGCAATCGCGTCGAGCGACAGCCGGTGTTGCAGCGTGTTCTGCAAATCCACCATCAGGTCGAGTGTCGGCAACTGGCCCAGGTCGAACGACGTGTAGCCGTGCAACACCTCGTAGTCGAAACGCAAAATGTTGAATCCCACCACGAGGTCGGCGCGCTGCAGGTCCTTGAGGAGGTCATCCACCTGTTTCTCGCCGTAGATTTTGTAGTCGCCGCGCCCGGTGCTGAACGTCACGCCGATGCTCATGCCCATGCGGCTGATGTGGCCCCAGCCGCCCACTTCGTCGGCGGATTTCTGCGTTTCGAGATCGAAATAAACAATGTTCTTCACGGCTCGCACCCATGAAAACCGGACTCGGGCCCGGAAACAAACCTAAACTTCGCCGCTTGCGAAACCCCCGGCCCCGCGCCAAATTCCCCGCATGTCATTGACGCCATCCACCATGCTGCCGCTCGGCACGGCCGCGCCCGATTTTCAACTGCCGGACACCAATGGGAAAACCGTCGCGCTCGCGGATTTCAAGGGCCGGCCCGCGTTGCTGGTCATTTTCATGTGCAACCATTGCCCCTATGTGAAGCACATCCGCGCCGGGCTGGCGCAGCTGGCCCGCGATTACCTGCCGCGGGGCGCGGCCATCGTCGGCATCAACTCCAACGATGTGGCGAACTATCCGGACGACAGCCCGGCCCGGATGAAGGCGGAGGTGAAATCCGCCGGCTATTTGTTTCCCTATCTTTACGACGAAACCCAGGCCGCGGCCAAAGCCTATCGGGCCGCCTGCACGCCGGACTTTTACCTCTTCGACAAAAACCAGAAGCTGGTTTATCGCGGGCAGTTGGATGACAGCCGCCCGGGCAACGGGGTTCCGGTGACGGGAAAGGATTTGCGGGCCGCGCTCGATGCCGTGCTGGCGGGCCATCCCGTTGCGCCGGAGCAAAAGCCCAGCATTGGCTGCAACATCAAATGGAAGGCGGGGAACGAACCGGACTATTTCTGAAGGTAGAAGGCAGAATACGCGCATTCGCCCGTGTCTGCTCCTGCCTGGGAACGCCGGCGTCCCCGCCGGCTCGCGTGTTACAACGAACCAATCCGCCCGCCGACGAGACGTCGGCGCTCCCAGAGTCCTCTGGCCTGAGGCGTTCCGAGGCTGTGGTCGGTTAAAATTTGCCGCGTAACGAACCTGACGTGGCCCTGTCCAAAACAAGGTGCATCCTTTTGAAAGTCCATGAAGGCCGGAAAAAACCAAAGCGGAGCGGAAACGGACCCTTCCCAGGGCGCCGCGCCGGAAATTCTGGAAGAGCTGGTTCACCGGGCCGAGCAGGCCGGCGCGAGCGACGTCCACCTCCAGATGCGCGGCAGGACCGCCGAAGTCAGCTTCCGCCTTGACGGCATCATTGTGCCCGGCGCCGAACTGGCCGCCGAGGTGGCGGAACGCGTCTTCGGCCGGATCAAGTTCCTGGCGCGGCTGAAGACGTACCAGGAGTCGCTGCCGCAGGACGGCCGCATCGCGCGCGCCGATCTCGGCAGTAAAAATGACATCCGCGTGGCCACTTATCCCACGGTGACCGGCGAAAAAATTGTCCTGCGGCTTTTTAATTCGTCCCCGGCCAGCCCCCTCCGGGAATTGTCCCTGCCCGCCGCCGCGGTTGCCGAGCTGGAACAGTTTCTTCGCCAGTCCACCGGCCTGCTGCTGCTCACCGGCCCGGCCGGCAGCGGCAAGACCACCACGATTTACGCCTGCCTCCGCCATCTCGCCGAACCCGGCGAACGCCAGATCATCACCGTCGAGGATCCGGTCGAACAGGTTGTTCCCGGCACGATGCAAACCGAGGTAAACGAGGCCATCGGGCTGGATTTCGCCCGGGCCGCGCGGCACCTGCTGCGGCAGGACCCGCAGGTGCTGATCATCGGCGAGATTCGGGACGAGGCCACGGCGCAACTGGCCGTGCGGGCCGGGTTGACGGGGCATCTGGTGATTTCCACGCTGCACGCCGGGTCGTGCCGGGGAGTATTCGAGCGGCTGCTGGTGATGTGTGCTGACCATTCCGCCGTGGCCAGCGCCATCGAACTGGTTATGAACCAGCGGCTTATCCGCAAGTTATGCACGGCCTGCGGTGGCGCCGGTTGTGAAAAGTGTTTGCGCACCGGCTATCAAGGCCGGGTGCCGCTGGTGGAGTGGTTGCGGGTGGACGAGGCGATGCGCGCCAAAATCCGGCAACACGATTTGTCGGCTCTGGCCCCGGCGCGGCCCCTGGAAGAATCAGCGCGTGAGCTTTTGCAGCGGGGTCTGTCCAATCAGGCAGAATACCAACGGGTATTCGGCCTATGAAACTCGACGAATTTGCCTTCTTCAATCAACAACTGGCAGCGATGTTGCGCGACGGCATCCCGCTGGAGGGCGCGCTGCGGCGGCTCTGCCAGGAAATGCGCGCCGGCACGCTGCGCACCGAGTTGCAGGCACTGGAAGCCGATCTGGCCAAAGGCGCGCCGCTGGCCGAGGCGTTGAAGTCCCGCCAGTTGCCGGAACTGTACAAGCGGATGATTGTGGTCGGCGTCAAAGGCGGCGACCTGCCCGGCGCGCTCACGATGCTGGCTGACTATTTCCAGCGGCAGAACAACGTCTGGACCCGCCTGCGGAGCATGATGGTTTATCCGCTGATCGTGATGTTCGCCGCGTTTCTGATTTCGATCCTGCTGGCCTTTCTTTGGACCTGCGTCATCGGACCCTCCATGCTGGAAATGTTTTCCGGCACGGGCATGAGGCTGCCCGGAGCCACGCAGTTTGCCTTTGCGACACTGCAAACCATCTGGATCTTTCCGGTGCTGCTGGGAGTTTTATTTCTGCTTGTGGGCGCCGTCATTTTTCTGCCGGGGCTGCGCGGAAAATATCTCTGGCGGCTGCCGGCGTTCAAGGAAGCCAGCGTCTCGCGCATTGCGGCGGCGCTGACGTTGTTGCTGAAAAACGGCGTCAATCTGCCGGACGCCGTCGGCCTGGTGGGGCAGCTCGAAAGCAGCACCACCGCCGCCGGCGACCTGCAGCGCTGGCAAAAAAACCTGGCCGCCGGCACGACGAAATTCTCCGAGGTGGCGGCCGGCAACCGGATGATACCGCCGCTGTTTGTCTGGGTGGTGGCCAGCGCGGGCGAGGACCTGGCCGCCGGATTTCATCGGGCGGCGGAAATCTACCAGACGCGCGCCCTTTACCGCACCGAGGTGGCGCTTTACTCGGTGCTGCCCCTGGCCTCGTTGTTTCTCGGGGTCGTCGTCCTGTCGCAGGCCTTCCTGGTCGTCAGCATGTTTTTGCCCTTCATCACCATGCTCAATGGACTGAGTGGCGGCTGACCGGCATTCCCAATGGAAAACTCCATGACAGATTTCTTACAGATTTTGCTCGTCGTGTTCTGGTATGCCGTGCTGATCCTGCTGCCGGGCGGCGCATTCTCCGTGCTGATGCATTATCTGCTGTCGTTGCCGATGCGCCGCCGCGACCGGGCATTGTTTTTTCTCGATCTGCTGGAAACGGTCCTGCAGCGCGGCCAGCCGGTGGAACCGGCCATCATTTCCGCCGCTGAAAATCATGACCGCGCCATTGGCGCCCATTTCTTTCTGGTGGCCGCCCATGTCGAAGGCGGAGCCCGGCTCGGCGAGGCATTGGGAAAAGTTCCGGGCTTCCTGCCGCCGCAAGTCAATGCCATCCTCCGTGCCGGCGAGAAACTCGGCGACCTGAAAAAAGTCCTGCCGGCCTGCCGCGAAATCCTGCTCGTCGCGCCCGACACCGTGCGCACCACGATGCATTACATGGTGGCCATCCTGATGCTGTTTGCGCCGATTGCCTGCTGGATCATTTGCCTGGTGTCGGTACTGGTCATTCCCAAATTCAAGGAAGTCGCCGCCGGTACGAATGCCCACCTGTGGCCGCTGACGACCTTTGTCTTTGGCCACACGTTCTGGATGGTGGCCTACGAGGTGGTCTTGTTCTGCGTGCTGGTCGCCCTCACGGTGATTTACATTGGCGGCCCGGGGTTTGTCCGGTGGTTCCAATTTCGCCGCATCCCCGTCGTGGACTGGATTGCCTGGCACGTGCCGTGGAAACAGAAGATGTTCCTGCGCACCTTCTCGGCCATGCTCGCCGTGCTGCTCGACGGCGGAGTGCCGGAAGCCGAAGCGATCCGGCTGGCAGGCGATTGCACGGCCAACGAGATTTGCCGCCGGCACGCCCGGCGCGTGACCGCCGCCCTGGAACGGGGAATCAAACTGGATGACGCCGTCGGCGCTTTCGACGACAGCGGCGAATTCCACTGGCGGCTGACCAACGCGGTCCATGCGCGCGGCGGATTTTTGAGCGCACTGCGCGGCTGGCACGAGGCGCTCGATGCCCGGGCGTTTCAACAGCAGGAAACCGCCACCCACGTCCTCACCAGCGGGCTGGTCATTGTAAACGGGGTGCTGGTGGGGCTGATTGCGACGGCCATGTTCGGCATCCTGATTGTCATGGTGAAAGCGGCGGGCGAGTTATGAACCTGGAAAAGACAAACAGTTTTTCGACCCGGTCCCGGCGGGAGCGCGGGTTCATGATGGTGGATTTGTTTGTCGGCATGGCCATTCTCGCGGTGGCCATCCTGCCGCTGGCGTTTTCTTATGTGAAGGAAACCCGGATGCTCCGCGCCGAATATTTTCACGGCGTGGCCATGGAAATCGTGGACGGCGAGATGGAGGTGCTGGCTGCCGGCGAATGGCGGAATTTCCCGGACGGTTCGCAGCCCTTCACCGTTCATGCCCGGGCCGCCGCCACCCTGCCGCCCGGCCATTTTCAACTGACCAAAACCGGCCAGCATCTGCGCCTGGAATGGGCGTCGGACCAACATCTGGGCATCAAGCCGGTAGTGCGGGAGGTGACCGTCAAATGAAACTGCGCCCAGCCATTCCTCCCGCGCGGACCCGGGCGGGATATCTCCTGATCGAGTGTCTGGTTTACCTGTCCGTGATTGTGGTTGTGCTCGGCCTCGGCACCGGGGCGTTCTATGTCTGCTGGGATCACTCGAAGGCGCTGCTTTACGCAACGGATGACATCACCGCCGCTTTGCATGCCGGCGAACGCTGGCGGGCGGACATTCGGGGGGCCACGGGAAAAATCACCGTCGAGATCACGGCGGAAGGCAAACGATTGAGGATTCCCCGCGGGACCAACGAACTCATTTACAGTTTCAACGGGGGCGAAGTCCGCCGCCAAATCGCCCCGTCGAATTTTTCGGAATTATTGCTGGCCAGGGTCAAGGCATCCGAAATGGTGATGGAAACACGCGGTCCGGTGGCCGCCTGGCGGTGGGAACTGGCACTGACCCCGCGCCGCAAGGAAACCCGACTGCCTTTGGAGTTCACCTTCGAGGCCGCCGCCCAACCGACGCCATGAAAACCCGCCCGACCATTGTTTCGCGCCGCTGCCGTCAACGTGGCTCGGCCGTGCTGATTCTTTTGATATTGCTGGTGATCATGGTGATGCTGTCCGCCGCCAACAGCAGCGCCTTGATCCATCTGCACGGTGAATTGAATTTGCTCGATCACCGGCAAGTCGAGCGGTTGAACATTCAATCGACCAACACGTCCTCCACCGCCGTTGCTCCGGCGCAACTGGAATCAAAATGAAAGCCGACGCCGACGCCAAAATCCGGATATTCAAAGCCTCGATGCGCTGCTTTGTGTTCGGACTGTTGGGCTTGATCCCAGTGATTGGACTGCCGTTCGCGCTCGCCGCGCTGTGGATTTCAGGCCGGGTGCGTGCCAAGGAAAAACAAATGTGGAACGCAGCGCAACCTTATCGGATTTGGGGCGTGGTCTGCGCCGCAGTGGGAACGGTTTTGTGGACGGGGGTTCTGATGATTGTCATTGCCCGCGCGCTGATGATCGCCCAAGGACTGGGCTGAAATTTCAACTCAATCCTTCGGCAGTTTTTCCTCGACCATTTCGCACAGCACATGAAAGAGCAGTTGGTGGCCTTCCTGGATGCGGGCGGTATTGTCGCCGGCCACCAGCAAATCAAGCGTCGCCAGGCCCTTGGTGAAGCCGCCGTCGCGGCCGAGGAAACAGATGCTCTCGATGCCCCAGCGCCGGGCTTCCTCCAGCGCCCGCCGGATGTTTTTTGACTTGCCGCTGGTGGTGAACGCGATGAGCAGGTCGCCCTTCTCGGCCAGGCCCCAGACCTGCCGGGCAAAAATTTCGTCGGCGCTGTAGTCGTTGCAGACCGCGGTCAGGTATTCGCCGTTGGCTGTGAGCGAAATGGCCGGGTACGGTCGCCGGTCGTTCTGGTAGCGGCAGAGGAATTCGGTGGCCAGGTGCGTGGCGTCGGACGCGCTGCCGCCGTTGCCGCAAATGAGCAGTTTGTGGCCGGAGGTCAGGCAACCCAGGACCATTTTTACCGCGCGATCCAGCGGTTCGTCCAGGCCGGCGAGCCCGCGGAGGTTGGCGATGGAATACTCAATTGCATGTTGCAGTTGTGTCATGGCGGAAGACTAATTGCTGGTTCTTGAAAGGAAAGACGAAATCGTGTGCCGCTTGCCGCTTGAGATTTTTCGCTGACCGACTATTTTACCTTCATGCCGATTTACGAATTTCATTGCGAAAAGTGTAAACGCGACAGCGAAATCCTCGTGCGGTCCAGCGACTGGAAGGGGACCGAGTGTCCGCACTGCGGCTCAAAGAAGCTGTCCAAGAAATTTTCCGTGTTCGCCTCGGCCAACGCCGGGGGCGGTGAGCCTTCGTCCGGTAACGGCGGCGGCGGACATTGTTGCGGTGGCGGCTGTCATTGCCATTGAAACCTATGGTAGCACCCGCGTCCCGCCCAATTGCGGCGTGGGGCGCGCCTTTCAACCACAACGGACATGGATTGTCCGCATATTTACTTCAATCACATGTTTCGGGCGTGACGCCTGAAACCACCCGCGGGACGCGGGTGCTACCGACAGATTTCCCGCGCTGTCACGCGCGTTAAATCTTCCACCGCCCAATCGGGCGAGTGTTTTCGTAATTCATCCAGTTTCGCGCCGCCGGTGGCCACGGCCAGCACCCTGGCGCCGATGAATTTTCCGCAATGGATGTCAAACGGCGTATCGCCGACCACGACGATTTCCTGCGGCTGCAAATCCCTGCCGAGCACGCGGCGCCCGCGGGCGAGGGCAGCGGCGGCGATGTGGTTGCGGTCTTCGTGGTCGTCGGCAAACCCGCCGAATTCAAAATATTCCCAAAGGCCAAAACGGCGCAGTTTGATTTCCGCGCCGAGCTTGATGTTGCCGGTGAGCAGGCCGAGCGTGGGCGGCTGGGTCAGCGCTTGCAGGTCGCGGATGAATTCGCGGACGCCGCGGCAAGTCTCGCCCCCATTTTGTTCGAGGATATGGTGCAGCCAGAACACGTAATGCTCAAAGAACCGGTTGAAATTTTCCGGCGTCTCCGGCTGGCTGTGGATGCGGAAAAACTCGCGAACCAGATTCACATCGGTGCGCCCGGCGAACTTCATCCTTTCCGTGCCGTGATGGAGATTGAAATGCCGGGCAAAAGTATTCGTGAACGCCGCCGTGCCGGCCCCGCCCGTGTGAACGAGCGTGCCGTCAACATCAAACAAAACCAGTCGCACCATCCGAAAATGATGACGGAATGGAAGATGATTCGCGAGGTTTTTTGGAGGAACCGGACTGTAGCTCCTGGGAGCGCCGACGTCTCGTCGGCGGGTGGAACCATGTAACGCAGGGGACGGGCCGGCGGGACGCCAGCGCTCCCAGGAAAGAATTGGCGGCCGCGATCGGGCGCAAGCTTTCGGATTGCGCGTTTGGCCGCAGGCATGATAATGCCGGCCTGATTTCATGAACGAGTGGAACATTCAATCCCGCGCCCACGCCTGTGAGACGTGTGGCCAGCCGTTTGCCGACCGACAGGTTTATCACACGTTGCTGTTCGACGAGCCGCCGGAATTGCGGCGCTCGGACATCTGCGAGGCGTGCCGGCAAAAGCAGGATGCCGGCGACGCGCGCAACCGCGCCGGATTCATCTCGCATTGGCAGGGGATTTACGAAGCGCCGCCGCCCATCTCGGACCCGATTCACAAGGACACCGCCGAGACCCTGTTGCGGAAATTGATCGAGCAAAACGATCCGCGTTATGCGCCCGCCGGTTACATTCTGGCCGTCATGCTCGAACGCAAACGCGTGCTCAAGGTGAAGGAGCAGGTTGTCAGCGACGGCAAACGTGTGTTCATTTACGAGCAGCCCGGAACCGGCGATGTGTTCACCATCGCCGATCCGAACCTGCGGCTGGACCAGCTCGAGGCCGTCCAGCGCGACGTGGCCGCGTTGCTGGAACATGGCTTGAATCCTCCTGCGCCCGCGGCGACAACCGAAACCGCGCCGCCAGCAGTCGAACAACCCGCCACGAATTGACCGTGCCTGAACTTTCCGAATTTCAGAACCGTCTCGGTTACACGTTCCGCGACGAGACCCTGTTGCGGCTGGCGCTGACGCATCCGTCGGTCGCGCACGAAACCGGCAGGCCGTCGCCGCACAATCAGCGGCTGGAATTCCTGGGTGACGCCGTGTTGCAGCTCGTCCTGACGCGCGAATTGTACGAGAAATTTCCCGCGTTTGACGAGGGACCGCTGACCAAGGCGCGCGCCAAGCTGGTCAACCGGCGGACGCTGGCCGAACACGCCCGGTCGCTGGGCCTGGGCGCGCACCTGGTTTTGAGCCGGGGTGAGGAAACCAATGGCGGACGCGAGCGGGCCTCCGCGCTGGCGGATGCGTTTGAGGCGCTGCTCGGCGCGATTTTTCAGGACGGCGGATTTGAAGCGGCGCGCGAATTCATCCTGCGCGAATTTGGCGCGGCGTTCGGCAAATTGAGCGTGCTGCCCATCATCGAGAATCCCAAGGGCGAATTGCAGGAACTGCTGCAGGCGCGTTCGCCCGAGGCGCCGGAATACCAGGTCATTTCCGCCACCGGACCGGACCATGACCGCGTGTTTGAATGCACCGTGCAGCACGAAGGAATCGAGCTGGCTCGAGGCAGCGGCAAAAGCAAAAAGGCCGCCGAGAGCGATGCGGCCCTGGCGGCGTTGAAAAAACTGCGCGAGGAATCGGGGAACGAAAATTGAAATGTGAACCGCTTCCTTCTGCGCTTTGGTTAGTTCCCGTCATTCCAAAAGTCAACCGGTATTCAATACGTCGGCTATGTGCTTTTTAAACGTCAGTTTTTTTTGCAAAAAACCTATTTCAAAAGAAGAGATGCCAATGCACTCAAGTTTAAAAACATTTTAGAAATATCATCATTAAAATTATCTAAAAAAATTGCAAAATCTTGTTTGACGTACGTGCCGGGATACCACGCTTCGATCATAAAATCGTTATCTTTGTCAGCATAGCAGTGAATGACAGAGGCAAGTTCGTTCATTCCATTTGCAAGGCGAAACATCTCATCTCGCTTAGTCTTTGCCTCGTCTTTACAACCATATGTAGAGGTAAACATAAGCCCCCCACGAAAGCGCCTGTCTGAAGGACGGCTGTTACCAAAGAAACTGTTTGGTCTTGACCCACAACCTGAGCAGTTCAAATGAAAAATTCAGCAGAATCAATCCAAATATTTATTTATTGAATTTCAATACCGCGGCACGTTGGAATCAATTTCATCCGACCAGGCGGTGATGCCGCCCTTGACGCTCTTCAGGTATTTGAATCCCTGCCCGCGCAGGAAACCCAATGCCTTGAGCGAACGCACCCCGACCTTGCAGTGAATATAATATTGCTGGTTCGGGTCGAGCTCGGTGAACCGCTGTTGCAGCTGGCTCAACGGCACCAACGACACGCCTTTCACGTGGGCGATCTCGAACTCGTCCATCTCGCGCACGTCGATAACCTTGATGCCGAGCTTCGGATCGTCGAGCGCCTTCTTCATGTCCTGCACGGTCACTTCATCGGGATGCACGCCGGGGTTGGCGGGTTCGGGCACGATGCCGCAGAACATTTCGTAATCAATCAATTCCTTGATGGTCGGCTGCTCGCCGCAGACCGGGCACGCCGGGTCGCGGCGCAGTTTCAATTCGCGGAACTTCATGTCGAGCGCGTTGAACAGCAGCAGCCGGCCGACGAGCGAGTTGCCCCGGCCGAGCGCGAGCTTGAGAATTTCCGTTGCCTGGATGCAGCCGACGATGCCGGGCAACACGCCGAGCACGCCGCCTTCCGCGCAACTGGGCACCATGCCGGGTGGCGGCGGTTCGGGATAAAGACAGCGATAGCACGGCCCGCCGAGGTGCGGGGCGAACACGCTGGCCTGGCCTTCAAAACGGAAGATCGAGCCATAGACATTCGGCTTCTTGAGCAACACGCAGGCGTCGTTCGTGAGATAGCGCGTCGGGAAATTGTCCGTACCGTCCACGACGATGTCGTAGGGGCGGATAAGGTCCAACGCGTTTTCCGACGTGATGCGGGTGTTGTGGATGACGACTTCGCAATTCGGATTGATACCGTGAATGGTTTCCTTCGCGGACTGCGCCTTGGGCCGGCCCACGTCGTCGTCGGTGTGCAGGATCTGGCGTTGGAGGTTGGAATAATCCACGGTGTCGAAATCCACGATAGCTATTTTTCCCACCCCGGCGGCGGCGAGATACATGGCGATGGGCGAGCCGAGGCCGCCGGCGCCGATGCACAGGACGCTGGTGCCCTTGATTTTCTTTTGGCCGGTCAGGCCGACTTCGGGCAGAATCAGGTGCCGCGAGTACCGGCGGATTTCGTCATTATTCAGTTCCATAAATCGAATTGATAAGAATATTGCAGTTGCGGAATAAATCAAGTCAACGCATGAGAGCTAAATTCAACGACATACGGCATTTCAAGGCTTCCACGGCCAGACCGCTCACCCTGGCAAA
Source organism: Limisphaerales bacterium (assembly GCA_052145735.1). GTDB lineage: Bacteria > Verrucomicrobiota > Verrucomicrobiia > Limisphaerales > UBA11358 > UBA11358. The sequence goes on from JBKQOA010000174.1 coordinate 15,264, forward strand.
GCGATTGCGATTGATCGAAAAGCATCTGACCCCGGGACCGCGGCGCTTTCTGGACTGCGGTTGTGGCATTGGAAATTACGTGCAGGCGCTGATCGAACAGTTGGGAGTGGATGCTTGCGGCATCGAATACGACCAGGAAACGGTGACCCTGGCACAATTGAACCCCGTGCTCCAGGGCCGCGTCACCCAGGGAGATTTGCAGGCCATCAAGTCCGAAGACAACCAATGGGATTACGCCATGTTGAACGAGGTTCTCGAACACGTGGGTGACGACCGCCGGGTTTTGGCCGAAGTGCATCGCATTCTCAAGCCGCGGGGCATCCTGTTTGTCTTCTCGCCAAACCGCTGGTTCCCGTTTGAAACTCACTCCGTGGACTGGAAAAAGTCCCGGCGTCGAATACCCAATTGGGTGCCGTTCATCCCTTACCTTCCGGTCCGGGTGGGCGAGCGCTTCCTGTTCTATTGGGCCCGAAACTATTGGCCGCGGGAACTCGCCGGCAAAGTCATGGCCGCCGGCTTCTCGATCATCGAACGGAATTACGTCTGGCTCACCTTTGAAAACATCTCCGGTTATCAACCGCCCCTGATTGGGATGATCAAACCCACCTTGAGATTCGCCAGCAACTGTCTGGAAAAAATCCCGTTCTTAAGGCGTTTCGGAACTTCCCAGGTTTTGATCTGCGGGAAGGAAGCGTGATTTTATGTCGAAACTTGTCCGAAAGCCGGGCACATTACATCCGTGAAGCAGACCAATTCGTTGCGCCATGATCCCGCCGGTGAAGCCGCCGGGCGGTTGAAGAGAATCTCGCCGTCACGCCCCACGCTTGCCCTGGTTCTCGGCAGCGGCTTTCACCACGTGTTGAGCGGGGTGAAGGTGGAGAAAAAAGTTCCGTATGCGAAGTTGCCGGGCTTTCCGCCGGTGGGCGTGAGCGGGCACGCGGGAGAATTGATCTTCGGGCACCTGGGCGGCACGCCGGTGCTGGTGTTGAGCGGGCGGACGCACTTTTACGAGGGCCATCCGATGGAACGCGTCACCTTTGCCGTCCGGGCGCTGGCGGCGTTCGGCATCCGCGATTTGCTGCTGACGAATGCGGCGGGCGGCATCAACCGGAAATTCCGCGCGGGCGATTTCATGGTATTGACCGACCACGTCAATTTGATGGGGATGAACCCGTTGCGCGGCGAACCGGCACCGGGTCGGCCGCGGTTCGTGGACCTGACAAAGATTTACGATTCGGGATTGAGCGCGCTGTTGTTTCGCGCCGGGAAGCGTTGCCACATGAAGCTCCAACGCGGCGTCTATCTGGCGGTGAGCGGGCCGAGTTACGAAACGCCGGCGGAGATCCGCGCGTTTGCCCGGCTGGGCGCGGATGCCGTCGGGATGAGCACGGTGCCGGAGGCGATCGTGGCGCGGCAATGCGGCTTGAACGTGGCGGCGGTTTCGTGCATAACCAATCTGGCGGCAGGCATCAGCAAGGAGAACCTGTCGCATGCCGAAGTGCTGGAAACCGCCGAACGGGTGAAGACTTTGGCAGTCAAATTGCTTGAAAAGTTCGCCGGTTTGTATGGCCAAGATTGACAAAAAACAATTGGTGCGGGCGGCGGCGAGGGCACGGGAACGTGCGGTGGCACCGTATTCAAAATTCAAAGTCGGTGCGGCTTTGCTTACCCAGGGCGGCGAAATCATATCCGGCGCGAACGTGGAGAGCGCGAGTTATGGTTTGACGTGTTGCGCGGAGCGCGTGGCGCTGTTCAACGCGTTGACGGGCGGGAAAAGGAAATTTATCGCGGTGGCGGTGGTCGCCCGCGCACCCGGCGGCCCGATGCCGTGCGGGGCCTGCCGGCAGTTGCTGGCGGAATATGCGCCGGACGCAACCGTCTGGGTGGCGGACAGCCGTGCGCCGGCCAAAATCAGGGGATTCACAGTGCGGGAACTGCTGCCCTCGGCGTTTGTCATTCCTTGAAATTTTCCCAAAGCAAGGTAGGCTGGGATGCTTGATGGGTTTGAACTGTGGGTTTGAATGAAGCCTGAAATCGTATTTGGTCTGGAGAGCGCGGCCTGGCCGGCGATGCTGGTGAACTCAGCATGTGTCATCTTGCGCGCCAACATGTCGGCGGTGAGCACGTTCGGCACGGCCATCGCCAGCGAAACGCCGCCGTTGTCCGCAATCTGGGCGCCCGAAAACAACGGCACGCCGGAGGATTTTTTCAAACGTTGGGGGTCAACCTCCAAGCTGACCCTGGACTTGAAATTGAAGGTCACGACCGGGGCCACGATCAATTTCACCGCCGTGGTTTGCTCCTTTGCCCGGGAAGGGAGCAAGTGGTTTGTTCTGCAATTGTTGCCGGAAGCCGTGTCCGCACCCGCGGCGGCTCCCGTGCCGGCTCCGGCGGCGGCGGCCGCGATTTCCCCGGTGGTGAGCAACGCGGACGAAACCAAAACCGCGACGGAGGGGGGTGGCCTGCTGTTCAAGCAGAAGCTGGAATGCGCGTTGCAACTGGCGCGGACGGTGGCGCTGGATTTCAACAACGCGCTGACGAGCATTCTCGGCCACACGTCATTGCTGTTGAGCAAGGCCGAGGCGACGCATCCCTGGCGGCATTCGCTGCTGGAGGTGGAAAAATCGGCGTCGCGGGCGGCGGAAATCGCTCACGAACTCACGGTGTTCAGCCGTCAGGAAAAGGAAGGGCACCGTGCGCCGGCGGGGAATTTGAACACGGTGGTGAACGGGTGCGTGGAATTTTTCCACAACGCACAAAACGCAAAGATCACGTGGAAGACACAGTTGGAGCGGGAATTGTTATCAGCCCGGTTTGACGAGGCCAAGGTGCAGCAGGCCCTGACGAAGGTTTTGGAGAACGCCGTGGAAGCCATGGCCGGCCAGGAGGGGCAGATTTTCGTCCAAACCCGCAACGTGGAACTGGCCGAGGCGACGCAGGATCGCAACGTGCGGCTGGCCGCCGGTTCCTATGTTTGCATTGAGATGGGCGACAGCGGTCCGGGCATCGAGGCGGACGTGCTGCCGCGGATTTTCGAGCCGTTCTTCACGACGAAGGGCAGCGGCCATCGCGGATTTGGGCTGGCGCTGGTTTACGGCATCGTTACGAACCACGGCGGCGGCGTGGCGGTGTCCAGCCAGCCGGGTGCGGGCACATCGGTGCGGATTTATCTGCCGGCGGAAAAACAATTTGTGGCTCAAAGTGCCGGCGCGGATGAGGATTTGAACGGCTCGGAAACCATCCTGGTGGTGGACGACGAAAATTTGCTGCTGACCATGGCCGAAACGATCCTGATGGAATACGGTTATTGCGTGCTGACGGCGAACAGCGGCCAGAAGGCGTTGTCGGTCCTTTCGGGCGACCATGTGCAAATCGACCTGGTCATCACCGACTTGGTCATGCCGGCCATGGGCGGGCGCGAATTCATCGAGCGCGTCCGGCAACAGACGCCGGGGGTGCGGATTCTGTGCACCAGCGGTTATGTGCTGCCGGCGGACAAGCAAACCGGCACGCCGTACCTGCAAAAGCCGTTCACAAGCCGCGAATTGCTGGCCAAAGTCAAGCAGGTCCTGGCGCAAACACCGGCTGTTGACTAAGGCGCGGGTTTTTGTTTAACTCTGCTTATTATGCAAATTGAAAGTTTAAAAGTATTCTGTGATTTGGCTGAAACGGAAAGCTTTACCAAGGCCGCCCAAATCAACGGCGTGACGCAATCCGCCGTGAGCCAGCAAATCAGTTCACTGGAACGCACGTTCAAATCGCTGCTCATTGAGCGCAGCAAAAAGAAGTTCCGCCTCACGCGCGAAGGCCAGATGCTTTATGATTACAGCAAACAAATCATCCAGACCTACGAGTCGCTGCACAGCAAGCTGCAGGAATTGAAGGACATCATTTCCGGCACGATTCGTGTGGCGACGATCTACAGCATCGGCCTGCACGATCTGCCGCCCTACATCAAAAAATTTCTGAAGAGCTATCCCACCGTCAACGTCCACGTCGAATATCGCCGGGCCAACCAGGTTTATGATGACGTGCTCAGCAACGTCGTGGACATGGGGTTGGTCGCGTATCCGGCCAAGGACTCCAAGCTCGAAATCATCGCGTTGCACAAGGACCCTCTGGTGTTCATCTGCCATCCGCAGCATCCATTCGCCCGCCAGAAGTCCATCCGGCTCAAAGCCCTCACCGGCCAGAAATTCATCGGGTTTGAGCCGGACATCCCCACCCGCAAGGCGCTGGATCGGATTTTGAAGGAGCACGGTGTGGATGCGAAACACGCCATGGAGTTCGACAACATCGAAACGGTGAAGCGCGCGGTGGAAATTGACGCGGGCATTTCGATTGTGCCGAAGGGCACAATCACGCAGGAAATCAGCAAGCAGACGCTGACGGCGCTGCCGATTGAAGACGGTGATTTTTACCGCCCGATCGCCGCGATTTACAAGAAGAACAAGGTGCTTTCACCGGCGATGAAGCAGTTCCTGACGCTGCTCAAGGAAACACCGTAAGCAGTTCATTTTTCGCAACGGCGATCTGCCGGCGGGCAGGCCGCCGTTTTTGTTTGCCATACACCCGCTACTTCAAACTGGCTGGATTCAGCGGTTTCAGGTCCTTCGGGAGGAACAGGCCGTTTTTACGGATTAGCTCGCCGTCAAACCACACCTCGCCACCACCCCAGTCGGGCCGCTGGATCAGCACCATGTCCCAGTGCACCGCCGAACGGTTGCCGTTGTCGCATTCCTCGTAGGCCTGCCCCGGCGTGAAGTGCAGCGAACCGGCGATCTTTTCATCGAACAAAATGTCGCACATCGGGTTCAAAATGTAGGGGTTGAAGCCGAGCGAAAATTCGCCCACGTAACGCGCCCCGGCATCGGTGTCCAGGATTTCGTTCAACCGCTTTTTGTTGTTGGCCGTGGCGTTGACCACTTTGCCGTCCTGGAATTCCAGCCGGACGTTTTCGAATTTCGTCCCGGCATAAATCGTCGGCGTGTTGAACTGGATCACGCCATTCACGGAGTTTTTCACCGGGCAGGAAAAGACCTCGCCGTCGGGGATGTTGCGGTCGCCCTTGCACATTTTGGCGCCGATGCCCTTGAGGCTGAACGTCAGGTCGGTGCCGGGGCTTTTGAGCTGGACGTGGTCGGCCCGTTTCATGCGGCGCTCGAGTGGCACCATGGCGCGGGCCATCTTCGCGTAATCCATCGTGCACACGTCGAAATACAAATCCTCAAACGCCTCGGTGCTCATGCCGGCGGCCTGGGCCATGCTCGGCGTCGGCCAGCGCAGCACGCACCAGCGGGTCTGGTTCACCCGATAATCCAGCACGGGCCGCGTGATGCGCGAATACAGCGCCAGGCGGTCGCCCGGCACGTCGGAATTTTCGCTGGCATTCCCGCTGCCGCGAATGGCGATGTACGCCTGCATCTTCTTCATGCGGAACAGCTCGATGTCCCGGACCTGCGCCGCGTGTTTTTCATTGGTTCCCAGCAAAAGCTCGCGGGAAACCCGCGTGTGCCGCACCTCGGCAAACGGCGTCGCGCCCGCCGCGCGCACGGCGCGCACGAGTTCAATGGAAAATTCGTCGGGCACGTCAATCAGGTCGAGCAGGATGCGGTCGCCCTTTTTGAGCGCGGTAGAATAATTCACGAGCAGCTTCGCCAGTTTTTTATAGCGCGGATCGGTCATAATGCTTCAAAGCTAATCACCCGGCCGGTTTTGTCCAGTGGAGTCATTGTGGCTTGTTCCCGGCTATAACTGTGATAAAATCAACCCATGAAGTTTTTGCTCATGGCGCTGGCGGCGCTGATGTTTTTGGCGATCGGCGCGCGCGCGCAGACCACGGCTTTTACCTACCAGGGTCAATTGAACAGCAACAGCGCGCCAGCCACCGGCGCTTACGACTTCCGGTTCCAGATTTATAATGCGGGCAATTCCGTCGTCGCCGGGCCGCTCACCAATGCTCCGGTGGGCGTTACCAACGGCTTGTTCACCGTGACGCTGGATTTTAGCGCGGTGGTTTTTAACGGGAGCGCGCTCACCCTGGAAATCGGCGTGCGCACCAACGGCAGCACCGGCGCCTACACCGTGTTGTCGCCGCGCCAGGCGCTGACTTCCGTTCCGTATGCGATCCAGGCGCTCAACGCCTCCAACGCGGTGGCCTTGACCGCGCCGTTGCAGGCGACGAATCTGACCGGAACCATTCCCAATACCCTGCTGTCCACCAATGTCGCCGTGCTTACCAACAATGTAATTTTTTCCGCCAGCGTGACCGCAACCAATTTCACCGGCAATGGCTACAATTTGTCCAACCTCCCGGCCGCGAGCCTCACGGGCACGATTCCCGACGCGCGGTTGTCGGCGAACGTGGCGTTGCAGAGCAATACCGCTTTGAATTTCGCCGGCAACGTTTCCGCCACCAATTTCACGGGAGGCGGCCATGGCCTGACCAACGTGCCGGGCGCCTTCTTCTGGGTAACCGTCGCCGGAACAAACTCGCAGATCTACCCCAACGTGGGTTATATCGTCACCAACAATACCGCGCCGGTGATTTTAACCCTGCCTTCTTCGCCCAGCGTCGGCGATGTGTACAAAGTCGCCGGGGTCGGTGCAGGAGGATGGATCATTGCGCAGAACACCAATCAAATGATTCTGAGCGGAAATCTTTCCGGCAGCATCGGGCAAAGCTGGAATGCCGGCGGTTCCAGCGCCGCCAATTGGTCGGCCGTCGCGTCGTCGGCGGACGGGACGAGACTGGCCGCGGCAATCAACAGTGGCTATATCTACACTTCCACCAATTCCGGGACGACGTGGACGAACAACGGCGGCAGCAGCGGCAGCCTTTATTGGTCTGCCATCGCCTCTTCCGCCGACGGAACCAAATTGGTGGCGAGCGTCGGGTACACCGCCCACAGCGCCAGCCAGCTTGGCGCCATTTACACTTCAACCAATTCCGGGGTAACCTGGACGGCGCATACTTCATCGCCTCTTTCTTCAGGCCTGGCCTGGGCGTCGGTTGCTTCTTCGGCTGATGGAACCAAACTCGCCGGGGCGGTTCGCAGCGGGCCGATTTACATCTCCGTCAATTCGGGCACCAATTGGTCGGCCGGAACAGGATCGTCGGGTTACCTTTGGACTTCCATTGCTTCGTCATCGGACGGGACAAAACTGGTCGCGGTGGAAGGCAATGGTTCAATTCTTACTTCCACCAACTACGGTTCAAACTGGACGGTACAGGCTACCAGCAGCATCGTTTGGACTGGCGTGGCGTCTTCCAGCGATGGCACCAGACTGATTGCGACCGGCAGCAGTGGCCAGATTTACACCTCGGCCAATTCCGGGGCCACCTGGGTTGCGCAGAATTCACCCGTAACCGGCTCATCGACCTCGGTGGCCTCTTCAGCCGACGGCTCGCGACTGGCGACCACATCGGGCGGTTCCACCGGCAACATTTTCATCTCCTCCAACTTCGGCTCGACCTGGACGCAACCGGCCGGCGCGCCCACCGTTTCGTGGGCCGACATCGCATCCTCCGCCGACGGCAGCCTGCTTGTGGCGGCGGTCTATGGCGGCAATATTTATGTTTCCTCCCAAAGCAGCACGACCACCGGCACGGCGGGTTATCTGGCCGGCCCGCAACACAGCGCCGTTGAATTGGAATATGTCGGCAGCGGATTATTTTTGCCGTTGAGCCACGAAGGAAGCATTCGTGCCTATTAAATTCAGATGAACCGGGAAACCCTGGATCGCTGGTGCGAGCGGAGCATTTTGGGTTTGGTGCTCGGCATCCTGGTTTTTGGTCCTCTGGCGATGGGCGCGGTGGACGCGCCGGAATTTGTCGTCTTGCAGGGGCTGACGGTGGCCGTGATGGTCGTGTGGGGGCTGCGTTTGTGGCTCAGTCCGAAGCCGCAACTGCTCTGGCCGCCGCTGGGCTGGGTGGTGCTGGCCTTCGTGGCCCTGGCCCTCGGGCGTTACCTCACGGCAGACATCGAATACGTTGCGCGGCAGGAGACGATCCAGGTGTTGATGTATGCGTTCCTCTTTTTTGCCATCGTCAACAACTTATATCGCCAGGAGTCGGTGCAAACCATCAGTTTCACGCTGATTTTTCTGGCGATGGGGATCTCGTGCTTCGCCGGTTACCAGTTTCTAACCCACTCGAACCGGGTCTGGGGCGAAATTTCACCTTATCTGGGCCGCGCGTCGGGCACCTACATTTCACCGAACAATTTCGCCGGCTTTCTGGATATGCTGCTGCCGCTGGCGACGGCTTACGTTTTGGTGGGGCGAATGAAGCCGGTCGTCCGGATTTTGCTGGGATACGCGGGGCTGGTCATGCTGGCGGGAATGGCGGTGACCTTTTCGCGCGGCGGCTGGGTGGCGGTGACCGTGGGGTTGCTGGTCCTTTTGGGGATTTTGGCTTTTCACCGCAACCACCGGTTGCCTGCGTTCCTGCTCCTGGCCGCTTTGGCCGGCGGGGGGACGGTTTTCGTCACCCAGTATTTGTCGAAGACGATCAGCTACATGCACCGCGTCGGAACGTCCGAAGAGAACGCACCACTCGATTATGACGTCCGCCTTCTCATCTGGAAAGCGGCGGATCAGATGTGGCGGGACCATTTTTGGTGGGGAGCCGGGCCGGCGCATTACAACTATTGCTTCCGGGAATATCGTCCCGCAGACATCCAAATGACTCCCGACCGTGCGCACAATGACTATTTGAACCTGCTGGCGGATTGGGGTGCGGCCGGCGGAATCGTCGTGCTGGCCGGTCTGGTAACCTTCGGCGCCGGGTTGAGGAAAACGTGGAAGTATGTCCGCCCATCGGAAAATGATTTTGGCCGCCGCCTTAGCAATCGCTTTGCCTTTTTTCTTGGCGCCGGCAGCGGGTTGCTGGCGCTGGCGGTGCATTCGGTGGTGGATTTCAATCTGCATATTCCCGCCAACGCCATTCTGGGTGTAACGTTGCTGGCGTTGTTGAGCAGCAACCTGCGGTTTGCCACGGAACGTTACTGGCTGAGTGCGCGGCTGCCGGTCAGAGTGCTCGCAACGCTGGCGCTGATCGCGGGTATTGCCTATCTGGGGGGGCAGGGCTGGCGTCATGGTCACGAAGCCATCTGGCTGGCGCGGGCGGAGCGGTTGCCGGTTTATTCGCCCGCACAGGCTGCCAATTTGGAAAAGGCGTTCGACATCGAGCCGATGAACTTTGACACGGCCTACAACCTCGGCGAGGCCTGTCGGGTCCAAAGCTTTGATGGCGGACAAAATTACGAAGCCCTGGCCCGGACGGCGATGCAGTGGTATGCGCGCGGCATGAAGCTCAATCCGCATGACGGCTACAATTATTTGCGTTATGGCATGTGCCTTGACTGGCTGGACAAGCATGATGAAGCCGGACCGTACTTCAACCAGGCTGACGCACTCGACCCCAACGGCTATTACACCGGGGCGAATATTGGCTGGCATTACGTCCAGGCCGGAGATTACGCCGCCGCCCGGCCATGGCTACAGCGGTCGTGGCGGCTTAAAGGAGGGCTGGAAAACGGGGTGGCCGCCTCCTATTCGGAAATCGCCGAGCACAAACTCGTCGAAAACGCCTCTGGCCCAAGCCTTTTGCCGGCGGCAGGGGGCCACAAATAGCCCGGAATTCCAGGTTGACATTTGGCCGCATATCCTTATACTGCTGTAAGCAAAACAATGGGAAAACAGACATGAAAAAAATCCAAGCCCTAGTCTTTATGGCGGTGTGCAGCGGTGTTTTGGCGCTGACCAGCGGTGCGTCTGCCCAATCCGCCATCCATCCCGGTGTGGCCACCGTGGTTCGCATTTCCGGCGATGCCAAATACTCGTTGGGGGATGGCAAATGGCATCCGCTGGTGGCAGGCAAAATTCTCGCCGCCGGCTCCGTTATCCAGACGGGTCCCGACACCACCGTGGACATCATTTTGGGCAAGAGAGTATTGATGCCCCAGGCCAACATGGTGCCGGATCGAATTTCCCAGGCGGCGGACGCAGACGTGCGTGGCCTTGTAACTTACAAACCTTCCGCGGAACAAAACACGGTTCGCATGATGGAAAACACCGTGCTGGCCATTGACAAGCTGACCGTTTCCGACACCGGAGTGGACTCGGTGAGCGACACGGAACTGGATTTGCGCCAGGGGGCCATCTACAACAGCGTCAAAAAGCTTTCCGGCGCGTCCCAATACCTGATTAAGATTCCCAACGGCATAGCCGGGGTCCGGGGCACGTTGTTCTATATTGACGCCACCGGCAAGTGTGCCGCGTTTAAGAATGCCGTGGTGTTGTCCATCATCGGCAGCAATGGCAAGCCGGAGACGGTGGTTGTGGGTGAAGGATTCCAGTTCAATCCCCAGAGCGGCCAGACCAGTCCGTTTCCGCCCGGGATGAACACCCAGATGGATCAGGTCTTTGCCGCGCTTCGCACAACGTATTGGGAAATTGTCAACTTTACGTTTGACTGGACCCGATGCCACATTTCGCCCACGTCGGGGTATTGGACGAAGAACGGGAATGAACCTCATCCTTGATTCCTGGTTCGACAAAACGATTCAAAACCAGAGCAGCCTTGAGTTGCTCTGGTTTTGTGTTTAACTGGTCGCGGTGACGTTCAAACCATTCAAACGCGCGCCGGTCATCCTGACGGTTTTTGTTCTCGTGCTCGTTTGCGGCGTCCGGCTCCTGCGGCTTGATTTTTTTGACCGGCTGGAGCGCATGACCTATGACTTGCGGGCGCGAACGGCATTGCGTTTTCCCGCCTCAGCCGCCACCAACCTCGCCTTTGTTTCCATCCAGGATTCCAGCATCGCCGCCGTCAAAAGCGGCAAGCTCGGGTATCGCTATGGCCTTTACTGGCCGCGACAGGTTTATGGCCGGCTCGTCGAGGAATTATCCGCCCAGGGCACCAAAGCCATCGCGTTCGACGTGTTGTTCGGCGAATTGCGCCAGGATCATCCGCCGGTGCAAATGGCCGATGGCAATCTGATGGAATCCGACGACTTCTTCGCCCTGCAGATGCGTCGCGCCGGCAACGTTCTCTTCGCCGTGGTGCCCGATCTTGTGCCGCCCGATTTGTTTCTGACCAACGCGCTCGCGCCCGGCGACATTTCGACGGAAAAGGATTCCGACGGGGTCCTGCGCCGGGTCCGGGCCTTTGACGACCAGGGCGTCTGGGACATGGGCATCCTGCTCGCGGCGCTGGAGTTGCATCTCGATCTCGCCCACCCGGATTTGGACCTGGCGCGCGGCCGCATCACGCTGCACGGTCCGAGCGGCGTCACCCGCGTGATTCCCGTGGACCAGGACGGTTATTTTTACATCGACTGGCGGCTGAAGCCGAATGATCCGCGCCTCTGGCGCGCGCCAATTGAAGACCTGCTGCGGCAGGACAAACTGCGCCTGCTCGACCGGACCAATGGGCTGGGCGATGATTTTCGCGGCAAGCTGGTGGTGGTGGGATCCGCGGCCCAAGGCAACGACCTGACGGACCTTGGCGCGACGCCGTTGGAAAAAAACACGCTGCTGGTCAGCAAATACTGGAATGTCGCCAACTCCGTCATCACCGGCCGATTCATCCGCCGCGCCTCCTTGCCAACGGGGATAGCATTGATTATTTTGCTGGGTGTCCTGACCGCGTTTCTGACCTGGCAATTGCGGGTATTTACGGCTTCCGCGGCGGTTTTCCTGCTGTTGTTGGCGTATGTTGCCGCCGGGTTTTACGCTTTCGTGGCATTTCGCTACTGGCTGCCGTTGGTATTTCCTCTCGCGGGCGCACTGGTCGGGCACTTGAGTCTCGTCACCTACCGGGTGGTTTTTGAGCAACGCGAACAACGCCGCGTCAAATCCGTTTTCTCCAAGATCGTTTCCCCGGACGTGATGAACGAGTTGCTCGGCGCGGAAAAACTTTCCCTCGGCGGGGCGCGCCGTGAAGTGACCATCTTTTTTGCCGACGTGCGCGGGTTCACCACGCTGACTGACGAAATGCAGCAACTGGTGGCGGATTTCGTCCATGAGCACCAGTTGGACACCGAGTCGGCGGAAAAATGCATTGAAGAATCCGCGCAGGAAACGCTGGAAACCGTGAACCTCTACCTCGCCACCGTCGCCGACGCGGTGAAAAAGCACGGCGGGACGCTCGACAAATACATCGGCGACTGCGTGATGGCGTTCTGGGGCGCGCCCACGCCAAATGAGAGACACGCCTCGGCTTGCGTGAGTGCCGCCATTGACGCGCAGCGGGCCATCCGCGATTTGAATGAAAGGCGATCCGCGGAAGAGACCGCGCGTGAAACCGAGAACCGCGCGCGTTTTTCCGCCGGTCTGCCGCCCCGCCCGCCGTTGCGCGCGTTGCAACTCGGCACCGGCATCAACACCGGCCTCGCCACCGTCGGCTTGATGGGTTCGGACGCGCACATCCTGAATTACACCGTTTTCGGCCGCGAGGTGAACCTCGCCAGCCGCCTGGAAAGCGTTTCCGGTAGCGGCCGCATTATCATCAGCGACACGACTTACAACCATTTGCTGCGCGAAGACCCGGCGCTGGCCTCGACGTGCGTGGAACTGTTTCCCGTCACGGTCAAGGGCATCCGGGATGCGGTGCGGGTTTATGAAGTGCCGTGGCAGCCGCCGCCGGCAAAATGATCGGGCGGCAGTATTTTCTTCCTCGTCAAACCGGACGCAAATGCTAAGATAATCCTGATGCGCACGGCGATTTATCCCGGCAGTTTTGATCCGCTGACCAACGGCCATCTGGACGTGATCCAGCGCGCGGCCAAGTTGTTCGACCGGATCGTTGTGGCGGTCGCCAAAAACGACAGCAAACAGCCGCTGTTCACGCTGGATGAACGGTTTTCGCTGGTGAAAAGGGCCGTGAAACATCTGCCCAACGTCGAGGCGGACGCGTTCGACGGCCTGCTCATCAAATATGTCGTGAGCCGGAAGGCGCAGGCGATCGTGCGGGGGCTGCGCGCGGTATCGGACTTTGAATTTGAATTTCAACTCGCGCTGATGAACCGCAAGCTGAACAAAAGCATCGAGACGATTTTCATGATGCCCAAGGACACCTACACGTTCCTCAGTTCGCGGATCGTGAAGGAGATTGCCCGGCTGGGCGGCGACGTGACGGCGTTTGTGCCCGCGCATGTGGAGAGTGCCCTGGCCAGGAAGTTTGCCGGGACGAAAAGGAGTTGAGCCATGCCGCTCATTGTCAATCTGCGTCTCCTGGAGGAGAGCGACGCAACCCTGCGCGGAGAGCTGCCGGTGGAGGAGCTTGACCTGGACACACGGGATGAGATGATCCGGGTTACGCAGCCGTTGCGGCACGAATTGGAGGTGCAATTGCTGGAGGACAGCCTGTTGATTCGCGGCTGGTTGAAACTCACACTGGAATGCCAGTGTGTGCGCTGTTTGAAACCCTTCCGGCGGGAGTTGGAATTGAATCCGTGGACGCGCCATTTGCCGCTCGAAGGCGAGGAAAGCATTGCCCTGGTGAACGATTACGCAGACTTGACGCCCTGCGTGCGCGAAGATATGCTCCTTGAGTTTCCGCGGCATCCGTTGTGCCGGCCCGACTGCCAAGGGTTGGAAAAAATGAAGACCGGCAAGGCCAAAGACACCGGCGGCAAGGATGAGATGACGCCGTCCGCGTGGGCCGAATTGGACAAATTGAAATTGTAAACTTGAGTTTATGGGTGTTCCCAAACGCAAACCGTCCCACAGCCGGCAGCGCATGCGCCGGGCTTACAACAGTGTGCTGAAGCTGCCGCAACTGAGCACCTGCCCGCAATGCGCCGCGCCGTATGTGCCGCACCGGGTCTGCCCGGCCTGCGGTTATTACAAGGGCCGCCAGGTGTTGACCGTCACGGCGGGCGCCTGATTTTACGCCCGGCCGCGGAAATTTCCGCGTTCTTTCATCTATGCGAATCGCAGTAGATGTCATGGGCGGCGACCACGGTTGCGCGGTCGTTGTGGAAGGCGTCCGGCGCGCGCTGGAGGCCGACGCGGAAATTTCCACTCTTTTCCTGGTCGGCGATCAAAGGGAGATCGAGTCCGCGCTGAGTGCAACGCGCTGCCATGACTTGCGCGTGCAAATCGTCCATGCCAGCGAAGTCGTGACCATGGAGGACAAGCCCGTCAATGCGTTGCGCAAAAAAAAGGATTCCTCCATCGCCCGCGGCGCGGAACTCGTCCATGACGGCCAGGCCGACGCGGTGGTTTCGCTCGGCAACACCGGCGGTATTTTTGCGGCGGCCACCTTCAAGCTCGGCCGCATTCCCGGCGTGGACCGCGGTTGCATCGCCACGGTCATTCCCCGGCAGGAAAACGAATTTGTCCTGCTCGACGCCGGCGCCAACATTGAATGCAAACCGCTGCACCTCGCCCAGTTCGCCGTGATGGGCGGCGTTTATTCGCGCGAAGTGTTGGGACGCCAAAACCCGCGCGTGGGCATTCTCAGCATTGGCACGGAGGACTCCAAGGGAAACGAACTGACGCTCGAAGCCTTTAAACTTTGCCAGCGGCTCGGCTTGAATTTCATCGGCAACATCGAAGGCCACGATTTGTTCAAGGACCACGTGGATGTGGTCGTCTGCGATGGTTTTGTCGGCAACATTGTTTTGAAGACGTCGGAAAGCCTGGCCGTGGCGATGTTTTCCATGCTCAAACGCGAATTGATGCGCAACCCCAAGCGACAAATCGCCGCCTATCTCGCCAAAAACGCTTTTCACGCCATCCGCCGGCGCATGGATCCGGAGGTTTACGGCGGCGCGCCGCTGCTCGGTTTCAACGGCATTGTGTTCAAGGCGCACGGTTCGGCGCGCGAACGCGCCATTGCCAGCGCCCTGCGCGTGACCGCCGGGGCCGTGCAGCATCATGTCAACGAAATCATCGCCCGCGAAATTGTACGCGCCAATGAAAAGCTGGCCGCCCCGGACGTTTCCGTCCCTGTTTCCGCATGAGCCCCAAGTTCAAAAATCCGCGCGCCAAACATGATTTCAAGGGACGCACCTGTTCCATCACCGGGGTCGGCTCGTACCTGCCGGCAAGAGTGTTGACCAACAGCGACCTCGAAAAAATGGTCGAGACCTCGGACGAATGGATCACCACGCGCACCGGCATCAAGCAGCGGCGGCTGGCGGCCAAGGACGAATTCACCTCCGACATGGCGGTGAAGGCGGCCGAGCGGGCGATGCAGATGGCCGGCATCACCGCCGACCAGATTGACCTCATCATCGTCGCTACCATCACGCCGGACATGCCGTTCCCCAACACCGCCTGTCTCGTGCAGCGTAAAATCGGGGCGAAGCGTGCGGCAGCGTTCGATGTGGAGGCTGCCTGTTCCGGTTTCATTTACGCGCTCGAAATTGGCCAGCAATTCATCATGTCTCGCACATACGACACGGTGCTCGTCGTCGGCGCGGAAAAACTTTCATCCATCACCGATTGGACCGATCGCAACACCTGCGTGCTGTTTGGTGACGGCGCGGGAGCGGCGATTTTACAAAACCGGCCCAACTCGCACGGCCTGCTCACGGCGGTGATGGGAGCGGATGGTGACAAGGCCGATTTGCTCTTCATGCCCGGTGGCGGCAGCCGCTGCCCGGCAACGCCGGATTCCGTCAACGCCCGCCTGCACTTCCTGCGCATGGAGGGCAAGGAAACCTTCAAGAACGCCGTCCAGGCGATGTATAACGCGGCGCGGGAGGCGCTGCGCCGTTGTGAGATCGACATTACGAAAATCAAATGCGTCATTCCCCATCAGGCGAACCTTCGGATTATTGACGCCGTGGGAGAACGCCTGGGAGCGACGCCGGAACAGCTTTTTGTGAACCTCGACAAGTACGGCAACACCTCCGCAGCGTCGGTGGCCATCGCTTTGGACGAAGCCGTATCGTCGGGAAAAATTCAACGCGGCGACTTGATTTTGATGATGGTATTTGGGGCCGGCCTGACCTGGGGCGCGGCAGTTATTGAATGGTAATAACTTATTTTTTAATCTCAAACGCTAATTTGACGATTGGTGGGGCCGTGCTACCTTGATAAGGTTCTATGAGTGCCAAAAAATTTGAAAGTGGTGATTCTTTCCAGCAACAGATCACCGTGGAAGGACGGCAATCCCGTTTGGAGCTTTCTCCCGAAGCGGTGGCCATTCACAAAAGCGGCATCGAATTCCGCAGCCCGACACCGTTTAACCCTTGGACGGAAATGACGGTTGCGCTGCAATCGCCGCGTGACGGCGGCCGAATTCAATGCAGCGGCGTGGTCATCGCCTGCTACGGCAACAAACACACCGGTTACTGCGTTTCCCTTGTCTTCACCGGCATGTCCCGGCAGGCGCAAATGCGTTTAAGCGTGATGGCCCGTTCTGGTCTGGGCTTGGGCTGACCACAAACGCGGGTATACGGCGGCTTCCTTTTCAATACCACCTTTGAGATTTCACGCCCGGTCTGCCGGCCGGGACAAATTTGCGGCTTTTCCGCCGGCTTCAATTCGTGTTTATTGCTGCCCGGACGGTTTGAACCGCAATTGACAAGACCATGGCCATTCAACTTCGCGACCCATCACAGTGCCAGTATGACCTGCTCACGCTCGGCGAAATCATGCTCCGGCTGGATCCGGGCGAAGGCCGCATCCGTTGCGCCCGCGAATTCAAGGTTTGGGAAGGTGGCGGCGAATACAACGTTGCCCGCGGCCTGCGCCGGTGCTTCGGCCTGAAAACCGCCGTGGGCACGGCATTTGCCGACAACGAGGTCGGCCGGCTGATCGAGGATTTTATATTGCAGGGCGGAGTCAGCACTGAATTCATCAAGTGGTTGCCGTTCGATGGGGTTGGTCGGGTCACCCGCAACGGTCTGAATTTTACCGAGCGTGGTTTTGGCGTGCGCGGGGCGGTCGGGGTATCCGACCGCGGTCACACGGCAGCCAGCCAGCTCAAGGCCGGTGATTTCGATTGGGACCATATTTTCGGCAAGGTCGGCGTCCGGTGGTTGCACACCGGCGGCATCTTCGCCGCGCTGAGTGACACGACGCCACAACTGGTCCTCGAAGCGGTCAAAAAGGCCAAACAATACGGCACGGTGGTCAGCTACGATTTAAATTACCGCCCCTCGCTCTGGAAATCCGTTGGCGGCCAGAAACGCGCGCAGGAGGTGAACAAGGGAATTGCCCGCTACGTGGATGTAATGATCGGCAACGAGGAGGATTTCACCGCCTGCCTGGGTTTCCCCGTCAAGGGCGCGGGTGAGAACCTGCTGCATCTTGACGTGACAGCTTTCAAAAAGATGATCGAAACGGCGGTGAAGGCATATCCAAATTTCGTGGCGACGGCAACGACCCTGCGGGCCGCCAAAACCGCGACGGTCAACGATTGGGCGGCCATCGCGTGGATGGATGGAAAATTTTATGAGAGCCGGAGATATCCCGACCTTGAGATCCTCGACCGGGTTGGCGGCGGGGACAGTTTTGCGTCCGGTTTCATTTACGGTTTGATGACCACCGGCGATCCGCAAAGGGCGGTGGATTATGGTGCGGCGCATGGGGCGCTGGCCATGACCACGCCGGGAGACACGAGCATGGCTGCAAAGGAAGAAGTTGAAAATCTGATCAAGGGTGGCGGTGTGCGGGTGCAGCGATAGGTTTACACGCGACACGCCAAAAATGGCTCAACTGGCCTTCAACTGGGTGATAAGGGTTTGCAGCGAGGCCTTCGCGTCGCCGAAAAGCATCCGGGTGTTGTCCTTGTAGAACAGGTGGTTCTCAATGCCGGCAAAACCGGCAGCCATCGAGCGCTTTATCACGATCACACTCTTGCAACGGTCGGCTTCGATGATGGGCATGCCGTAAATCGGGCTGCTCTTTTCCTCGCGCGCGGCGGGGTTCACCACGTCATTGGCGCCAATCACCAGACACACGTCCACCCGGTCCATCGTCGGATTGATGGCTTCCATTTCGCAGAGCTGGTCGTAGGGCACGTTGGCTTCGGCCAGAAGGACGTTCATGTGACCGGGCATGCGGCCGGCGACGGGATGAATGGCAAAACGGACTTCCACGCCGTGTTTGCCGAGTTCGTCGGAAAGCTCGCGTACCTGATGCTGGGCCTGTGCCACGGCCATGCCGTAGCCGGGCACGATGACCACCTGCTGGGCGTAACCGAGCAGCAGCGCAGCTTCGTCGGCCTGAATGGGTTTGACGGTTTTTCCGCCGAGGTCGCCTGCGCCGCCCTTGCCGCCGCTACTGCCCGAACCGAACGCGCCGAAAAGAACGTTGGTGACGGGCCGGTTCATGGCCTTGCACATGAGCAGGGTCAACAGCGTGCCGGAGGAGCCGACGAGCGTTCCCGCGACAATCATGGCGAGATTGTTGATGGCGAAGCCGTCCGCCGCGACCGCCAGGCCGGTGAAGGAATTCAACAGCGAAATAACAACCGGCATGTCCGCGCCACCGATGGGCATGACCATTGCGACTCCGAAAAACAGCGCGAGCGCAAACATCACGATGAAGAACGTGTTGGAGTTGCCATTGGTGGCGTTGAAAGTGAGCCAGCCGCACAGGCCAAGGATGACGAGCAGAATAAGCCCGTTCAAGATGTTCTGGCCGGGGAAAGTCACCGGCTTTTCAAATTTTCCCTCCAGTTTCAAATACGCAATGATGCTGCCGGAAAACGACAGCGACCCGATGAGCGTGGCGAAAAGCATCGCCACCGCGATGAACGCCGCAATGCCTTCGAGTCTGTGCGCGCCGCGATAAAATTCCAGGCTCGCGACCAATGCCGCCGCGCCGCCGCCGAGGCCGTTGAAGAGCGCGACCATTTGCGGCATCGCGGTCATTTTCACCGAATACGCGCCCATCGCGCCGATGACGAGACCGATAACGATGCCGATGATGATGAGCAGATAATTGCCGCCGTGCATCCAGATGTTTCCGCCGTCCGGCTTGCTCAAAATTACAAAGCCGATCAGCATGCCCGCCGCGGCCACGAGATTTCCAGTCCGCGCGGTCTTCGGCGAACTCAAAAACTTGAT
>JBKQOA010000175.1:0-3542 GCA_052145735.1 Limisphaerales bacterium
GGAAATCCGTGGAAGCCGGACTTACCGTGTGCAGGCTGGTTAAGGAGTAAGGAATGCCGTACTGTCTGAGGTTGTTGCAAGCCGACATCTTGCCGCAAAAACTGTC
Source organism: Limisphaerales bacterium (assembly GCA_052145735.1). Taxonomy (GTDB): domain Bacteria; phylum Verrucomicrobiota; class Verrucomicrobiia; order Limisphaerales; family UBA11358; genus UBA11358. Next base: position 107 of record JBKQOA010000175.1, read on the forward strand.
GCGCCGCGAAGCGATGGTCATCTTCGCGGGAGTGTCGGGCGTGGCCTGCACCAGCACGGGAACGTTCAGGCGCGCCAGACGCAGGGTATCGGCGATCGCGCGCTCATCCCCAAAATTGGGCAGAGCTACGATGACGCCATCCAATCGTTCTCGATTCCTTTGAAACAACGCCGCGCAGCGTTTCGCTTCCTCGTGCGTCTCGACCGCACCGTGCGTGCTCTGCTCGGGGCCGAGCACAACGCAGTCCATTCCAGCGCTCTCGATTGCCCGCATCATTTCTTCCCGTCCGGTCTTCGCTAAATGACCGGGGAAAAAACCGCGGTTCCCAACGATAACGCCCATCGTCATTTTCTTTGTGGACATATACATCCTTCTTCGTCTGTGAATTCGGCAATTGACGCAATTTAGGGGGTCCCGGCATTCCGCGCCCGTTCTCGCGCGGGCGAAAAACGGTAGCAGTAAACAGCGCCGAAAATTAGCAACACCCCGCCCCACCAGATACTGGCGTGGTGATTCAAAGTCAACACTGGATTGTCCGCATGAGAGGCAAACTCCCACACGCCCGCGCCGGTGATCAAAATTCCGTTCACCAGAATCGACACGCCGATGAATAACCATATCGACAAGGAACCGCCGGATTTCATTGTTCCTCCTTCAACGTTCCTCCCTACCAGAAAACGATTTGCAGGATGACAAACACAGCGCCCACCACCACCGCCCAGAAAACCGGCCGATGGAAAACCGATACGTGCTCCTCGCGCGGAATTGTGGTCAACCCATAGACCAGACCCGTCAATTCGGCATCCGGCTTGGGCTTCGTGACCAGGCTGACCAAGACCGTGACCGCCACGCAAATCAGCCAGCACCACAGTGCGCGGAACATGTTCTGAGCCTGATCTTGCGCATGGGGCGACAAGGCCACGTACTTCACCGCACCGGGATCGACCTTCACCCAGGCCCACATCCCCACCGAAGACGCGGTCCCGGCAAAGAGTCCCCAGAAACCGCCGGCGGGAGTGGCCCGTTTCCACAGCATGCCCAACAGCACCGTGCCAAACAGAGGAGCGATAAAGAAGCTGAACAGCGCTTGGACGTAATCCATGATGCTTTGTGACTGCATCACCAGGTACGCCGTGCCGATGCTGACGGCCACGCCCACCAAAGTGCACCAGCGGCCCATCTTGACCTTCGATTCGTCCGACGCGTGTTTATTGATCAGGGCGCCGTAGATGTCGTAGGTCCAAACCGTGGCGAAGGCGCTGACGTTGCCCGCCATGCCCGACATGAAACCGGCAATCAACGCGGTGATGCCGAGGCCGAGCAGGCCGGGCCCGCAGTAGCGCGCCAGCATGAGCGGCAGGACTTCGTCGTAGCCGTGCAGGCCCTGCGCCTGTCCCGCCGCCGACCACGCCAGGTCGCCGGGAACGAGCCGCAGCAGGTTGCCCGTATGCGGGTCGCGCAACAGCGCCAGACCGAGCAAGCCGGGAAGGATGACGATGAACGGCACCATCATCTTGAAAGCCGCCCCGATGATGGGTGCAAGCTTGGCCGAACGCAGATCTTTTGCCGACAACACGCGCTGCACGACCAGGAAGTCGGTGGTCCAGTAACCCATCGAGATCACTGCGCCCAGCCCGAAAACGATGCCGACCCAGTTGATCCCCATCGGATTGTTTCCGAAGTCGCCCAAGGTCGACCACATGTGGGTATACGCGCCGGGATTCGCGACGTGTTGTTCGGTTAGATTCTGCAGAATGCGAGCCTTCAGGCCGCTCCAGCCGCCGGCTTCCACCAGCCCCAGAATCGGTATCAACAAAGCGCCCGCCCAGATCAGAAAGAACTGCAAGACCTCATTGAAGATCGCGGACCGCAGTCCGCCGAGCGCGACATAGACGGCAACCGTGATCGACGAAACCCAAATGCTGAAGTGGATGTCCCATCCCAGGACCACCCTCATCACTACAGCCATGGCGTACATGTTGATGCCGCTCATCAACACGGTCATGAAGGCAAAAGAAATCGAGGACAGCGTCCGGCTGCTCTCGCCAAAACGCAGCTTGAGATATCCGGGAACGGAGTGCGTCTTACAGATGTGGTAGAACGGCATCATCACCAGGGCAAGGAAGAGCATGGCCGGGATGGCGCCAATCCAATACCAGTGCGCCGCGAGGATACCGTATTTATAGGCGTTGCCGGCCCAGCCCATCAGTTCGAGCGACCCCAGGTTCGCCGACAAGAACGCCAAACCCGCTACCCACGCGGTCATCTCGCGTCCCGCCATGAAGAAGTCCTCGCCGGTGTTGGCCCGCTCCTTCAAGTACAGTCCAATCGCCAGGACCAGTACAAAATAAAAGACGACAATGGCAAGATCCACCGGTGTAAGGTGGACCAGCGTGGATGCAGCCAGCAATGCTGGGACGTGAGTCATTTCGTTTTACCCTGGCCGTAGTAGGCGCCTTCTCCGTGCTTGCGCAGAAAATGCTTGTCGTGAAGTGAGCGGCCGATCGGCGAAGCGTCCCTGGCCAGGGTGAGGGTGGAGAAAGCCATCCGCGCCACCGATTCGAGAATCACCGCATGATGGGCGGCTGCGGCTGCCGTCGCCCCCCAGCAGAACGGGCCATGTCCGGCCACCAGCGCCGCAGGCACGGCATCGGGATCAATCTGTCGAAAGAGCCGGCAGATTGCCAAGCCCGTGTTCTTTTCATAGTCGCCGGCGATCTCCTCGGAGGTCAGAGGAGGTGTGACCGGGACCTCCCCGTGGAAGTAGTCGGCGTGCGTCGTGCCAAAGCAAGGAATAGGCATGCGAGCCTGTGCCCAAGCGGTCGCGAACTCCGAATGCGTGTGCGCGACACCGCCCGCGTGCGGAAAATGTTGGTAGATCTGCAGGTGAGTCGGCAGGTCCGAAGACGGGCGGAGTTCACCCTCGACGACCTCTCCATCCAGTTTTGTGATCACCATGTGCTCGGGGGCCAGAGACTCATACGGCACGCCGCTCGGTTTGATCACAACCAATCCGTCCTTGCGCGAGATGCCACTGGCATTGCCAAAGGTATAGAGCACCAGGCCGCGACGCACCAGTTCGAGGTTGGCGTCCAACACTTCCGCGCGCAATGTTTCGAGAAGCATAAAAATTCTCCGGGCGAATCTCCGACCTAATTTTCCGAACTAATTTTCAGAACTAGGCCGTGCCATTCTGCGGTGCCCGCGCCGTCAACCCGGGCGCCAGGGCGGTAGACTCCCGCAGCACCAGGGTGGTTTCGAGGTGATACTCCGTCCCATTCGGCGCCGGGGTCTCGCGCTGCACGTCCGACAGCAACGCGTGAAACGCCAAGCGTGCCAGTTCCGACTGCGACATCCGCACCGTGGTGAGCGGAGGCAATACGAACTGCGCCAGCCGGATGTCGTCGAACCCGACCACCGACAAATCGCGCGGAAT
>JBKQOA010000176.1:0-55323 GCA_052145735.1 Limisphaerales bacterium
TAAATTGAGCGCGGCGTCGGTGTTGTTGCCGGTACTTTCGGCTTCCAGCCGCCCTTCGTGTTTCAACCGCTGCCACAATCGCGTCTGCGGCAACGCGGTCAGCAATCCCACCATCGCCGTCGCCACACCGGAGCGCTGGATGAACTCAAACTGCCGCTTGAAGATGTCGCTCTTGTCGCTGTCGAAGCCCACGATGAACCCGCCCATGACCTCCAGTCCGGCACGTTGCAGCGTTTGTATCGAGGCCACGAGGTCGCGATTCCGGTTTTGCAGCTTGTGACACTCCGCCAGCGCCTCCACCGAGGGTGTTTCAATCCCGACGAAAACCTTTTTGAAACCGGCCTGCACCATCAGCGCGCACAATTCCGGGTCATCGGCGAGATTCATGGAGGCTTCGGTAAGGAAACCGATGCGGGTCCGGGTGCGTTGCCGCCACTCGACCAACGCGCTTAGCAGCGCCTTCGTCCGATGCCGGTTGCCGATGAAATTGTCATCCACGATAAAGACCATGTCCTTCCATCCGCGCCGGCACAGCGCGTCCAGCTCGGCAATCAATTGCGCCGGCGTTTTCGTGCGGGGCACGCGCCCGTTCATCACAATGATGTCGCAAAATTCGCAATCGAACGGGCAGCCGCGCGAGAATTGCACGGACATCGTCACATAATGCCGGAAGTTGATGAGGTCCCAGCGCGGGATGGGTGTGCCGGTGATATCCGGACGGTTGGCCGGCTGATAAACAGGTTGCAGCCGGCCGTTTTGCATGTCGGCCACGACCTGGGGCATCACATCCTCGGCCTCGCCCAGGACAAAGTGCCGGATTTCCGGGAACGCTTCATGGCCGGTGGTGAACAGCGGTCCGCCGGCAATGACGGTCTTGCCCAGGGCCGAGCAGCGGGCCATGATTTCGTGGACGGATTCCTTCTGCACGAGCATGGCGCCCAGCAGCACGTAATCCGCCCAGCGCAAGTCTTCGTCCTTGAGCCGTTGGACGTTCAGGTCCACCAGCCGGAGTTCCCATTCCGGCGGCAGCATGGCGGCCACCGTCAACAGGCCCAGCGGCGCCATGGACGCCTTTCGGGATACGAAACGCACGGCATGTTTGAAACTCCAAAACGTGTCGGGCGTTCGCGGGCTGATGAGAAGGACTTTCATCTTGGAAAACGGACGCTGCCAAGGTCAGTATAGGCCCGGCAGCATGATTATACGAATTAAATTATTTGACCTTTTGTTCACTCCATCTCGATGCCGACCGGGCAATGATCGGAACCTGTCACCTGGGAGCGGATGAAGGCGCGGACGAGCCGCGGGCGCAGGGATTTCGAGATGAGAAAATAATCCAGACGCCAGCCGATGTTCCGGGAGCGCGCGCCGCCCATCTGGCTCCACCAGGTGTAATGTCCCCCGCCCGGCTCGAACTCGCGGAAGGTGTCGAGGAACCCGGCCTTCACGAAGGCGCTGAATCCGGCGCGTTCCTCGGGCGTGAAGCCGTGGTTATGAACGTTGGCTTTGGGATTGGCGAGGTCAATTTCCGTGTGCGCCACGTTGAGGTCCCCGCAGAAAACCACCGGCTTCTTCTTTTCCAGCTTTTTCAGGTGGCGCAAAAATTCGGCGTCCCATTTCTGCCGGTAGGCCAGCCGGGAGAGGTCGCGCTTGGAATTCGGAACATAAACGTTCACGAGGAAGAAGTCATCGAGCTCGGCGGTGAGCACCCGGCCTTCCTGGTCGTGCTCGGCCAGACCGATATGGGGCTCAACCTTCAGTGGGCGGGTTTTGGTGAATATGGCCGTACCGGAATACCCCTTTTTCACGGCGGAATTCCACCAGGTCGTGTAGTGGCGGGGCCAGAGCTGTTCGACGTCATCGGGGCTGCATTTGGTCTCCTGAAGGCAAAGCACGTCGGGTTTCTCCGCGTCGAGAAATTCCAGGAAATTTTTCCGCAAGACCGAACGCAGGCCGTTGACGTTCCAGGAAACCAGTTTCATACGAGCTGGAACACAACGGCGCTCAGGGGGGGCAGACAAAATTCGGCGGAATGCGGCTGGCCATGGCACGGGATATTTTCGGCGGTGACGCCACCAAGATTCCCCTGGTTGCTGCCGCCGTAGAGACCGGCGTCGCTGTTCAACACCTCCCGCCATTGGCCGGCCCGCGGGAGGCCGACGCGATAACGTTCCCGCGGCACGGGCGTGAGATTCAGGATGACAGCAAGCTGGTTCGCGCCGTCGGCAGTCTGGCGGACAAAGGAGAGCACGCTATTCTCACGGTCGGCGCAGTCAATCCAGTAAAAGCCGCCCTGGTCGTAATCACCCTGCCAGAGCGCGGGGGTGGCCAGGTAGAGTTTGTTCAAATCCTCGACAAATGTTTGCAGGCCGCGATGAAACGGCCCGGCGTCGAGCAGCCACCAATCCAGCTGGCCATTTTCGTTCCACTCGGCGCGCTGGCCGATTTCGCCGCCCATGAACAGCAGTTTCTTGCCGGGAAAGAGCCATTGATATGCCAACAGCGCGCGCAGGTTGGCAAATTGCTGCCAGTCGTCGCCGGGCATCCGGCCGATGAGCGACGCCTTGCCGTGGACCACCTCGTCATGCGAGAGCGGCAGGATGAAATTTTCGGTGTGCTGATAGAGCGTCGCGAAGGTGAGGTCGTTCTGGTGATATTTCCGGTGGATGGAATCGCGCCGGAAATACCCGAGCGTGTCGTGCATCCAGCCCATGTTCCATTTGAAGGAAAAACCCAGCCCGCCGAGATAGGGCGGCCGCGTCACCTGCGGCCAGGCGGTGGATTCCTCGGCAATGGTGACAATCCCGGGAAATTCCGTGTGCGCAATGTAATTAAATTTTCTGAGGAATTCGATGGCTTCCAGATTCTCCCGCCCGCCGTACTGGTTTGGAATCCATTCACCCTCCTTGCGCGAGTAATCGAGGTAAAGCATCGAGGCCACGGCGTCCACGCGCAGGCCGTCAATGTGAAACCGGTCGAGCCAGAACAACGCATTGGCAACGAGGAAATTGTTCACCTCGTTCCGGCCAAAATTGAAAATGAGCGTGCCCCAATCCTGGTGCGCGCCCTTGCGCGGGTCCTCGTGCTCGTACAGCGCGGTGCCGTCGAATTTCGCCAGCGCCCACTCATCGCGCGGGAAATGGGCCGGCACCCAGTCCACGATCACGCCGATGCCCGCCGCGTGCAGCGCGTTGACGAGAAATTGAAAATCCTCCGGCGTGCCAAAGCGGCTGGTGGGCGCGTAAAAGCCGGTGACCTGATAACCCCACGAGGGATAAAAGGCGTGCTCGGCCACGGGCAGGAATTCGACGTGCGTGAAGCCCATCCGTTTGACGTACAGCACGAGCGGTTCGGCCAGCTCGCGGTAGCTCCACGATTCATTCGCCGACTTTTTCCGCCAGGAGCCGGCGTGAACTTCATAGACGCTCATCGGCGAGCGCAGCCCATCACGTTGGCCCCGTTTTTTCAGCCAGGCCCCGTCGGTCCATTTGAATTTGCGGGTGTCCCAGACGATGGCGGCGTTTTTGGGCGCCACCTCAAAGAAAAATCCAAACGGGTCGGTGTTCAGCTTGACGTTTCCATGCGCGTCGCAGATCTCAAATTTGTAATGGGCACCGACGCCCACGCCGGGAATGAAAATTTCCCAGACGCCGGACGCGCCGAGCAGCCGCATCGGGTGGAACCGCCCATCCCACCGGTTGAAATCGCCGACGACACTGACGCGGCGGGCGTTGGGCGCCCAGACGGCGAAGCTGGTGCCGGGCAGGCCGTCGATCGTGCGCAACTGGGCGCCGAGTTTCTCGTAAATGCGCCGTTCATCGCCCTTGCCAAACAGGAACAAATCCGACTCGCCGAGGGTGGGCAGGAAGGAAAAGGCGTCGCGCGTGCGGCGGGTCTGACCCTGACGATTCGTGATGACCAGATCGTAAGCGTAAACCTTGTTGGCCGCCTGGGTGACGCCTTCAAACAAGCCGCATTCGTGCAGCCGTTTCAAGGCGAATCTGGGCCGGTCCTTTTCATGGGCCGGCTGGACTTCAACCCGGGCGGCATCCGGCAGAAACGCGCGGACGACGAGGCCCGAACCGTCACCGAGCGGGTGCATGCCCAGCAGGGTGTGCGGCGACTGATGTTTCAGTTCCATCAGGCTGCGCAACTCGTCCGGCGTAAGAATCATGGGGAGGCAATTTAACAGACCGCCCGGCAAAGGGAAACGTTCTTCCTCGAATTGCGGGCAATCACCGGCCGAACCACGGCGGTCACAAACTGCCGCTACAAACCGGCCAGAATCCTTTCGAGCTGCTGCGTATGGATATCCAGCGCGGCGTCGGTCCAGACGACAAAATCGGACCGGGCAATTTTTTGATCAATCGGCCATTGGGCGGCCAGGCGCTGCCGGATTTGATCCGGTGTCCAGCCCCGTGCCAGCAACCGTTCGCGCTGGGCGGCGGCGGAACAGGCGACACAAATGATTTTGTCGAAGGCCGATCCGGCTTCGGTTTCAAAAAGCAGCGGAATCACGACCACGGCGAGGGGGTGGTTTTCTCCGCGCCAGGTTTCGATTTGCGCCTGCCAGCGTTCGCGGATGCGCGGGTGGAGGATGGCTTCCAGCTTTTTACGGGCATCGGCGCCGGTAAAAACGATCTGCGCCAGCTCCTCCCGGCGCAACCGGCCATCGGGTGTCAGAATGCCTTTCCCGAATTCAGCCTGGATTTCCGCGAGGGCGGGCTGGGCGGGCCGGGTGAATTGCCGGGCGAGTTCATCGGTGTCCACCACCGGCACGCGGCGGGCGCGGAGGAATTCAGCCGCAGTGGATTTGCCCATGCCAATGCCGCCGGTCAGACCGAGAAGCTTCATCAATCCAATGATAACGCCGGATTTTTTTTGCGCGACGAGAATTTGCACCCGGCCGGGCAGTTGCCGGCAGTGAAGCTCATCGAGTTCCAGCGTTTTGCTCCGCAGGCCCGGGGTGGCCGCAAAGCGAAGGGGAAAGTGTCATGCTCAGGCATCGTGTCCCCGGCTTCACCGCCTGCCGGTTTAAACGGGACCAGGATGCGAACTCACGGTATCACCGCCCGATAGAACCTGCCGTTCAAATTCGTCGCTGCCGGATCTTTGAAATTCAGCAACGTGTTGGTGCCGGTAAAATTCGTGAAAGTTGTCCAGGTCAGGAAATTCGTCGAAGCCTCAACATGACCGTTCAGTCCCGACGAAAGTTGCAGGTTGAATGCCAGCCCGTTGCTCGTCAACGGCTGGGCCAGCGTAAAACCAAGCTGCAATTTGAAGGTGTTGCTCGACAAAACGCTCACACTGCTGGTGGTCGAATAATTTCCTGCCAGGTCCAGCGCATAAGCCTTGATGGTATTGGTGCCGGCAGCCAGCTTGACCGTGGTCGTCCAGTTGGTCCAGCCATTGGTGGTGGCAGGCTGGCTCCAGGCCCCGTTGTTCAATTGATACCACACGTTGCTGACCTTCCAGTTGTCGGTCGCTGTTCCCAGAATGGTTGCCAGGGCACTCGGCATATGCTGGCCGGAAACCGGCGAGGTGATGGTGTTGGTCGGTTTGGTCACATCCGCAAAGTTGGCCTGCAGCATCAAATTGGATCGCATCAGGAACTGGATGGTCACCTTGTTGGTGATGACGCCCAGCGGCAGATTGGTCCCCCCCGTCCAGTTCACGAACGCAAAACCCTTGGCCGCCGTCGCCGTGATCGAAAAGCTGTTCCCGATCTGCAGGAGCGTGCCGTTGTAGTTCGGACTCAAGCTGCCCAATCCGTTGGTGCTGACGCTCAACTTCGCGCTCAATACACAAACAAAACCCACCTTGTTGGTGGTCGAAACGTTGCCGTTGTTGTCCATCGCATAAGCCGCAATCGTGTTGGTTCCCGGGGTCAGCGTCACCGCCGCGCTCCAGTTCGTCCAGTTGTTGACCGTCGTCGCATTGGTCCACGGCGAGTTGTTCAACGCATAATACACGCTGGCCACCGCCACCTTGCCCGTTGTCGTTCCCGTCACGGTGAACAGCGCGTTGCTGACCGATTGACCGGCCTTGGGTGCGGTGATGGTGAGCGCGGGTTTGTTGGTGCTGGTTGACACGTAGACGCCGGTGAGCGCGCTGGTGAAACCGGCGGTGATGGTCACGGCCTGGTTGGCGGGGGTTTTGAAACCGCTGACCGCCGCGTAGGCAACCGTGTGGCTGCCCTGGGAAAGGCCGGAAACAATGGCTGCGTTGGTTTGGAACGCGCCGCCATCCACCTGCCACAGCGCGCCGGCCGTTATCGCGTTGGGCGGGCTGAGCATCACTTGCAGGGAGCCGTCCACCGCCACGTAGGTTCCGGTCGCGGCCGTCGTCTGACCGGCAACGATGGCAACGGTCTGGCTGGCGGGGCTGGCCCAGTTGTTTACCGTGTTGAAGGCGAGCGTGTGATTTCCGACCGACAGATTGGACACCGTCGCACCGCTGTTCTGGAACGCGCCGCCATCCACCTGCCACAGCGCACCAGAACTGACCGCGCCGGCGGGGCTGAGGGTGACCTGCAACGACCCTGCCGGTGAATAGTTGGCGCTGATGGTGCTGGTGTGATTCATGGAAATCGTCACGGTCTGGCTGGCGGGCGTTATCCAACCGCTGACGGTGCTGAAGCTTACCGTATGAATGCCCTCCGACAGATTGGCAACCGTCGCACCGCTGTTTTGCAGCGCACCCCCATCAACCTGCCATTGCGCCCCGGCGCTGACCGCCCCCGCCGGAGTGATGGTCACCTGCAAGGAACCCACCCCTCCTTGGGGCACAACGAAAAGGGTGACGCTCTGGGCGGGCAGGAGTGCGCTGAGAATCCCGTTCGTGGGCGTGACATTCGCGAGCTGGTGGATGCCGTTGGTGGTGGCCAGTTGCCAGACCTGCGCGGTTGCACTGATGGCAAAGTTGGTGATGTTCATCGAAAACGGCGTCACCCCGGTGAGGGCCTTGTTGACGACCATGATGGTCAATGCATTGTCATTGGTGCGGATCGCGGCAAACGCCGAGAGACTGTCCGGGTTCGGCACGGTCACCGCCACGCTGGTGTCACCAAACGCTGATTTGTTGCCGTTGTAATTGCGATACAGCTTCATCGCCATATAAGTGGGCGTGTTCGTGGCGGGCGTCGTCCAGCGCGTCGCCAGGTCCAGGCCCTGACTTCCAAAGATGCCCAGAATATCCGCCTGGGCGGTGGCGCCGTTCATATAAGGTTCGGCGCCCCAGTTGTATTCGGTAACGCCGATCTTCGTGCCGGGATAGTAGGTTGCCACCCAATTTTTCATGCGGGGGATCAGCATGATGATATTGTTGATCCAACTGGGGTCAACGTAGTTGGTGTCCCAGAATACGCGCGTGGACTGGTTGCGCAGCAGTTCCGTGGCGGTGTCAACGGCGCTTTGGCTCGAGACATTGCCTTCCTGCGGATAACAATGCAGGGTGAAATAATCCAGGAGCCGCTGGTGATTGGTGGTGTTGTACTGTTGAAAGTTGTTCAGGAGCCAGGGCATGTAATCCCAGCCGCCGTTGGCAGCACGGTCGGGATAGTCCGCCGGATTGTAATCTTTGGTGGTGTTGAACCATTGCTGGTCATAACCGCTGTAAAGGTATCCGTTCCAGCCCCATTCCTCGGGCCCGCAAACCAGCGCATTGGGATCGTTGGATTTTACCATGCTGGCGTAGATGACCATATTGGTCCAGATTTCCTGCATGGTCGGGCCAACGGGATGAACGTCCTGGTGCGTTGCATACCAGAGGCTGTGCTCGTTATCCATGAGGTAATAACGCACGCCGCCGTTGGTGGACGCGCCCCAATTGCCGATCAGGTGGCTCACGTAGCCCCGTTGGAAATTGACGTTGGTGGGGAAATTGGCGTCGTTGGGATTGTTCCAGGTAATCGGGGTGTCGTTGGTCACGCTGATGCCATTGCCGGCATCCGGATTATTGTACGGAGAGTTGTGGATGTCGCTGTCGGTTTGCGGGCCGTATTTGTTGGTGGAATAGCTCCAGGTCGTGGCGCGATACGACCCCACCGCCCCCACATTGGGCATCCAGCCGATCATGGGAATCGTAACCATCGGCTGGGACCCGCCATTCTTGCTGTTGCTGACAAACGCGTCGGCCGTTGCCCCGGACGCCACCGGGGTTCCCGAGCCGAACTCGTCAGGGATGCTTTCAAAATACCAGTCGGCGGCATGATTGTGCGCGTTTTGCAGCCAGTTGTAGCGCGTTTCGGCATTGCCCCCGGACCGGTTCATGGTGAAATTCAAATCCTTCAATTCATTCGAGCTCGCGAAGGCGACCCCGTAAATCATCGGGCTGATGGCGTGGGCATTGGCCTGGGCATCGATGGCGACGGAAACCGGCGGATTGGGTATGGTGATCACCTGGCCGGGGAACAGTGCCGCCAGGAAATCCTCCGGCGTCTGGTTTCCCGGCGGCGTAAAGCCCAGAATGACCTGGGAAACATAAATTTTCATGCCGGGATCAATTTGAATCATCTTCGCAACCTGCGCGGAACTGGTGGTGAGTTGGGACAGGTCGAGCGACAGGACATACATGGCGTTGCTGCTCGGCCCGGTGCCGTAGAAATGGAAGATCGGGCCTTGCGAGGGATTTTCAGCCGACAACACCAGCGTGCCGATGGCCACATTGTTGGTGAAACCGGTCCGGCTTGGCCCGCGGTCCTCCCCGGCCCAGCCATGGTCAACCACGGAGTTTCCGGAGATGTAGCTGGTGAGGGTGGAGCCGATCAAATCTCCGGTCTGGGGTTTAATCCACAAATTGAATCCGTTGTAACAATCGAAGGAGTTGGCCGCGCCGTTGTCGGACAGGGAATTGGTTATGTTAAAATCCAACGCCCCGTCAGTGGAAAGATAGGAGTCACCGGTGATGGTCAGGGTGTTGGCGTAGAACTGCTGGTCGGACTGTGATATGACGTAGGCACCGGTCAACAGGGCCGTCTGGGCGATGCCGACAAACCCGCTGTTAAAACAATAATTGACCCCATCAATCTGGAGATACACGCTGTTGATGGTCTGGGCGCCGGCGAAAATGTCTCCGTTGTTGACGAAGGCCAGATAATTCGTCGGCCCGTCGTCGCCAAAATGCGCGGAGTCGGGGATGTCAAGAAAAGCGTCATTGGTGAAATAGCGGAGGGTGGGCGCATTGGTGTAAACCCAATCCTGCAGATTGCCGGAAAAGGTAAGGTCTCCCAGCAGGGTGAAGCTCTGGCCATCCAGGAAAAATGAGTTGTCCAGCGTCGTGGAATCGGCCAAGACGATATTGGTGCTGTGCAGGAGCAAATCCTGGATCGTTATCGTCGCGATACTGCTCGAAAGCCCGCTGGCATCCACCGCCGTATAACTCAGATTGTAATAGACGAAGTTCGTCAAAGGCGACAGTTGCCATTGACCCGTAACACTATTGGATGCCCAATTGTTGCTTACCACCACCATCACCGAATTGCTCCAAACGGTGCAATACCAGGTAAGCGTCCCCTGCAACCGGTACACCTGGAGGGGCACCATATTTGACACACTCAACAGCCCGTTGGTGGAACCGAGGTTAAAACTCAAATTCTGGCAATCCAATTCCGCGTTGGCACTGGAAACCAGGTTGCTTGCCTGAATCAGAAGCTGGCCTTCGGCGCGGATATGGGCCTGGTTGAGATTCAAGTTGCCGGCATAAATGCGGACCCGGCCGGGCAAATTGGTGACCGAAGCCCCGGGGGGCACCTGCGCCGCCACGTTGTCAACCTCGGCGGAATAAACGGCACAGGCGCCATTAACCACCAAATTGGAGTAGGTCGCCGGGTCGTAGAAAAAGGTTTTTGATGGCACCTTCCCATTGGTAAAACCCGAGGCAAACTCAGGGGGGGCGGTCCGTGACAGAATAAACGAGGTCGGCCGGAAGGTCGGCGACCCGCAAGCGGCGGCGGGATTGAGGCTTTCATTGACGTTAAGGCCTTGATTGGTGGAGTTCGCAAATTCATCCAAAAGGTAAATGCAGTTGGTCTGCGCCTGGGCCGTCACCACGTTGGTGGACTGCGCCGCCAATTGGACGGTAACGAAGTCAAAGCCGTTTGTAACAATAAAGCCATTTGCACCATTATTATTCGAATAAAACCGGGTCTGCCCCGTGATCCCGTTATTGGTGCCGGTGTACACAAAAACCGCCTGATGATACACGTTGGTATAGATGGTTACGCTTGAATACGTCACCGTATTGTTGCCGGGGTTGTAATTGGTGGTGGCCACGCCATACGGTCCCAAATTGGTGGAAATGGAATCAATCAGGTTGACGTTGGTGGGCCCCAGGATAACATTCCCGGCCACTCCGCAGGGCTCGCCGACATTATAGCCAAAGAAGTTCCCCAGGGCGCTTCCATTCCACGGCGAGCCGGTCACCGTGAGGTTGGTGCCCGACGCCAACCAATACTCATCGTAGATGGCCGTATCCGGCGAGAAATTGGTCGAGGTGTTGACGGCCGTCGGACTCGCCCCGATGGGGATAATCTGCAACCCGGTGCCATGGCTGAGATTGACATTCGCTCCCGACAAAACAATCTCCCCGTTGGCGCCGGCATTGAGCAACCCCTTGTTCACAATATTGGTGGCCGAGACAAGCAGATAACTTACCAAAGTCGTTTCGTCTGCAAGATTGGCAACCGCACCATCCACGGCCGTGATGATCCCCGGATTATCATTAAAGAAGTTGGCCGACCAGCCGCGGGTGCCGTTGCTCAACGGCCCATAGTCAAATTCCCACCCCAAACTACAGGTCATGCTCGCTTCGTTGGTATAGTTCAGCGTGTGCGACGTCTCAAAGACCCCGGGAGTGGGACTCAGGATGTCGATATTCCAAATGGCCGTATTGTAGAAATTGGTGGCGTTAATCTGCGGCGGGGTGGTGAAAGAAGAGCCATAGTCGGCGCTGTTCCAGGTGGCAATGGTTTGCCCCAAGGCGGCAACCGGCGCCCCGAGCAGTCCCAGCAGCAGCAACAACGGGACGATTGCCCGCCGCCACCCTCTTGATTCAATAAAAACCGGTTTCATGCGACAATTCCTCTTCAATTAATTGTAATCGTATAACTCACATTTACAACCCGGTTGGCCGCATCCGTCATCTGGATGGTAAAGTTATACAAGCCGGACGGGACGCTGGTGGGGGTGCCGGAAATCACGCCATTGGCGGACAAACTCAAGCCGTTGGGCAGTTGCGATCCCGGTGACAGCGTCCAGGAATAGGGCGACTGGCCGCCGGTGACGGAAAGCGTGACCGAGTAAAATGATCCGTTGGAAGCATTGGGCAGGCTGGTGGGGGAAATCTGGATGAGCAATTCACTTTGCAGATTCTGCAGGCTGAGGCTGTTGGGATAAACGACCGGAAGATTGGTGGTCCCGTCAAACGAGCCCCAAATGAAACTGACCAAACCAAACGGACCATTCACATAAGCTGCTCCTTCATTTAGAAAAACAGTGCCGACCTGATTGAAGTTGAAGGTGGTGGCCGGAGCAGCAATGGGAGAATAAATCACGCCCGGCCCGGCATGGGTCGTCCCCGCCTGCGTTTGGTCGAAGGTGATGGTCCTGTTATAGGGAACCTGGCCGAACGCGGGGCCGGTGCTGGGACCGGGAGCGAAATCCGACGAAGTCATGAGAAAGTCAGGCTGGGTCACGATGCGCTGGAAGGTCTGCCTTAAAGCCTGACCATTGGTGACCGTAACCATGGTATAGGTGTTGGTGACCGGAGTAAAGGTCTGGCTGAGCAGGTTGTCAAAGTTTGCCCGCACAAATTGCACCTTCTGGATTCCCGCATACAACCGGGGCGTCGGCGGCACCAGATTACAGGGGAGCACTTCCAAAATATGGTTGGTGAAGTAGGTCACCAGGCTTCGCGTGGTTAAGGCGCTGGACGTGAGGCTGGTGCCAGACGCAATCAAATTGGTGGTGGCGATCACGTTGGTCTGCCAGACGCGAACGACGTTCAGACCGCAGGAGCCCGCCGGAAGGATATAGTAATCCCCGGTGGGCGTGTTGGTCACGTAGGGTTTGGAAGTGGTGGTTTTGGTGACAAACGGGCTGCCGACCGGCGACCCGACCTGGGCCCCGAACGTCGTGGTCTGGGACGCGACCTGGCTTTTGGCGCTATAGCTGTTGGTGATGACATTGGCAAAGGTGGTTACATACCGCTGCACGATGGCATTCGTGAAGCCATTGGTGATCGTGATGAGGGTCGGCGGCGTGCCGTAGGCCGAACCGGGATAGTTGGTGGCGTAAATGACGATATTGGGGCTGATGACGTTGGTAAAATAACTGCTGGAACTGGCCACCACCACGTTGGGAAACAAAGCCGCCAGGGCGGCCGGGCTGTTGGTCTGGGCGGAGGTCACGAGCGCGCCCAAATCCAAGGTCGTCACCAGCGTCGTCGGGTTGTTGGTGTCCTCCAACTGGGACCCTGCGGCCGGCACCTCCGTAACCCAGGTATTCGAACTCATCAGCCAGCGCAGCCCGGCCACGTCGTCCCGCGTCAGGCCGGTGTAAAATTCACCCCAGCCAGCACCCCATTCAGCTGTCTCCACTGCTGACGATACGGGCGCGTTTTGTCCCGTTGCCAAAGGATCAACGGTGAATTCAATCGCATCCGCATTGGGTGGGGAAGCGTTTTGCGCGCCGCAATTTTCAACAATCGTATAGGTGTAAAGCACGCCGTTCACATAGGGCGACGACAAACCGGCGACACCACTCACAGTGTTGCCCACCACGGGAACGGCGCTCAGGTCAAAATTTCTCATAATGACCGTGTATTCCACGCCATAGCCCGGACCGGGCGCGTTACAAACGGCGCCGCCCGGTACGTAACGATTATGCAACGCATATGTGTAACGAATCGAATCCGCCAGTCCCAGTTGCTCGACCATCAGGTGCAACGCGAACGACTTGATGTCATATATGCCCAAACCCGACGCCGTATAATTCAACTGCTTCGCTGACAGGGGAATTTCCGAGAGAGAAGCCGAGTAACCGTCCACCCCGTTGGTCACGCCGGTGGGATTGTTGGTCATGGCCTGGTTCAGGATGGCATACGCCTGGTCCACCGCCACCACGCCGTTGGAACCGAAAAAGGTCTGGAAATAGTAATCACTGGCATAAACCAGCACCCCCGCATTGCGGCGATATCCCTCGTTGATTTGTTTGGGGCCGGTCAAAAGGGGGTCAATGAGGTACGGCGGCGCCGCGTCCGCGCCAAGCGGATTATAGCCGATGAGCGTCACCTGCCAGGCATCATCGCCCACGGCCACCGGACCCAGCAAGGAAAACGCCCAGGAAGCCTGCAGGCCGGCGGCCAGCAGCAGCATCCACAAAAATTTTCTAATCACTCTCTGCATACACATTTCATTGGCGCAGAAGCAGCACGCGGTAATAACCCACCGAGCCGCCCCCGACATAAATTGAATCGCTGTACCCCGCCGCGAACCGTGGCGCGTCGTTCGGGGGAGGAAGATTGCTCCAGGTCACCAGATCCGCCGACATCTGCACCTGATACGTCAGACCCGGCTGCGTGTTCCAACTGAGATACAATTGGCCTTTCGCCGTCGTGGCCAGCGACGTCGTGAGCCAGGTGCTGGGATCCAATGGATTGCCGCCGCTCAGGAACACCTGGTAAAGTGTCGGCCCGCCGGGAATCAACGGGGCATTCACGTTGGCCGGCCAGGACGATTGGGGACCGTAATACAATGACATCCATTCGACGGGAATGGGATTTGCCGCCGTGCCCCAATAGTACCCCCCCCAGGTCGTTCCGCTGGCCGCCGGTGAAATCGGCGACTGCCGTCCATCCGTCGTCCAATAATCCACCTGGAACGAATGGGTGCTGCTGGCCGTCAAACCATTCGCCGCCGTCATGTTCCAGATGTTGCTCGCGGTCAACACCACCGGCGGCGCGGCGCCGTCCACGTAAACCTCGTAGTTTGAAACGGAAATTCCCTGGGTCTGCAACAGCGGCCAGGAAACCTGCAATTGCGGCTGATAGACGCCGTTGCTCAAGGTAAACGGCGCCCACACGAACGGCGCGCTCATCGGCTGCAAAGCCGCACCCGCGTTCTGGTACCGCTGGGCAAACAGATCAAAGCCGTAGGTGATGCCGGTAAAACTGGTCCAAACCACCAAAAACTGGCTCACGCCGTCCGACGCCACCGCCGGCTGCATTTGCGAACCAATCGTCGTGGTGTTGACGCGGAATTCGACGCCCACCAACGAGCCGTCTTCATGCACAATCTGGCCAAAAACACCTTCGCGCGACCCATCCTGTCCCATGCTGGTCCAAACTATCATGTAATCGCCGCCAATCACGCTGATGTGCGGCAGATACTGGTCGCCGTAAAGATACGAATTCACGGGGACAACCGCGCCCCCCGCGCCGGCGCTGGAAAATGACCGGGCATAAATGTCCAGGCCGTTGCTCAGATTGGCCATGTTCCTGGCGCACCACGTCACCATGAAACTGCCGTCCGCCGCGCCCGCCACGGCCGGACTCGCACAGGGGTTGGAATCCGTGTTGACCAGAAATTCATTGCTCAAGGCCGTGCCGTCGCTGCCGTAAAGCCGGGCATAAATGTCCATGCTCGGCACGGGAGCGGCTGTGGCCGTGACATAGTCCGAAGCGTTCGCGAAAGCGGGCGCCGGCGCCCGTTCCTGTTCGGACACCCAAGCCACGACAAACCCGCCGTTCTTCAAGGCGGCGATGGCCGGCGTGCGCTGGTTGTAGGCGGTGAACTGGTTGATCAAAAAGTTCGTGCCGATCTTCTGGCCGGCCGGCGACAGGATCTGGCCGTAAACATCCAGCATACTGTTGGTGCCGGCCTGGTTGTAACTGCTCCAGACCACGACCACGTTGCCGTTGTTGAGCACCGCCAGAGCGGGATTCATTTGAAAACTTGCCAGCCCGCTGATGGTGCTGGCGGTGATCGTCGTGGTCTTGTTGGTGGCATAACCGGTTATTACCCGATGACTGGCGTTCCAATTCGTCGTAATCGTGATGGTGACGTTGGTGGTGTAAATGGTCATGTTGGTGGCAAGCATGCTGAGCAGCACGTCATTGGTCGTCATCCAAGTATAGTTGGCAGCCAGGAACCGCGCGTAAATGTGCTGGTAACTTGGCTGGCCTCCCTGCCAGACGAAGGCCGCGCCGCCGCCCTTGAGCAGCGCCACCCGGGGATTTTCCTGGTTGTTGGTGCCCTGGACATTCACCCGGAAGGTGCTGTTCTTGCCGGCCAACGTGCCATCCAACTGCCGGGCGCTCACGCCCCAACCGCTGCCGTCAGTGATGTTGTCCTGCCACACGACGAAACCGCCACCGGTCGTCACCGCCACATCGGGCCAGACCTGGTCGCCCGGCAATGAACCGATGACAGGATATTGCGTTCCGTAGGGCGCGTAAGAATTCGTCTGCCCCAAAACGGAGATGGGAAGAGCGAGGAGCAACACCCGGCAAAAGCACAGGGCGGCCCGGCGAACAGCGAACAGCAACGGCATAAAAGTTCTTTCCCATTCTAAGCGCGCCGGCGCGTTTTGTCCAAAAATTCCTCCGCCCGGACGCGCGCCCCGCCGTGGCAAAAACCAGCCGGTGGCGCGTTGGACCGCGCACCAACTTTTAATCCAGCTTTTCAAATTCATGTTGCTAAATCAAAACCGCCTGCCGCTCGCGCGGCAATCCTTCCAGCGCCGCGAGCATTCCCTTGAAGCCCCAGCGCTGATACAACTCGCGCAGCCGGCCCGGGTCCGCCGGCTTCTCCGCCAGCGTTTCCGGCGAAAATTCGCACGGCAAATCGTCCCGCAACCGCACCAGCTCGCGATTGCGTTTCACCGCATCCGCCGCCAGGCGCAACGCCGCGCGCAACCGTTCCGACTTCACCTCGTCCAGCCGCGCGTACAGCGCGGTGGCCGAACCAAACTGGTTCAGCAGCTCGGCGGCGGTTTTCGGCCCCACGCCGGGCACGCCCGGAATGTTGTCCACCGTGTCGCCCGTCAAACTCAGCCAGTCCACAATTTGCGACGGCCCCACCCCGGCTTTGGCGCGCACCTGTCCATCCGTCCAAACCGTCCCGTCCCGCGATGCGGGATCGTTCGGGTTCAACAAGCCAACCCGCGCCGACACCAACTGCATAAAATCCTTGTCGGAACTGGCAATGACCACGGTCATGCCCGCTTCCGCCGCGCGCCGCGCCAGGCTGGCGATGTAATCGTCCGCCTCCACCCCCTCGCGGCAAAACGAGGCAATCCCCGCCGCCTTCAAATAATCGACGATTTCGTCGAGCTGCGGCTTCAAATCGTCCGGCATTCCCGGCCGCTGCGCCTTGTATGCGGGCCAGCGGGCGACGCGTTCGGCGCTCAGGCCGCCATCCCACGCCACCAGCAGATGCGACGGCTCAACGGCCGCGCGCAGTTTCGCCAGCATTTTGACAAAACCGTAAACGGCATTCGTCGGCCGTCCCTCCGGTGAACGCAAATCGCGAATCGCGTGAAACGCGCGATAGGCATAAGCGTGACCGTCAATAATCAGCAAGCGGTCCACAAATCAGCCGGGTGCGAACGCCTTGGCTCCGGCTGCGGGAAGGGTTCGCGGTTTTCACGTCTTGCCTGGACCGGGAATTTCATTTCAAGTGTCGTAGCCGAATTACTTCTGGCCGGCGGCCGTCATGCCCGCCGCCCCGGGCTTCACCGTCACTCCCGGTTCCTGGGGCGGTATGGTGTTTTGGGCAAACGGCAGTTCATCGTCCGAATGCATCCGGTTGCCGGCGGGATCAACCATGGTGGCCGTCACAAAAATCATCAGGTTGTTTTTTTGGGACGTCTTGGACTCGCTTTGAAAGAGTTTTCCGGCCAGGGGCAAATCGCCCAGCACCGGCACCTTGTCCTTGGTCGTGCTGATTTGAGATGAAATCAGTCCGCCCAGGACGACCGTCTGGTTGTCCCAGATGTTGACGGTGGTGATGACCTGGCGCACGGTGAAGTTTGGCAGAATGGTGGGCACGGTCACGACGGTGGCAACATTGACCCCGGGAATCGGCGGCGGCGTTGAATAGCCGGAAAATTCGGTCAGCGTCGGAATCAAGGTGAGATTGATCGTGTAACCATCGGCCAAAACGTAAGGAACCACGTCCAGCACCGGGCCGACTTCCACCTGTTGTTGATTGGGCGTAATGGCGGAGACCTGCACTGGATTGTTGATCACTTGCGCTCGCGACGCCTGGGGAAAACCACACGCCGCCATCACCGCACACACGATGAAAGCCCGGGTCAGAACCTGTAACTGTTGACGCATTTTCATGGTTAAACCTCGATGAAAAAATTAAGGAACCGTGGTGCCACTCGTGGTGGTCGTGGTGGTCCCACCACCGCCGGATTGGAAGCTGTAACTGGTGACGATGGTCAGAATGGACGTCGCGCGCATCTGGGTTTGCCGGCCGCTGATGGTGGTTACCTCCGGTTCGGCGAGAGTCTCCGTCCCGGTGCGCTGGTCCAAGGCGTGAATGACGAGCCGGAAATTGGGATCGGTCAAAATACCCGTGATGGTGGCCACGGTGGGCGCGGAATTGCGCAAACCGCCGGTGACCAGCTGATCCGATGACGAACCCGGAATGAGACTGGCGGCGGTGTTTCCGGGGAACGCGCCCAACGGGTTGGCCGCTGAAACCGGCACGTTGAGCGAAGGAGCACTGCCGCCGTTGGCCACCACATTCCCGTTCCCCATGTTGACATTTCCCAAATACCAGTCAAAACCCAGGGCCGTGTTGTCATCCTGCTCCACTTCGACGAACCGGGCCTTGATGTGCACCTGAGGCGGCATCATATTCAACACTTGGATGGCCTTTTCGATGATGTCCAGATCCTGCGGGGTCGCATGAACGAACAGGACTCCCAACCGGTCATTGAAGAAAACGTTCTTCGGCGGATTCAAGTTCACCCCCAAGGCGATGAAGAACTGTCTGGCGGCAATGCTGACGGACACCGTTACATTGGTGGTTGTCACAAAAGTCAATCCACCATTACCACCACCGCCACCGCCACCGCCACCGCCGCCACCGCCGCCACCGCCACCGCCACCGCCACCGCTACTGCCTCCCGAGGAACGAGCCGAGGAGGCTCCCGGAAAGGCATTAACTATCGCCACGGAAGCGGACGTGTTGTTTCCGCTCGATGATCCGCCGCCGCCGCCGGCGCCGCCGCTGCTGCCGCTGCTGCTGACCTGACCAAAGCTTTCCGACCCCACGCTTTCCATGCCTTGCATGAAGGTGTTGGGGTCGATCTTGAAAGTGCGGGTTTCCAACGCCGCCTGTTCCGGCCCTTTGCCGGAAAAGACAATGCCGTAATCTTCAATGGAATATTTGATGGGGTGATCCGCCACCAATATAATCGCATCCAGCACATCCCCCAACCGCACATCGTTCAGCGTCAACTTGACATTGATGGAATTGGGATCTATCGCTTCACCGGTGGTGGTGGTGGTGCCGGCAGCAGCCCCCATGGGCAGGCCGGTGGCGGGGTCAATAGGATTGGCGGCGAGCATCGGTGGGAGTTGGGGGCCGCCCATCGCCCCCCCCTCGGCGCTCACCGGAGCCGAAGAAGCCGGCGCGTTTGGATTAAAGAGGAAATTGATTCCCTGTTTGTCCGGGTCACGGAGCTTGGTCTGGTCGCTCAGATTGCGAAGCACTTCGCTCAACGGCAGACCTTCGGGCCAGTTAACCGGCAGCCGGATACGATCAAGTTTGCTGTAAATGGCCTCGCGACCGGCCCCGGTGTAGACCAGATTGGTCAAGGCATACGGATTGGGCACCGGCAGCAACCCGCGGCCCACCGGCTTCTCGTAGGCTTTCTCCACCTGCACGATGCGATCCTGGTTGTCGATCGTGTGAATTTTCGCCTCACGCGCGTAACGGGCCTGCTTGACCAGATTCATGTAATAGAAGGCGCCCTCGCTGTCCGGGTCGAGTTTCAGTGCCGCGTTTAATTTGACTTCGGCCTCATCAAATTTGCCCATCTCGTAAAGCAGCTTGCCGTCCCGGACCAGTGTGTTCGCTTCGGTCTTGTCGTTGGCGATATATTGAGTTTGTTGCTGCGTCGCTTCGTCGGGCATTTTGCCGCGCATGGCTGCCAGTTGTTTATCCAGCTCCTTTTTGAACGCCAGGGCGTCGCGATTTTGCGGGTCCACCTTCAACACGCGGTTGACCTGTGTCTCGGCTTCGCGCAATTCGCCCTCACTTTGGTCCGCGTGGGCGATGGCCAGCCGGGTGGAAGCCAGCCCGGAAATGGTCAGCGCCGTTTCGTTGGTAATGCCGGAACCGATCTGCTCCACCAGCGTATAGGCATCCTCGTAAAGTTTGGCGGCGCCGGGCAGGTCTCCGCGCATCTGGGCGTTTTTGGCATCCTGGAGTTTTTGGCGCAGGATGATGGTGTTGGCCTGGCGGAGCACAGCTTCGTTGACCGCCATGTCGGTGGGACTGGGGCTGGTTTGCGCCGGCAACCGGACAGCGGTGGCCAGCATAAAAGCGAAACCAAGCGAGAGAAATACTGCTTTTGTCATGGTTCTTTTCAGGTTCGTCTTAAATCAACAAATCAACACCATCGGACACCGATCTCATTGCGACCAAGAGATTCAGGATTAAAACTTCAGGGACTGTAAGTCAATGTCGTTTTTTTCTGGTTTGATCGGGCCGACAATACCACCACACCCTGGTCGATGGCAACGATATTGTAATCATCCCCGGCCAATTTTAAAACCGAATCGACGCGCTGTCCCTGCCATTTTTTCCCCTCGGGATCATACTTCAAATCCGCCAGGTAACCGTCCACCCGGCGAAACGGCTTGTCCTTGGACAAGGTCACCCGCTCGCCGGTATCCGTCAGTTGCAGGACCAACTGCAATTGCGACGGATCGTCCAGCGTGCCCTTCACCTCCCGGAGGATGAACGTGTCAACCTTGTCCCCGACCGACGCGTAATGCTGCCGCCGGACCCGCTGCCCGGGCTGGGCCGCCGCCTGGCGCTCCGCGCTGATCACATAGCGCGCCGCCAGTTCATTGGTCGCCAGCGAATTGGTTTCTATCGAATCCAGCGTCAGGATCAAATACAGCGGCGTGATTTTGGTCACCACCACCGCCTCGGGACCGATGGTGCCGGACTTGACCGGGATCATGGTTCCCTGGCTCGTTCTTTGCCACTGAAGCGGATTGAAGAGCCTGTTGGTCGTCGAAAAATCCAGGACGTAGGGCGACCGCACCCGTTCCATCGCATTCGTCTGCTGCGTCAAATCCAGCGGCGGCAGCGGCTGGACTTTGGGGTTCAACACCACCCCGGTCATGTCCCTTACCTTTTGCTGATCACTGGCAATCAGGAACGGCAGAAACACCAGCGCCCCCACCAAACCCAGCAGCACAACGCTGAGCAGGATTTTTTCGTAATGTTTTTTGATGAAATCCATGCGTTTACTTTTTGGGCAGCAATTTCACAATCTCGACCACCAGGGTGACGCGCAATAATTGTTCATTCAATACCGTCTGCAATCCGCCCTTGCTCAACGTCGACGCCGACGACGGCGGCGGCGGCGTCACCATCCATGGCATCTTCGCCGTCGCTGACTCCGCCGGGGCCTCCGGCGATGCTGCCGTGTAGGCGCCGGCCGGTTGAACGTTGATGCTCTTGACGACGAATCCGCAGGGCGACGAGGCAAAGGCGGCCAGCACCTTCCCCACCTCCGGACTGAATGAGCGGAAGGTAATCTGGTAAGGCGTCAGAACGGCCAGGTTGTTGCTCACGGAGCGGCCCTCGAAATAATCAGACTGCGGGCCGGCCGCATCATCGTCGGAAACACGGACGCGCTGGATTCCGTCCAGCGAATTGACGCGCGCCGCAAAAAGAATTTCCGAAATCGCCTTCACTTCCCCGAGCTGCACCGGCAGCAATTGCAGGGTGCGGAGGTTGAATTTCACCAACGAGCGCTGCTCCGTAAAGGAGAAGCCATATTGGGGCGGCAGCATCACGCTGGCGGTATCGGCTTCATGTTGCAACTGGTCAATCGTCCGGCGCAGGGCGGCGGCGAAAACTTCGCTCGAAACGGTATTGGTGCCCGTGTTGGGGATGGGAGCAATCGGCTGAAAATACCCCCCCGCCTGTTGAATCCACTCCCGAAGCTCGCGTTCCTGCTGCTTGGCCGCCTCAATGTTGTTGACCTTTTCGTTGCCCGGCGCGGGTTTTTTATTGGCCACCTCCCGCAACTGGCTGTAAATCCCGTTTAATTTGTCAAAGGCCGCCGTGTTGTGGCTCCAGCCCATGTAATTGTAATAGCCGGCCGCGCCCAGCAATCCGATGGCCAGAATGCCGCCCACCACAAAAAACAAGTTTCGTTTGATCCAAGCCATATTTACATTCCCGGTCGATTCTTCAGCGTCGCCGTAATGCCGAACGTGAACGTGCCGTTGGAGTCATCGGGCGTGATGTCTCCCCGGAGTTGCGTGTTTTTGGCATCAATCAACGGGTCGGCCTGAAGGGCGTTGAACACGGCGTAAGCGATATCCGTGTTTGCCGAAGGATCAATATTGGACAAATTCACCGCCCGGCAAACCAGGGTGATGGTGGCCGCGGAACCGGCCGCGGAACCGGCCGCGCCATGCGAAGCATCACTTTCACCCGAATCCGGGGGAGGCGGGGGAGGCGGGGGACTGCCGCCGGGGCCATTGACCGGCACTGGCGCCCCACCGATTATCAACTGTTCAATCCAGATACCGGCCTCAACGCCGGGCCTTTGCGCGGACAATTTTTTCTTGATGTCGTCCTCGGAACGAATGAGCACGCGCCGCAATTCCGCCAGCACGTCACCCCAGTAATAACGCTGCTCCATCCAGGCCGCGACCTGATTTGCTTCCTGGTGCGTCGCCTGCAATTTTCGATACTCCCGGTCGAACTGGTCGGCCTGATGTTGCAATTTGTCGACTGTCGGCTTCAAGCCCTCGATTTCATTTTCCTTCGATTCCGCCAGTCTCTGAAAAAGAAACCCGACGGCGAACGCCACCGCCACCAGGCTGAACACGGTGGCAATGAAATAGGGTTTCTTTTCATTGAAAGTCCGCCAGCGCAGGGTGCTGCTGGGCATCAAATTCATTTCCACCGGGCAGTTGGCCAGATTCCGCAACCCGAGGCCGACCACTTCTCCCAGCGAATGCGCCACGCGCGCCAGTTCCTCCAGGTTCACCGCCGGGTCAATCTGCACGTTGCGGAACGGATTGAAGTATTCGACCGGCACATTCAGCTTTTCGGCGAAAAATTGCGCCGTGTAGGGCATGATGGACGCGCCGCCGGACAGGAACAGGCGTTGCGGCGCCGACCCGCCCTGTTGTCCGCGATAAAACTGCATCGTCTGATTGACCTGGATGTGCAGCTTGGTCATGAACTGCCGCGCGATTTTGGAGATGGCCGCCTGGTTCGGATTTTCCGGCTCCTCGTAGGCGCCGCCCAGGCTGACGAAGCCTTCGGCGATTTTGATCTGCTCGGCGATTTCAAATTTCAATTTCGCCTCGTTTGCAAAATCCTGCGTGATGGTATTCGCGCCCAAGCCGATGCCGCGGGAAAAGACCTTGCCGTTTTCGAAGAACAACAGGTTGCTCGTCTTGGCGCCGATGTCCAGCAGCATGGTGCAATCCGGCAAATCACCATAGTTGTAGCGAAAGGCGTTGCACAGCGCCGCGGGCGACACGTCGCACAATTGCAACCGCAGTTTCGCCTCCTGCGCCATCCGGAACAGGCCCTCGACCACCTCGGATTTGATCGCCACCAGCAGCACTTCCAGTTCGCCGCCGGCGCTGGAACCCAGGATCTGATAATCCCACACCACCTCCGCGAGCGGGAACGGCACGTTCTGCTGGGCTTCGTACTGGATGATCTGCGTCACCTTGCCCGCGTCCACCGGCGGCAGCTTGACGAACTTGGAAAACACCTGGAAACCCGGCGCGCAGACGTTGATGTTCCGCGCCTTGGTGCCCATTTCCGCCAGCGTTTCGCGCAGGGCCTTGAGCACCGTGGCTTCCCGGCTGGATTCCTGGGCGCCCTCCATGCCGAGCGGTTTGATGGAAAAATTGGCGAGACGCAAACCGCCGGCTTCGTTGATTTCAAACTCCGCCAGCTTGAGGCTGCCCGCCCCGAAATCCACCGCCAGGAATGATTTTGTGTTCAGCATTTCTCGTCTGCGTCGCCCGCCGCCATCAACATAGCCAGTTTTCCGGTTTGGTGTTTGAGCTAGCCCGTGCTGATTACGGCAAATTACCCCGCCGGTCAAACAGAAATCTTAAAAAAATGGATGACACTAAAATAGATGACACGCCCGCCGGCAGGAAAAACATTGCGTCCGGCCTCCGGGTTTGGCTTCATCCTCCCATGCGTGGACCGCCGCGCGCCGTCATGTCCGCCATGAATCGTTGTCGCATGCAAATTGTTTATTCAGGCCAGGTGCAGGGTGTCGGGTTTCGCTACACGGCAAAAACCGTCGCCGCCGGCTTTGAGGTCGTCGGCACCGTCCGCAATCTGCCGGACGGACGGGTGGAGTTGATGGCCGAGGGCGACCGCGGGGAATTGGAGGCTTTTCGGGACGCCATCCGGGGCGCAGGTCTTGCTGGCTTTGTCCGCGATGAGCGTGTAACTTGGAGCGAAGCAAAAAATGAATTTCACGGTTTTGAAATCGTCCGCTAAACGAAATGAGATACGCCATCATCGCTGACATCCACGGCAACCTGGAAGCGTTCCAAACCGTTTTGGCCGACATCAAGACCCAAAACGCGACGCACATCGTCTGCCTCGGCGACGTCGTCGGGTACAATGCCAACCCCAAGGAATGCCTCGCCATCGTCCGCGAAATGAACATTCCCTGCGTGAAGGGCAATCACGACGAATATTGTTCCACCGACGACCCGCTGGAAGGGTTCAACCCCCACGCCGCCGACGCCGTCCACTGGACGCGCGAACAGCTTTCCGAGGAGGAATGCCAGTGGCTGCGCGACCTCAAATACACCCGCATGGCCGCCAACTTCACCATGGTCCACGCCACGCTCGACGCGCCGCAACGCTGGGGTTACGTCTTCGACAAGCTCGCCGCCGCCGCCAGTTTTCCCTACCAGAACACGCAGGTCTGTTTCTTTGGCCATACCCACGTGCCGGTCGCCTTCATGCGCGACAATGCCGTCCGCGGCGGCACCTATTCCAAATTCAAAATCGACCCGGCCAAAAAATATTTCATCAACGTCGGCGCCGTCGGCCAGCCCCGCGACAACAATCCCCGCGCCGCCTATGTCATCTACGACATGAATGCCGGCACCATTGAACTGCGGCGGCTCGATTATGACATCGCCACCGCCCAGCAAAAGATCCGCGCCGCCGGCCTGCCCGAACGCCTCGCCGAACGGCTGGAGTTCGGCAGATAAGGCCGAAGGAAGAATGCAGAATGCAGACAAAGATTTGGCTGCACGCACAAAAGAATTTGCCCGTCGAATAATCCGGCTCTACGTTGCCCGGCCCAAAGAAACCGTAGCGCAGGTTCTTGGCAAACAGTCATTACGGTCCGGCACCTCGGTGGGAGCCAATTATCGCGAGGCCAAACGCGCGCGATCCAAAGCCGGGTTTATTTCAAAAATCGGTGATTGCCTCAAAGAAGCCGAAGAGACTGCATATTGGCTTGAGCTTTTGACAGATGAAGGGATTGTACCCAAAAAACGACTCGGTTCGCTGTTACAGGAAACCGACGAACTCATCGCCATCCTCGTCACCATTTTCAAACGAGCGCGCGGTGATTGATTTCTGCACTCTTCATTCTGCCTTCTGCCTTTGAAAATCCTCATTCTAAAGCCCAGCTCGCTTGGCGATGTCATCCAGGCGCTGCCCGTGTTGCGGCTCCTCAAACGCCATCTGCCGGCCAGCAAAGTTTTCTGGTGGATTGATTCCAGCCTCGCCCCGCTGCTCGAAGGCGACCCCGATCTGGCCGGCATCGTCCGCTTTGAACGCCAGCGCTGGGCCGCGCCGCGGCATTGGCCCGAAATGTTCCGCAGCATCCGCTGGCTGCGCGAACAAAACTTCGACTGGGTGATCGACCTCCAGTGCCTGGCGCGCAGCGGCGCGTTCGCCTGGCTCGCCAACGGACAATTTCTCATCGGCCTCGACGAAGTCCGCGAAGGCGCGCGCGGATTTTACGATGTCGCCGTCCGGCGCGCGTCGTTCCACACCCACGCCGTGGACTGGTATCTCGCCGTGCTGCCGAAACTCGGCGTGCCGGTGCACCGGAATTTTCAATGGCTCCCCGAACGTCCCGCCGTCGCCGCCGCCGTCCAGTCCAAATGGCCGGCCGACGGCGCGCGCTGGATTGCCCTCCAGCCCGGCGCGCGCTGGGAAAACAAGCGCTGGCCGGCGGAACATTTTGCCGGGCTGATCCGTTCGCTCGCGCAAACATTTCCCGATGTGCGCTTCGCCATCCTCGGCGCCGCCGAAGACCGGCCCCTCGGCGAAACCGTCGCCCGGGCCGAACCGCCGCACTGCCTGAACCTGTGCGGACAAACCTCGCTGCCGGAAATGATCGAGTGGCTGCGGCGTTGCCGGCTGATGGTCACCAACGACACCGGCCCGATGCACGTGGCCGCCGCCCTCGGCAAACCGCTGGTGGCATTGTTCGGCCCCACCGAACCGCATCGCACCGGGCCGTATGGCCGGCTGGAAGATGCGCTCCGCATTGACCTCCCCTGCGCTCCCTGCCTGAAATCGCATTGCACCTACGAAAAGCCGGAGGAATGTCTGAAGGCCATTTCGCCGGAGACGGTTTTTGAGCGCGCCCAAAAACTACTGCGGTTGTAGTGTCGGCGCTGCGCACCGATTTTCGAGCCACAGGCTCGACGTTACAGTTTCACTTGCACTTGCGTTTTCAGCGCGAACGGCGTTACGTTTTCGCGGTGGTGACCACTTCCAACCAAACCGATCCCGGCTCAACCTCCGCCGGCGCCGACCCGTCGCCGCGCCCCGCGTTTGTCACCACGCACTGGTCGCTCGTGGTTTCCGCCGGAGGCAACGACACCCCGGGCGCGCGCAATGCCCTGGAAAAGCTTTTCCGCACCTACTGGTTCCCCATTTACGCCTTTGTGCGGCGGCAGGGGCATGGCCCGCACGACGCCCAGGATTTGACCCAGGAATTTTTCACGCGCCTGCTGGAGAAAAAACAACTGGCCGGCGCGGACCCCGCCCGGGGCCGGTTCCGCTCATTTCTTCTGGCGTCGTTGAAACATTTTCTCGCCAACGAATGGGACAAGGCCCGGGCCCAAAAACGGGGCGGCGGACAAATTTTAATCCCCATCGATGTCGCCACCGCCGAAACGTCCTGCGGCTTTGAACCGGCCGACCACCTTACCGCCGAGAAGATTTTCGAGCGGCGCTGGGCGCTCACCCTGCTGGACCAGGTGCTGCGCCGGCTGCGCGCGGAATATGTCCGCAACGGCAAGGAAAATCTGTTCGAACAATTGAAGCCGACGCTCACCGAGGCCAGCCGGGCCGTGGCTTACGCGGAAATCGCCACCCGGCTCGGCACGACCGAAGGCGCGGTAAAGGTGGCCGTGCATCGCCTCCGGCAGCGCTATCGCGAAGTGCTGCGCGCGGAAATTGCCGACACCGTCGCCAGTCCCGGCGAGGTGGAGGATGAAATCCGGAATCTGTTTGCTGCATTGGCGAATTAATTTGTAGGAGCCGAGGTAACGAGGCCCTGGCGCTTTCTCCTTGATTTGAGCCTCGTTACCCCGGCTCCTGCTCGTTTTGATGTAACCTTTGCCCGGTTTTTCTTCAGTAACCGGTGGAATGCGAAATTTGAATAATAGTTTATGAAAAACGTGATATTAGCAGAACCCGCCACCATTGCCCTGTTCGGCTTGGGGTTCCTCCTGCTGCTGTTGCTGGGCGCAACCTTTTTCCTAGTCTTTCATTTTACACGCAAATCGAGAAAACCGGCACCACTGCCGGCACCAGCCGTTGTGCCCGCCACTGAAATCATCCCCCGCAAATGCCCGCAATGCGGCGCGGAGTTGAAACCGGACGTGTCGGAGGGCCTTTGCCCGTCCTGCCTGCTGCAACGCGGCATTGCCACCGAAGGCGGCGCGCCGCCCGGCACGCCACCGTTCGTGCCGCCCACGATTCCCGACCTCGCCCGATTGTTTCCGCAGCTTGAAATCATTGAACTCATCGGCAAGGGCGGCATGGGCGCGGTTTACAAGGCCCGCCAGCCGGCGCTGGACCGTTTCGTCGCGCTGAAAATCCTCGCGCCACGGCCGGGCGGCGACCTGGATTTCGCCAGCCGCTTCACGCGCGAGGCGCGCGCGCTCGCGAAGCTCAGTCATCCGAACATCGTCGCGGTTTATGATTTCGGCCAGGTTGGTAGCCGCCGACGTGAGGAGGCGGACCCAGCCAAAGTCCAGCCCCAACCGCCTCCTCCCGTCGGCGGCCACGAAGAAGGAACTCTCAGTTATTTCATCATGGAATACGTGGACGGGCCGAACCTGCGTCAGGTCGAGCAGGCGGGCAAACTGCCGCCACGCGAGGCGCTGGCAATCATTCCGCAAATCTGCGCCGCGCTCCAGTTCGCGCACGACGAGGGCATCGTCCATCGCGACATCAAACCCGAAAACATCCTGCTCGACAAAAAAGGCCGCGTGAAAATTGCGGATTTCGGCCTGGCAAAAATCCTGGGGCAGGAACCGAAGGACTTCCGGCTGACCGGCGCCCGGGACATCATGGGCACCCCGCATTACATGGCGCCGGAACAGGTGGAAAAGCCGCAGACGGTGGATCATCGCGCTGACATTTATTCGCTGGGCGTGGTGTTCTACGAAATGCTCACCGGCGAACTGCCGCTCGGAAAATTCCAGCCGCCGTCGCAAAAAGTGCAGGTGGATGTGCGGCTGGATGAAGTGGTGCTGCGCTCGCTGGCGAAGGAACCGGAACTTCGCTATCAAAACGTCAGCGAAGTCAAAACGCGGGTGGAAACCATTGCCAGCACCGACGCGCCGGCGGCGGCTCCCACAATTTCTACCGATGAACTTTTAGCGCGGGATTATGTTTTGAACATTCGCAACTGCCTGCGGCGTGGCTGGGCTTTGGTGCGAAATGATTTCTGGCCGCTCGTCGGCATGTCGGCGTTCGTATTGGTGGTGCTGTCCGCGGCCTCATCATTCGAGGTGGTGTGGACGACAGGGAATTCTTCCGGGAACCCGTCGGGGAAAACATCCATTCTGGGACTCCTCCTGAGCGGCCCGCTCATGGGCGGATTGTATCTGTATTTCCTTAAAAAAATTCGCCGGGAGACGGCCGGCTTGGAAACGGCCTTCACCGGTTTTCGTCAGCCTTTTCCCCACCTGGTCATCGGCGGTTTCCTGGCGTCCCTTCTGACGGTGCTGGGTTTTGTATGCCTGATTCTGCCGGGCGTTTATCTTTTCGTGGCCTGGATATTTACGTTCCCCCTGATCGTTGACCGGCGGCTCGATTTCTGGCCCGCGATGCGGTTGAGCCGCAAAATCATTTCCAAACATTGGTGGAAATTTCTGGGCTTCCTGATCGTTTTGGGCCTGATTAATCTGGCAGGATTAATCGCCTGTGGAGCTGGCCTTTTTATCACCTTCCCCGTCACTTTCGCCGCGTTGACCTATGCCTATGAAGATATCACCGGCGCGGGGAAATGTCCGCCCGGCGCCTCCTCGCCGATTCGGCCTATCGCACCCACCACTCCGCCGCCAGCCCAGAAACCCGACCGCTTCTGGCGTTTCATCGTCATTGTTTTCGTCGTGATCCCCACGCTCGGTTTATTGAGCAGCCTTGCCATCCAGAATTTCATCAAAGCGCGGCGGCCGGCAATACCAAAAGAAACCAACGCTCCGGCCGTCTCCGCCGCAGTTCAGTCAGCGGCAGACAGCGCCCAGACTGTGGCGGGATTGCCCCCGGTTGTGGTCGAGACGCAACCGGTTGCCGGCGCGCGCGACGTGGAGCCGGGCGAAACAGAAATCCGCGTGCGGTTCAGCAAGGAAATGGCCGACGGCGGCTGGAGCTGGTCCACCGCCTGGGAAAATTCCACCCCTGAGACCGTTGGCCAGATCCATTACGAAACCGACCAACGCACTTGTGTCCTGAAGGCAAAACTGGAACCGGGGCGAACCTATGCCTGGTGGCTCAACAGCGAAAAATTCAAGAATTTCACCGACCAGGCCGGCCGGCCGGCCGTGCCCTATTTGCTGATTTTCCAGACCAAACCTCGACCGGCTTTGGCACCGGAAAATCGCCCGACCGACACCAACACTCCCCGGCCGCGGGTGGTTTCCGTCTTTCCCGCGCAGGGCGCCACCAACGTGGATGTGATGCAGGAATTGCGTGTCCGTTTTGATCAGCCCATGGATCCGGAAAACTGGCATCTCTCATGGCAGTCGGGTGGTTTTTTGTCCAAGGGGCAACCGCGGTACGAACCGGAACGGAACGAGTTTGTGCTTCCGGTCCGGTTGCTGCCCGGCCAGACAAATGCGCTGGAAATCAACTGGCCCGACAGCACCGCATTCGGGTTCCACAACCCTGATCATGTGTCCGCGCACGAACACAATTGGCATTTTACCACCCAACCGCTGGTGGCCAAACCCGGTGCGCCCAAACCCAACGCGGTTCGGATTTCGCCGGCCGCCGGGGAAATCCTGCCGGTGCTGACACTGCTGGAAATCAAGTTTGACCAGCCCATGCTGTCGCCCGACCAGAGCCCGCCGTGGCTGCGCCAGGCGGGGTCGGCTTTTGAACTGCCCACGCTCATCCCCTGGTTCGATTACGATCCGTCGGCGCACTGCTTCACCGTCCCGGTTTTGCTGCCCCCGGACAACGACACCAAACTGGTCCTGGAGGGATTTCGCAGCGCCGACGGTATCCTGGCCGATCCCGTGGTGGTCCGCTGCCAGATCGGCACCAACAGTTATTCCCGCCAGCAAATGGATGGCATTGCCGCCGCGGCCAAAGATCCCCGGATCGAACAATTGTTGTCCTCCATGAAAGCCGCGCGCACCCGGCTGACCTCCGGCATCGAAACCGTCCAGCAACTGTCGCTCTCCAGCGGAGAGGAATCATTCTGGGACTACCTCTGGCGCCACTCGGCCACCTTCAAATGGCAGGGGACCAACCAGGCTTATGCGGACATTACCGGCCCGATGGAGATGACAAAAAGGTTCATCCTCGGCAGCGACGGAACGACCTGCTGGTTGTATTCAGAGGATGACCACAACGGTCGCCGGCTGGACAGCAGCCCGGCCGCACAAGTGCCGGATATTGACATCAGCATTGCCGATCCCTTCGCGCTGTCCCGAGACACAGTAACAATGGCCATTGCAAAAAACCGGTTGATATATGAAGGTCAGACCCAACTGGACGGTCGCGCCTGCCATCGGGTGACCAGTTGGATGGTCCGGCAATCGGAACGACAATCCGATCGCACTTCCGCCACCCGGCTGGAATGGTGGATAGACGCGGAGACATTTTTGCCCGTGCAACTCGTTCAATGCAGTCAGCACTACCAAGAGACACTCAAGTTCCATTACGAACAACTCAATCAACCGCTGCCCGACACCGCCTTTCAACCGCCGACCGGAGCGGCCACGGACGCCAAACCGGCGCTGTTCAAGCAGGCTCCCGCCCCGGATGAAAAGCGTTTCCTCACCATCAAAGACGGCTGCGATGGACGGATGAGCGGAAGACTCGGCTGGAGCGGACCGGGAGGAACGACCAGCTCCGGATTGAACTGAAAGCCACCGCCGCGCGGCACATTTTCGAAACCAAACCAAAACCAAAAGACCAGATCATGAAAACAAAAACACTCCTCACGACAGTCATTCTCGGCGCGCTTTGCACCCTCGGCGCGACCACGGCCCGCGCCCAGGACATTGATTCCATGGCCCCGGTGGTCGTGAAAACCGTGCCCGAAGCCGGCACCAAGGACGTTGCTCCCGGCACCGTCGAAATCAAAATCACCTTCAGCAAGGAAATGATGGACCAATCGTGGAGCTGGTCGTCCGCCTGGAAGGATTCCGCGCCCGAGAGCGTCGGGAAGCCGCATTACGAAGCCGACCACAAGACCTGCGTGTTGAAAGTCAAACTCGAGCCCAACAAGACCTACGGCTGGTGGATCAACAGCCAGAACTTTCATGGGTTCAAAGACCAGCAAGGCCATCCGGCCGTGCCGTATCTGTTCGTCTTCCAGACCAAAGACAAGTAAGCCGGCGGAGGACCTCCGGCCGCTGACCGGGCTTGCGCTGGCCGACGGCGCGGCGTTACGCTGGGGGCGTGGGCACTTCTTCACAGGCCGGCGAATCGGGAACCACGTCACCCGACCACTCAGCCTCGCAGCGGCCCGTGTTTGTCACGACGCGCTGGTCCGTGGTGCTCACCGCCGGGCGCAGCGACACGCTGCACGCGCAGGCGGCATTGGAGAAACTATGCCAAACTTACTGGTATCCGCTTTATGCCTACGTGCGGCGGCGCGGACATTCGCCCGAGGATGCCCAGGACCTGACGCAGGCATTCTTTGCGCGCCTGCTGGAACGCAACTGGGTCGGGCGCGCCGACCAGCAGAAAGGACGCTTCCGTTCCTTCCTCCTGTCGGCCATGAATCATTTCCTCTCCGACGAATGGGACAAGGCGCGGGCGCAGAAACGCGGCGGCGGCCTGCCTTCCGTGCCGTTGCAATTTGACACCGCGGAAACCCGCTACGGCCATGAACCCGCCGACAGTGTCACGCCGGAACAAAATTTCGAGCGGCGCTGGGCGCTGACCTTGCTCGATGAAGTCCTGCGCCGGCTGCGTGCGGAATACGAGCAGGAACGCCGGGGGGAACTGTTTGCCGTGCTGCATCCCTGTCTCGTGGGCGATCGCACCGCCCAACCCTATGCGGAACTGGCCGTAAAACTTGGCGTCAGCGAAGGCACCGTGAAAGCCGCCGTGCACCGTCTGCGCCAGCGATATCGCCAGTTGTTGCGCGATGAAATTGCCCAGACCGTGGCCGAACCCGGCGAAGTGGACGAGGAATTGCACCATCTGTTTGCCGTGCTGGCGAGATAAGGCAAGGCGAGGATGGAGAACAGAGGATGGCCGGCGCGCCGGGTCATCCGCCATGATCCATCTTCGATTAATAATTCGTGCAACCTTTGGCCGCCGCCTCCTAAGTATAGTTCGGAAGAACAAATTACATTTTATTGAACAAACCAAACACCGAGAACAAGGAAACCCATGAAAACAAAATTTGTTACCATTTTGGCCTGCTTTTTGGCCATCACCCTGCTCACCGGATGTCTGTCCTTGCATTTTGAAGGCGGCAGGAAAACCTGCTCAACCAACACCGATGAGCACCCTGCGGTTGGCGAGGCAACCAACTCCCCTACTTTGGGCCAGCAATTGATTGATTTGCAGAAGGCGAAGGATTCCGGCGCCATTACCGATGCGGAATACCAGGCGCAAAAGGCCAAGCTCCTCGGAAACAAGTAAAACCACCGCTAAAAGCGCGGTTTGATATATGGAAACGCAGAAAATCTGTCCCAATTGCCGCAAGCCGCTGCCGCCGGACGTGCCGCTGGGGCTCTGCCCGGAGTGCCTTATCAAGTCCGGCTTCCCCACCGAAGGCGGAGGCGGCGTGAGCGGTGAAGCCGCCGGGGCGCGGTTCGTGCCGCCGCCGGTGGAGGAAATCGCCCGGCTGTTTCCCCAGCTCGAAATCCTCGGCCTCATCGGCAAGGGCGGCATGGGGGCGGTTTACAAGGCGCGCCAGCCGGCATTGGACCGTTTTGTCGCCTTGAAGGTGCTGCCGCCAGCGGTGGGCAGCGACCCCGGTTTCGCCGAGCGGTTCAACCGCGAGGCGCGCGCCCTCGCCCGGCTCAATCACCCGAACATCGTGGCCGTGCATGATTTTGGCAGGACGGGTCCGTTGCACTACCTGCTCATGGAATTTGTGGACGGGACCAACCTGCGCGAAGTCGAACACGCCGGCCGGCTGTCGCCGGAACAGGCGCTGGCCATCGTCCCCCAGATTTGCGAGGCGCTCCAGTTCGCCCACAACGAAGGCATCGTCCACCGCGACATCAAACCGGAAAATCTGCTGCTGGACAAAAAAGGCCGGGTGAAAATCACCGACTTCGGCATCGCAAAAATTGTCGGCGTCCCCGCCGGCAAGGTTTCCCTGACCGGCGCGAAGGACGTGGTGGGCACACCGCATTACATGGCGCCGGAACAGATTGAGAAGCCACAGGCGGTGGACCATCGCGCGGACATTTATTCACTTGGAGTGGTGTTTTACGAAATGCTCACGGGTGAGCTGCCACTGGGCAAATTTGCGCCGCCGTCGAAGAAGGTCCAGATTGACGTGCGGCTCGACGACGTGGTGTTGCACACGCTGGAGAAGGAACCGGAGCGCCGTTATCAGCAGGTCAACCAGCTCAAAACGGACGTGGAAACAATTGCGGGAACGGCGGCACCGGCAGCGGGGTATGCGGCAAAAGGAGGCCCGGTCCCGCTGCTGGCCACCCCGTCGGGCAAAGCCGCCAGCGACAAGACCATTCTCCCGGCGTTTCTGCTGGCCATTTTCTTCGGCGTGTTCGGCGCCCACCGGTTTTACGTCGGAAAAATCTGGACCGCGTGCCTGCAACTGGCCGCCCTGGGCGGATGCATCTGCCTGATCATTGCCTGCGCCACGACGGGCGGAAGCTGGCAACCCACCATCGGAATCCTGCTGGGATTCTTGATGTTCGGATGCGTCATCTGGGCCGCGATTGACTGGATTTTGATCTTCTGCAAAGCCTTCACCGACGGCCAGGGAAGGCGAATCACCCGCTGGGTCCACCCGCAAAACGGTGAAATGAAACCCGCAGTCAATCCACCAAGCAGTCCGCCCAGCGCTCCGCCGTCAACTCCACCACCGGGTGGAACGTCTTCGGCATCCAAGCCTGGTCCTGCCCTGCCGCCGGCAGAGCTGGCGCCGGAAAAAACTCCAGGCCATGTCCCGGGCAAAATTAAGGCGCCGGCCGTCGGGCTCATGACGGCCGCCGGCCTGAAACTCATGGGCGTGCTTTTCAACGCGCAGTTCCTGCTGCCCGGCGGCAGTCAATGGTTGGACCAAATTGCCGGCGGCCACCAAAGAGGATGGATTTCGGGCATGATCGGGGGCACCGCCATTTTTGAATCGCTTTTCGCGCTGTTCATTGGGTTCGGCGCCTTCCAGATGCTGCGGCTCCGGAGCTATGCCTGGTCCGTGGCTGCCGCCATTCTGGCCATCGTGTCCTGCGGCCTCTTCAGCTTGGGGATGGGCATCTGGGCGCTCATCGTATTAGGGCGGCAGGATGTGCGGGAAACATTTGCCCGGGCGACCGTTTCGCCTCCGCCCCGGATTGGGCAGTGGCCGCTGATCCTGACCGCCGGGGTCGGGGTGGTCGTGATCGTCACCGGTCTGGCGGCTGCCGTTTTGCTCGTGCGCGAAGCAAAAACTCATTATGGCTCAACTCTCAACGCAACGGCAATTTCAGCGCCGGCGGCGCCTGAGTCTGTGAATGCCGCATCCGTGCCCCCGCCGGTTCGCATCAAAGCCGGCTCGTCCAGGCCGTTGACGGATTCGGAAGGCAACGTGTGGCTGGCTGACCAGGGTTTTACGGATGGTGAAACTACGGAACGTTCCGACCACCTCGCGATCGCCAACACCCAGGACCCGGCGTTGTACCAATCCGAACGATATGGCATGACCTCGTTTGCGTACCCCGTTCCAAATGGCAAATATGTTGTGAAGCTGCATTTCGCCGAAACGTATGACGCCATCAAGGGACCGGGCGGGCGGGTATTCACGTTCATTGTCGAAGGCCATAAATTCAAGAATTTCGATGTCTGGGACAAGGCTGGCGGCGCCCAGCGCGCCTGCGTCGAAACCGTCGAGGCGGAAGTGACCGATGGCAGACTGAACATCAATTTCATTCCCCAGACAGAAAATCCTGAGATCAACGGCATTGAAATCCTGCCGGCGTCGCCGGTTCCTCCGGTTCAGACCGACAGCAACACCATCATCGTCCCGGCGACCAATGCAAGTCCCGGCATGGCTTTAAACATTTCGTCGCAAAACGGTCATGTCGTTATCGAGACCACCAACGGCAGGTTGACGGCGGACAAAGTTACACTCCAAAACGGCTCCAATAACTCAATAACTCTGATGGCGTCGAAAATGGATTATGTTGTGACACCAACGCCGCCAACACCGCCAGCACCGTCAGTACCGCCTGTCGCCACAGCATCAGCAACACCGGCCAGCCTGGCTATGTCGTGGCTGCCGACAACTGCCGGAACACCGAATAAACCCCGAGTGCACCGGACAAAAGTCCCTGGCCCCCTGACGACTACCGATGCATTTCAGCAGGATTTCAACCAGACGCTCCCGCTGTCTGCCAAGGGCCGAATCCGCCTGGATAATGTCAACGGCCGGGTCGAAATCGCCGGTTGGGACGGGAGCGACGTGGTCATCAAGGCTCTCAAACACGGTAGAACCCGTGAGAGCGTCGATGCCGTCAAAATCAAGGTTGATTCATCGCCAGATGAAATTGACATTCATACCCAGCAGCCAGCCGGTGAGACCGGCTTCTCGGGAATCTGGTCCTGGTTCAAAAACGGCGGAAATAACAATGCGGTCGTGGATTATGCCATCCAGGTCCCGCGGCACGCCCGGCTGGCCAACATCTCCAGCGTCAATGGACGGGTCGTGATTGACGACGTCGGTGGCGACATCGAAGCGTCCGCCGTCAACGGCGAAATGCAGGTCCATGACGCGGCCGGCAGCCTGAAACTGTCCACGGTCAACGGCCGGATTGTCGCGGAATTGGTTTCCCTCGGGGGCAGCCAATCCGTCTCGTTCAGCAGCGTCAACGGCCAGATTGAGGCAACCCTGCCCGCCGACGCCAATGCGGAAGTTTCGGCCAGCACCGTCAACGGCGGCCTGACCAGTGACTTTCCCGCGTTGGTGGTCCAGAAGGAATTTCCGGTGAGTAAAAAACTGAAGGGCACCCTCGGCAACGGCGGCGCCAGTGTCAAAGCCAGCACCGTCAACGGCGGCATCAGTTTCCGAAAAGGCGCGGAGGCCAGATAGACCGGCACATTTCGTCCGCGCTTGACTCGCAGCGGACCTGTCGTAATGCTCAACCCATGAAATCCGCCGCCGTCTTTCTTTGCCTCGCCTTCGCGCTTGCGGAAATCGCTGGCGCGCAGGAAGCCATCACCCCGACGAACCGCCTCGATTTGTTCAATGGAAACGATTTCAGCGGTTGGACATTCTGCATGAAGTCCAATGCCGACCCGGCGTTGACCTGGAGTGTGACCAACGGCGTGATTCACTGTAGCGGCCAGCCTTACGGCTATGCGCGCACGGAAAAAGGTTTTCGCGATTACCAGCTCACCGTCATCTGGCGTTTTGTGAAAGTTGCGCCGCACGCGGATAATTCCGGTGTCTTTGTTCACATCCAGCTTCCGGACAAGGTTTTCCCGAAGTGTGTCGAGTGCCAGGGGCAATTTCAGCATCAGGGCGATTTCATTTTGAGCGGCGGCACGAGCGCGGACGGGCATCCGACCGGCAAAAACTTCGTGTTCATTTCCCAAAACGGACCACCGAACGAAAATCCCGCGGGCGAGTGGAACACGAACCGGGTTGTCTGCCGCGGCAACGCCATCGAGCTGTTCGTCAATGGCAGAACGATGAACAAAATCACCGGGTGCAATCTTTCGTCCGGCTTCATCGGCATCCAAAGCGAAGGCGGCGAAATCGAAGTCCGGAAGTTTTTTTTGGAGCCGCTGAAATAATATACCGTAGCGGCTTTCGGTGGAAAGCCGCCGCTACGTCGCGCGTAACCGGCAATGGTCGCGCCTGAGCCGAACGGCTGGTTAAGATTTTTTGAGGCATTTCAGACGATCTTGGCTAATGCTGGATGGATAGAGAACCAAAAACCAATCCCATCATGAAAACCAAACTGCCCCTGCAAATTCCCGCTGTCCTGTTGATCCTCGTCGCCGTAATAATAACCGCCTGCGCTCAACCGGCCCCGAAAAAAGCGCCGGCGGTGAACCCCGTCACCGGGCTGCCTGCTTCGGGCGGCGTTCCGCTCATTGACCCCAACACCGGGCTGCCGCCGGCACCCGCGCCTTGGAAGGACCCAAACTGGCCGGAACCCGCCAAAGTTCTGCCCAACGTGAACTTTCGCGATGGTTTCGATGGTTTACCAGTCACGGAGGTCGTACGTTATCTGCGCGAGCAATTCAGCAATGATTTTGATGTCGTGTTCCCTCAACAGTACAACCCCACCCCCACAGCGGGAGGTCCTACAGCCAACGAAGCGATTGACCCGTCTTCCATCTTGGTAAAATTGCAGTTAAAAAACGTCACGGCGAGCGAAGTTTTCAATGCCATGAATTTGGAGTTTGAAACCGAAAACACTCCTGCGCGCTGGGAACTGATAATGAATGGCCGTCGGCCCACGGCCGTGTTCCGCTTCGTGCCGGCACTGCTGCCTTCCTACCCCGTTCCACCACCGGCACCGGAACCAAAACCGACGGTTTATTTCGTGGGCGATTTGATGGGCACCGAAAAATCCGCCGGCATGACCATGGATCAAATCGTCAAAACCGTTTCCGAAGTCTGGCGAATGACTTACGGTGAGCCGGGAGAAACAATCCAATTCCACCAAGACGCGCAATTGCTCATCATTAAAGGCACGCCGGATCAAATCAAATTTGTCGAAGCAACCCTCCAGGCTATGCGGAAAAAGGTGGAACTGGAGCAGTCACGACAAAAAGCCGCCGAATCCAGGCCAAAAAACGACGAGCCGAAATCCGCCGGCGGCATAAAGTGACCAGATGCCTTGAACGAATGACCATTGCGACGACCTCCATGTCTTTCTTGGTCCGGGAGCAGACGCCGCACCCCATTGTGGAGTCATCCAGTACAAACGCCTCTCCGTCCGACGCCGATGACGGCGCCCGCCGGCTGGCGGCCGCCGTGGCGCGCGGCGACGAAGCGGCGTTCCGTCAATTAT
This sequence comes from Limisphaerales bacterium, assembly GCA_052145735.1. Taxonomy (GTDB): domain Bacteria; phylum Verrucomicrobiota; class Verrucomicrobiia; order Limisphaerales; family UBA11358; genus UBA11358. The sequence goes on from JBKQOA010000176.1 coordinate 38,134, forward strand.
ACGACCGTTACCACCAGCGGCTGTTCCGGCTCGCACTGGTGCTTGGCCACGGCGATGAACTGCTCGCGCACGACACCGTGCAATCGGTGTTCGTAACCGCCGCAGCAAAACTCCGCCATGCCGAAAGCGAGGCGCATTTGTGGAACTGGCTGGCCCGCGTCGCCCGGCAACAACTGGCGAAAGCCTGGCGGCAGCGCGGGCGGGATTCGGCCGTGGTCGGCATGGCCGATCCGCCGGATTGTCCCGACGCAGGCGGACCCGACTCCGTATTGGAGGAAAGCCTCGACGCGGCGCTGCGGGAAATGAACGCCGAAGAGCGTCAATTGATTGAGTGGTTTTATTTCGACCGGTTGGGCCACCAGGAAATTGCCGAACATCTCAACGCCACGCCCAAGGCGGTGTCCAGCCGTCTGGAACGCGCGCGCGCCAGGTTGCGTTCCCTGATTACCCGGAGATTGTCCCATGAAACCTGAGAAGCAACAATTGATTCAGGATATCCTCGGCGACGAAGGCCGCCGCGAAACCACCCTCCTCGCAGGCACGCAAGTTCTCCGGCGCCGGCGGCAGCGGCGCGCAGTAACGCGTTGCCTTGCACTGGCGTTGGCTGTAACCGCGATGGTATTGTCGCTGGAACAGGTGAAATCACGTCGGCTGTCCGTCCAAACCCCGTCACCGGTGTCACCCCCCACCGCCACCGTCCAACCGCGCTCCCTGACCGACGACGAACTGCTGGCGATTTTTCCCACCAACACTCCGGTCGGCCTGATCACGTTGGCCGATGGCAAAAAACGGCTGATTTTCCCGCGCCCGGGTGATGAAAAACGGTTTGTTATCCGTTTGTAAATCAGCCCCCGCCGCTACGCCGGCCGCAACCGCACCAGCGTCGCGCCCCAGCCGCCGAACTGCGGATGATCGAGCGTGAAGGACACCACGGCCGGGTGTTTGGAAAGAATCGCATGCACCGTGCGCCGCAGGTTGCCGATGCCCTTGCCGTGGATGATGCGCACCTGCAGGATGCCCCGCTCCCGGCACGCGGCCAGATAATCCGGCACCAAATCCTTCACTTCGCGCGGGTTGAACGTGTGCAGATCCAGCACCCCGTCAATCGGCAATTCAACCGGTTCATCAGGCATGACTTGGCAACCTTTTCCTTGCCCGCGCGCCTCACGCGGCCGCTTCAAGAATGGGGCACGTAGCCCATCTGCATCATCACTTCCTGTCCGCGGGGCGACTGGATAAACTGGATGAAATCCAGCACAGCCGGCCTTTCGTTTGCCTTGTTGGTGTAAAGATGCAGCGTGCGGGCATAAGGATATTTGCCCTGGTTCACCGCCTCGGCGGTCGGTTCGACTCCCCCGATGGACACGGCCTTGACGCCGGGTTGATGCGTGAGGTTGAAGCCGGAATAGCCGATGCCATTGGCATCCTTCGCCACCGCCCCGACGATGGCTTCATAATTCGTGAAGAGGTTTTGCTCCGAGGCATAGGGTTTGTTTTCCATCGTGAGCTCCTTGAAGCCGATGTAGGTCCCGGAAATCGGGTCGCGGAGGAACAAATGAATCGGCGCATCCGGCCCGCCCACATCCTTCCAATTCTGGATGGCACCGGTGAAAATGTCCCGCACCTGCTCGCGCGTCAGGTTGCCGACGGGGTTGGCGGCGTTCACCACCACGGCCACCGAGTAGGTGCCGATGACGTGATCGTTCAATTCCACATTACGAAACTGCGCCACTTCCAATTCCTCCTTGAGCGGCAGGCGCGAAGCCCCGGCGATGTCGCAAAAGCCGCCCATCAGCGCCCCCATGCCATACGAGGTTCCCTTGGTCAACAGATCAAAATCGGCCGCCGGATGGTCCTTCTTGTATTCGGCAATGAGCCGCGGGGCCAGTTCCTCCCCGACCGTGTTCGAGCCCCGGATGGTGACTTTTCCCGCCGGCGCGGTTGCCGGCGCCTGGGCCGTCTGCTGGCCAGACGGACAGCCGGCTACTGCCAGGCCGATCAAGATCAAACCGACGTTTTTCAAAAATCCGGCGGTTGCCGGACCCGACCGCTGATTGCGTAAAATGGTTTTCATGGGCGCCTTCCGTTTGTGGATGGTTAAAGTTCCTCCCGCAGGAGGTACACTTCAAGAAAAAAATGCCGGTCAATCCGCCGCCCGGCCCGCTTCACCGAGCTTCAATTTCACCCACGTCCGGGCCTGCCGCGGTGTTTTCAGCTCGTCCTGCAACTGCTTTTCGCGCACCTCGTTCAGCAACGCACCCAGCGCCGGACCGGGCTTCAGGCCCAGTGCAATCAAATCATCGCCCGTGAGCAGCGGCGGACGGATGGCCGGTTTCTTTTTCAATTCCGCCGCCTGCCCGACGAGAAAATCGTGATTCCCCAAATCACCGTGTGAACCCAGGCAGTCCAGGCGGTGCAACTCCAGTTCCAGCGGAAACGTCTTGCGCATCAGCAGCCGCCGCAACGTGGCTTTCCGCATCTGTTTCACGTCCTTGAACTGCATGTGCTGCCTCACGCAGGCGACAATTTCCTCGATCTGCCTGTTCGGAAACCGCAGCCGCGTCAAAATTCGTTCCGCCAGCAGGGCGCCGACTTTTTCGTGGCCGTAAAAATGGATTTTGCCCGTGGCCGGGTCCCGCTCGGCCGTGGCCGGCTTGGCGATGTCATGCAAAATCACCGCCCACGGCAATGAGGCGGGCGCACCCGGCGGCAGTTTTTCCAGCATCAACCGGATGTGCTCGAACACCGTGCCTTCGGGATGAAAATCCGGCGATTGCGCGCACGCCGTGGTGGCCACGAGTTCGGGTAGAACGCCGGGCAGCAATCCGCTCTGGAGCAACAACCCCAGCCCGCGCGCGGCGTGCGGTGCCGCAAACAATTTGATGAGTTCGTCGCGAATCCGCTCGGCGCTGATGAGTTCGATTTTGGATGCGAGCCGTTGGATGGCGGCGAAGGTTTGCGGCTCGATCTCAAAATCCAGTTGCGCGGCAAACCGCACCGCCCGCAACAGGCGCAAATGGTCTTCGGCAAACCGTTCCTCCGGTCCGCCAATGGTGCGGATGAGCTTCGCACGCAAATCCGCCTTGCCGTTCACCCAGTCATGGAATTTTTTTGTGACCGGATCGTAGAAAAGACCGTTAACGGTGAAATCACGCCGGTGCGCGTCGGCCTCGGCGTTGGCAAAAGTGACCTGTTTCGGATGGCGCCCGTCCTGGTAATCCGACTCGGCGCGGAAGGTGGCCACCTGGAATTGATGCCCCGCTTCCAGGACAACCATCACCCCGAACTTTTTGCCGACGGCCACGGTGCGTTTGAACAGCTTTTCGACCTGCCCGGGCCGGGCGGACGTGGCGAGGTCGTAATCCTGCGGTTCGCGCCCCAGCAGAAAATCGCGCACGCAGCCGCCCACCCAGAACGCCGGGTGACCTGCCTGCTGCAAACGCCCGACAATTTCAACGGCGGTGGATCGGAGTGAATGTTCAGTCATGTGCGATTTACGATTTACGATTTACGCAAGCGTTTGGCAAAGCCGAAGATGGACGGCGACATCAAACATCTGCAAGTTGTCGGCGCCGAGGTAACGAGGCGGAGAGCGGACTTCTCCCTTTTCGCCTCCTTACGTCGGCACCCGCCATGCCAGTTTATTTCACGCATGGCGCCAGAACCGCGTCGGCCATGCCGTGGATGATTTTCTTGTCGGCGGGATTGATCGTGGCGAGCACGCCGCCGAGCTGCGGGCGCGCGGCATCACCCTCGCCGGATACAAAATAATACGGACACAGCCGCACCCGGCCCTTGATCGGCATCACCTCGTTCTTCCCGAAATCAAACCACTGCGCTTCGACCAGCACGGGCTTGTGATATCGCTGGAGGACGCGCGGCGACTGGTCGAAATGTTGCAGGGCGTCGTCCACCGCCTGTGCCCAATCCTCGCGCGACAGGTCGCTGCCAAGAAAAACCCCGCGCGCGCCCCACGCGTGCTCGGAAAAACCCGACACCTTCAAAATCAATTCGCGCTCCTTTTGCGACAGGCTTTTGAGCTGCTGCCAGTGGGTGAGATTTAGCTCCGGAATCGCGGCCTGCGGAGGCAGCGGCGCCGGATCCACAACCCATGTAAAAGGAACCAGTTTTTTCAAACGTGCCAGGAAGCCTTCCCCCAATTCCTGCCGCCAGAAGTCGTGCAGGTTGCGATTCCACAAGAGCGCGAACAGCATTTTTTCCTCAAACAACGGCTTCGGCGGCGGGGTAAGCCGAAGGCGTTTTTCGGCGGCCAGTGCAAAAATCCTTTTTGCGTTCGGCACGTTCGCCAGATCGAACAGCTCGAAGAACCGGTAAACCGCGTCGCCATCGGCGAAATCGTTGAACCGTGAATCGTGAACCGTGAATCGTGAGCCAAGTTGTTCGCACAACCAGCTCATCTCCGGCCGATATGTCGCCGCTTCCTCTGAAACGACAATGTGAATTTTCTTTGCGCCGCCAAAGATGGATTCAAATCCGCGCAGCATTCCATCGGCACCACCGATGATTTCGGATTTCGGATTTCGGATTTCGGATTGGTTCTGCGCGCCGGCCACTTCGCCTTCGGCACTCCGCATTTCGCAATATGTTTTATTGAGCCACGCCGTCAGCCCGATGCCGCCGGGCACGGAATCGAGTTCGGTGATGCCAAGGCCGTTCTCGGTCAGCAAGACATCGGGCCGGATGACGCGCGGCACGTCGTTTTTGAACACGGGCGAACGCTGGAGCGCGATGAGTTCCGCCGGCTTGCCCAGATCGAGCCAGCGGGCAATCCATTCCGGCTGCCTGCCCTCGGCACTTTTCCGGTAAAGCAGATTGACCGCGCGATAAAACTGCAGCAACACGCGGCCCAGCGATTCGATTTCCTTCGCCACATTTCCGTCGAGCGGAAATGGCGCCGGCGAAATCCGCCAGTCGAGTCCGGCAAAAAATCCACCCGCGGGAATTTGATCGCGGACAAAACGCGCCTGGGCAGCCGGCAAGGTCAATGGAGAATCCGTGTTCAATCCGGTTCAATTAAGTCCGTGCCGGCCCGTGCCTGCCTCTGGGGTCGTTGCCGATGTTGATTTCTGCCCTGGTCTGAATGCTCCGCATGGCCAGACGATAGAGCATTCGAGACGGCTCGTCAAAAGAACCGGCCAGGGAATTTGCAGGAATGCTTTCCGTTATGGGGAATTCAGGACGCCGCGATAAAACATTCTTGCCGGGCTGGTCGTGCTCACGAGGACCCGGAAGGAGTTGCTCGAAAACGTGTTGGTGCTGACCGCCGACCAGGCTGTCAGATTGGTGGACGACTGAAGAATGTAACGCTGTCCGCCCTGTCCATCCATCCACAATTCCAACTGGTGAGCCGGAGCGTTGGTGCCCACCCGCATCCGGAGATTTTTGGCGGTCGGCAGGATGAATAAAGTGATGCTTTGGGACGGCAACGTGTTGCTGAGAACACCGTTGGCATAAGGCACATCCGCCAGGCGGGTGATGACATCAGCCGAGGTGAGCTGCCACGCCTGCGCGGTGCCACTGTTGGCAAAATTGGTGATGTTCGCGACGAGCGGAGTCGCGTTGAGGATATCTTTGTTGATGACCATCAGCGTCAGGGCGCTGTCGTTGGTGCGTATCGCGGCAAACGCCGAAAGATTGTCCGGGTTGGGCACCGTAGCCAGAACGCTGGTGTCGCCGAAAGTGGATTTGTTCCCGTCATAATTGCGGTACATCTTCATGGCCAGATAGGTGGGCGTGCTCGGGTCGGGCGTCGTCCAACGCGTGGCCAGATCAAGACCTTCCCGGCCGAAAATGCCATCAATATCAGCCTGGGCGGTCGCGCCGTTGATGTAAGGTTCGGCCCCAAAGTTATATTCGGTGATGCCGATTTTGGTGCCAGGATAATTGGTCGTCACCCAGCTTCGCATCCGGGGAATGAGCGCGATGACGCTGTTGATCCAGCTGGGATCCACGAAATTGGTGTCCCAGAACTGGCGGGTGGATTGGTTCCGCAACAATTCCGTGGCGGAGTCAACCGCATTGCCGCTCACGTTGTTTTCCTGCGGGTAGCAATGAAGCGTGAAAACATCCAGCAGCCGCTTGCCCGCCGCCTGGCTGTGCAGGTTGACCTGGGTCAAAAACCACGGGCCAAAATCCCATCCTCCGTGGGCAGCGCGGTCGGGATAAGTGCTCACGCTGGGATATCCATTTTCGCTGGCCCATTGTTGGTCGTAACCGCTGTAAAGATAGCCCGGCCAGCCCCATTCTTCCGGGCCGGCGACCAGCGCGTTCGGGTCAATGCCTTTGACCATCGTCGCGTAATTGCAATAATTGGTGAAGACCTCCGTCATCGTCGGACCGATCGGATGCACATCGCGATGGGTCGATTGCCAAATGCTCCACTCATTGTCCATAAGGTAATAAAGCAAACCGCCGTTGGTCGCGGTGTGCCATGCGTTTGTCAGATGCTGCACCCAGCCGGCTTGAAAATTTGTGTCGGCGGGCACGTTCGCATCATTTGGATCATTGGTGGTGATGTTCAAGCCGGTGGCCAGTGAAACGCCGTTGCCGGCCGCCGACCAGTACGGGTCGGTGGCGGTTTGGGGACCATATTTGTTGGTGTTGTAACTCGCCAGGCTCGCGCGGCCCGACCCCAGTTTGGCCACCCAACCGATCATGGGAATGGTCAGCATCGCTTGCGCGCCGCCACTTTTCGATTCCTGGATAAAACTGTCACCATCGGCACCCGCCGTGCTGGGGCTGTCGGCAATGCTCTCAAAATACCAGTCGGCCGCATGGTTCCAGGCGTTATTCTGCCAGTTGTAAGTGGTTGTCCCGTTGCCGCCGGAACGATGCAGTGGCGCGTTCAAGTCCAGCAGCACTCCGGACGACGAAGCATAGGCAACGCCATAAATCAACGGGCTGATCGCCTGGCGGTTGGCCTGCGCGTCAACCGTGATCGAAACCGGCGCGTTGGTGCCGGGTTGGACCGGCGGCGCGGACTGCAAGGAGATGTCGTCCACATAAAAGGTCGGCTGCACCGCCCCAATCCGATCCTGAATCCAAAAGCCGTCCATGTTCGGCGAGTTGGCGACCCCGAGGATGGCCAGGGGAATCGTGAATTGCTGCCAGGTACCCGCGGCCAATGCCGGCAAATTCGTGGAAGACATGGCCGCACCGTTGGCATGCCCCTGTACCAGCAACTGCTGCCCGCCGGTTGGCCCTCCATTGATCCAAAACACCAGGTTTGTGTAAGAACTGGTATCAAAAGCCGAATGCGCAATGTAAATCGCCTGGTGAGAGGTATCGGTAATCGTGACGCTGACGGAATCGCTGCCGGAATGAATCGGCTGGGTGGTATTGGCGTAATTGATCGTCGCCCAGCCCCAATTCATCCAGCCATTTTCCAGCGAGTCATCGTAAATGACCTGGTCGGCCCGCGCCGTCAGTTGAAGTGTTAAAGCCATCAGCAGCCAGCACGGCCATACACAACGTGCCCGACCTGTCAAAGAAGGGGTTTTCATAAATATCTGGAAAGAATACACCAGAAATCGTGCCAGCGCATCTTTTCGTGTGTCACCAATAAAGAGGACAGAAAGCCGGTGCAGTTGAATGCCGCTACTTGATTTAATTAAAACTGAAAATACCCGCTGAAAATTTGCATCGGATAATTCAGGTCCGCACCTGGCCGGCGCCGAGGCCGATCCATTTGTAGCTGGTCAATTCCTCCAGGCCCATCGGACCGCGCGCGCCGATCTTGTCGGTGCTGATGCCGATTTCCGCCCCCATCCCGAATTCGCCGCCGTCGGTGAACCGCGTCGAGGCGTTCCAGTAGACCGTCGCCGAGTCCACCTCGGCCAGAAACTGATTTGCGTGCGCCTCGTTTTTCGTGACGATGCTGTCCGAATGCGCCGAGCCGTATTGGTTGATGTGGTCAATCGCCGCCTGCACGCCTTCCACCACGCGCACGTTCAGGATGTAATCGTTGTATTCGGTGTAAAAATCCTGCTCGGCGGCAGTTTTCAGTTTCAAGTTTTCAGTTTTCAGTCGAGACAGGGTGGCGAGGCTCTGCGGGTCACAACGCAACTCCACCCGTTTTTCTGCGAATTTCTGCGCAATCTGTGAAAGAAATCCTTCCGCGACGGCCTTGTCCACGAGAAGCGTCTCCATCGCGTTGCACACCGCCGGACGCTGCACCTTGGCGTTCATCGCAATCGCTTCCGCCATCTTCAAGTCGGCGTCGGCATCCACAAAAACGTGGCACACGCCCTTGTAGTGTTTGATGACCGGCACCTTCGAGCATTCCGCGACGGCGCGAATCAATCCCTCGCCGCCCCGGGGCATGCACAAATCAATGTATTGCGTCAGCGACAGCAAAATCGGAATCGCCTCGCGGTCGGTCACGGGCACGACTTGAATCGCATGTTTGGGAAACGCCGCCAGCGTCTGCCGGCCGGCTTCAATCATGACTTGCGCGATGGCCTGGTTTGAGTGCAACGCTTCCCGGCCTCCGCGCAGGATTGTCGCGTTGCCGGATTTGAAACACAGGCTTGCCGCGTCCGCCGTCACGTTGGGGCGCGATTCATAAATGATGACCACCACGCCGATGGGCGTCGAAATTTTCCGGAGCTTCAGGCCGTTGGGCCGCACGCGCTCGTCCAGAATTCTGCCCACCGGGTCGGGCAGGGCCGCCACCTCGCGCAATCCCTTGGCCATCGCCGCGATGCGTTTGTCATCCAGCTTCAGCCGGTCAAGCATGGCCGATGAGAGGCCGGACTTCGCGGCGGCTTCCATGTCGGTGGCGTTGGCCTGTTTGATGGCGTCGGCGTTTTTTTCAATGGCCATGGCCATCGCGAGCAGGCACGAATTTTTCTCCGCCGTGGTGAGCCGGGCGAGTTCGCGCGACGCCGACTTGGCCTGTCGGGCCAATCGCGTCATTTGCTCGTGCAAAGTCATGCGGAAAGAAGTTACGCCAAAAAAACAAAGTTAAAAGGGCGAAGTTTCAGCACAGCAACCCGTCGATTGGGTTTAGCAATTTTTACAAAGAGGATAACAAGAAACGGATAGCTTGTTTCGGCATTTGGCTGGATGTTTGTAACATGATTGCTGGCACAGAGTTAGCAAATCGAGCGAACAGTCATGGGGTGTCTTTGCCGATGAATCGCAATGCTGTTCGGATGGCCTGGCAGGCGGTGGGTTCTCCGGTTCGTATCATCGCCTTGCTGCGTGCCACCATTCAAACCTGGGTGCCGCTTGGTTATGAAGACGAATCCGGGTTTCATTACGGAGCGGATGTGACGGATTGGTCTTTTACAATTTAAGGGCTCGGATTTTGGATTTTTGATTCGGGCGGACAGCCGTTTTTTCAGCGGGATTCCTCATCCCCACCTCCTTGGCGGCTGTCGCCCGGATCGGTTTTCGCCGGCGCGGGGGACAACCCGCACCGGGTTTTTATTCGGGTGGCGGTCGTTTTTTCAACGGGCATCCCCTGCCCTGCCTCCTTGGCGACCGTCGCCCGAATTTTTGCCCCGGATCAAAACATGTAGCTCAGGCTCACTTTGAACAACACCGGCGCGGCCAGTTGGTTGCCGGTGAAGTTTTGATAAACGGGAAATTCGGCGTCACGTAAATTTTCACCGGATGAAGGTGAAATTCCACCCCCGGTGCAAGCCGCGCGAACACAACCCCAGACTAAGCCACCCTGGCTAAATCGCAAGTACGCTGATGATTGGTAGTTGACGAGGTAACAAGGCTCACCATTTTCGATTTAAGATATACAATTGACGCGATGTGCGCGGATGCGGAGGGACTCGTAAATCGTAAATCGGATATCGTAAATTCGACCGGCAATCAACGCTCTCTAATCCAAACCAGCGTGCCGCCCGGCAGCTGGTCGAAAAGCGGAATCAAATCGGTGTCGGCGAGATGAATGCAGCCGCACGACATGGGCTTGCCAATCGTCGTCTGGTCTCCAGTGCCATGAATGTAAATGTAGCGTGCGTGCGAATCCACGTTGCCGCCGCGATTGAAACCCGGCTCGAGTCCCTCCAGCCAGAGAATACGCGTGGTGATCTTCGCGTCCGGCATCCCCTGCCAGGTATGGCCGATGGGCCGGCGGCCCTTGAAAACGGTTCCCGGCGGCCAGCCGCCGCCAATTTTTTCCACGACCCGGTGCAGGCCCAGCGGCGTGCGATACGAGCCCTCGATCTGGCCGATGCCAAAGCGCGAGGTGGAACAGCGGAATTTTTTTACGAATTTAAATTCTCCCGTAGCGGCTCTCGGCCGAGAGCCGGAAAATGCAGCGGTCTGCCGACCGCCGCTATGCAAAGCAGATTTTTCAAAGAACGAAACGGTTTGATTCGCAACACTGACGATGAGGACGAACGGGGTTGGAACAACCCCCTGCGTTTTGCACGCGTGCGAAAATTTTCCGAAGGTACTCGTTGGTGTAGTCATTGGGAAGTTGCAGTCGGGACACCGGCGCTACTTCAATTTCTTCACGAGCACCTTCGAATTCCGGCCGCTCTGCTCGTATTTCTCCCGGCGGGCGGGCGGCAGGTCGTCGGGCGTGCCTTTGGCAAAGCCGCCCTTGGACTGAAAATACGTGAACGCCTGTGTCGAGAGTGTGAGGAGTTCGCCCAGCCCCATTTCGCACGCCCGGTTTTCAACGTATTGGATCAGCTTCCGGCCGATGCCCCGGTTTTCATGCGACGGATTGACGTACAGGCACGCCAGTTCGCCCTTTTTCTGTTCGGGATAGACATGCAAGGCCACGCACGCGACCGGATTTTTATCAATCTCAAAGATGAAGTAGTCGCCGAGGCTTTTTTCAATCACCGCCCGGGTGCGCTTGACCAACTCATCCGACTCGACCGCCGCCTTCGTCAGCAATTGAATCGCCCGCACGTCCTTCTTCAACGCGCGGCGGATTTGCTGGTACTCGTTCGCGTAAATGAGCGTCCCGATGCCGTCATTGGAAAACACCTCGGCCAGCAGTCCCTCGTCCACCCGGCCATTGATGATGTGAACGCGCGGCACCCCGGCCTTGCAGGCCGCCACGGCGTGCTGTGCCTTGGAAAGCTGCTCCGGCGCAATGTCGTTTTTTTGCAGCGCCAGCACGGATTCAAGATCGGCGACCAGCATCTGGCGGATGAGCCGGCCCTGCACGAGAATGCCGTCCTGGGCGGTGATGAAAATCAATTTGACCGCCTTGAGCGCGCCGGCCACCGCCACCGCCACGCCGTCGGAGTTCACGCGATACGTCTTCCCGTCGCCGTCGAATCCGAGCGGCGGAATGACCGGCACGACGCCCTGCGCCAGCAGCGACTGGAGCAGTTCCGCGTCCACGCGCTCGACCTTGCCGGTGAACAGGTGGTCCACACCCTGGATGATGCCCATGGGGTGGGCGATGATGACGTTGGTGCTGGCGGCGCGGAGGTCGTTGGCCGAAAGGCCTTCGAGGATTTCGTGCGTGAGCCGGTTCGCCGCGGTGAGCGCGAGCTGAAGCGTGTTGGCGTCCGTGATGCCGGAACCGTCGAGATTGGAGGTCTGGATTTTTTGTTCGTCGGCGAGCGCCTTGATTTGCGCCGACGCGCCGTGGACGAGCACCACGCGGATGTTCAGCGACCGCAGCACCGCCACGTCCAGCAGCAGCGTGGCGAAGTTTTCGTCGGTGACGATGGCGCCGTCAATCGCGAGGATGAACGTCTTCTCGCGGAATTGCGGAATGTATTGCAGGATGCCCCGCAGGTCGGTCAGTTTCACTTTGGCTCGTTATGGTGTTTCAACTCAGAGATAAGTATTCGGTTTTCGGCGGGATTCAAATAATAATTTTGGGCGAACTTCCGGCACAGCGAAAAATGCTCGCTGACCGTGTGCGGTAAAATAGGATAAACGCAGAGGCGCAGAGGACGCGGAGACCCGCAGCTTGTTTCATCATGGTGAAAAGAATCGCGTCCAATCCTGCGCCGCGTGCAGGACGCGAACGACCATGACAGTTTCCTGAAACGGCTGGCAGAAAATCAGGTAATTGTGGAACTTCGGCACGACGAACCAGCGAATTTGCAAGTGACGCGCGCTGGCCTTGCGAATACGCCGTCCCAGTTCAGGATGCTGCGCGAGAAAATCAGCGGTGTTGAGGATGATCCGGCGAACACCTTCCGCTGCCTCGGGATTATCGGCGGCGATGTAGCCGGAAATTTCGTCCAGGTCGCGCGCGGCTCTGGGGCTGAACCTGGCCCGGATCATGACCGGCGGCGCAATTCGTCGGTGGTCTTGGCTTGATCCAGATTTTCCAACCCTTCGTCCAGTTGCCGTTCCAGTTCCGGCGTCATCACCACCTCCATGCCACGGCGGCGGGCTTGATGCTCGCTCAACGCTTCCAGCACGACTTCGTCCGAACCTTTGTAGCCGCTGGTTTGGACCAGTTCAGCAACGTAGTTTTCCAAATTTCGCGGCAAGGCGATGTTCATGGATTCAATTTAATGCTTGCCGAAAAGGTGTCAACCCGCAACCGGTGGCTTTAGCCCTCGCGCAAGGACTCGGCGGCAAATTTCTCCAGCTTCGGGTGCCACTTTCGTTAGCTGGCGGTCTGGTTCTGCCCCAGCACAGTTTTCAACGCCTCGAGGCACCGCTGGTTTTCCTTCGGCGTGCCGACGGTGATACGCACCCATTCCGGCAACTGGTAGCCGCCCATCGGACGCACGATCACGCCCAGCTTCTGCAATTCCACGAATACGCGCTGGCCGTCACCGACGCGCACCAGGATGAAATTCGCCTGCGACGGAATGTATTCCAATCCGAGCTTGCGAAACGCTTTCGCGTAAAGCTTCAGCCCGCGCGAGTTGATCTTGCGCGTCTTCTCGACGTGTTTGACGTCATCCAGCGCCGCCAGCGCACCGGCCTGCGCCACCGAATTGATGTTGAACGGCTGCCGGATTTTTTCCAACGCGGCGATGAAATCGGGATGTCCGATGCCGTAGCCGATGCGAGTTCCGGCCAGGCCGTAAATCTTCGAGAATGTCCGCATCAAAAGCAGGTTCGGCCGGGCGCCGCTCCGGATTTCCGGCAGCAGATCAAGCGGTTCGTTCAGGAACTCGATGTAGGCCTCGTCCAGGGCCAGCAGGACATTTGCCGGCACGGCGCTGACGAAGCGCGCCAGCTCCTCGCGGCCGGCGGTGGTGCCGGTGGGGTTGTTTGGATTGGCAACGAAGACAATCCGCGTGTTGGGCGTGATGGCGGCCAGCATCGCGTCGAGGTCGTGGGCATGATTTTTCGCCGGCACGACGACGAGTTTCGCTCCGAACAGGGCGGTCACAATGGGATAAACCGCAAAACAATATTGCGACACGACGACCTCCGCGCCGGGCGCGAGCAGCGCGTGCCCGACCATCTCGATGACTTCGTTGGAGCCGTTGCCGAGGATGAGGTTGGCCGGGGTGACGCCGAGTTTGGCGGTGAGCTTTTGTTTCAGGTAAAACGCGTTGCCGTCGGGGTAAAGGTTCACCTGCGCGAGCGCCCGGCGCATGGCGGCCAGACCCAGGCGCGACGGACCGAGCGGGTTTTCGTTGGACGCGAGCTTGATGATGCCGGCGGGGTCCAGGCCGAGTTCGCGCGCGACTTCCTCGATGGGCCGGCCGGGTTGATACACCGGCAGATTTTGCAGCACGGGATTGGTGGGGAGTGAAGTGGTCATTTTACAGGGATTGTACGATTTTTTTGACGTTGACGTTTCGGGCGACCAGGTCGCGGATGAGGGAGATTTTTTCGGCGTCGGCCGGGCGCGTCTTGACGGTGAGGTTGTGGACCCTGGAGGCGACCTGATAGCTGTCCGCCTTCGCCAGCAACACCGGCACCGGCAGTGCCTGAAGCGCTTTCAAAACATTGTCACTCGGACGGATGCCACCGGTCAGCACAATCCCCGCCATTTTCTCATCGCTGGCCGGGCTCATGGTCGCCCCCGCGGCAAGCAAAATGTCTTCCCGGTCGCCCGGGGTGATGAGCAACACGCCGCGTTTGAAAAACGCCATGGCGTTGTGCGCGCCCATCGCGCCCACGACCACATCATCCACCGGCGTGTGCAACGTCGGCGGCTGGTTCAGCAATTCGGCGCGCAACTCCTCGCGGATCAAATCCACCGTGGGATTGCAAAGCATCTGTTCATACGGCAGGACCCCGAGCAATTCCAATCCCTTCCGTTTGAGGCCGCGGCTGACGAACCGGGTGATTTCAGGAATCTTTTCCTCCAGCACCTTGTTCACGATGACGCCGATGACCTCGACGCCCTCCTTTTCAAACAGCGCCCGGTTGAGGCAGACCTCGTCAATCGGCCGGCCGATGCCGCCCTGGGTGACGATGATGACCTTGCAGCCGAGTGTTTTCGCCACCTGCGCGTTGGACAGATCAAAAACGGAGCCGACGCCCGCGTGGCCGGAGCCTTCGCACAAAACGAAATCCTTTTCCCACGCCACCCGGTCGAAGGCCTCCTCGATGCGTTGGACCAGGGCCTCGTTGTTCGCCGATTCAAGGTATTTGCGGGTGAAGGCCGGTTCCACGGCAATCGGGCTCATGTCCACAAGCGGGCAATTGAGCCGAAACACCGCGTCCATCAGCACCGTGTCCTCGTCGATTTTCTGTTCCTCGATTTCAACGAAGCGCTGGCCGACCGGTTTGATGTAACCGATGCGCGGGAAATGTTCCTGCAACGCGGCAATCAGGCCGAGCGCCGCGGTGGTTTTGCCCTCGTTCTGGCGCGTGGCGGCAATGAAAACCCGCGGGCTGACGGTGTTCATTTATTCCCCCGGCAAATGGGCATCGGCGCCCGGATAAAGCTTTTGATAATCAATCGCCTGCACGCCGACGATGGCCGCGACGCCGAGGATGTCGTGCGCATTCGAGCCGCGCGAAACGTCGGCCGCCGGCCGGTTCAGGCCCAGCAAAATCTGGCCGTAGGCGTTCGCGTGACCGACCAGCCGGACGAGTTTGCTGGCGATGTTGCCGGAATTAAGTTCGGGAAAAATCAGCACGTTCGCACGTCCGGCCACCCGGCTGTCGTGCAACTTGCGCTCGGCAATTTCCGGGACCAGCGCGGCGTCCACCTGCATCTCGCCGTCGAAGTCGGCGTCCACCAACAATTGTCCTGCCTTGCGCCGGGCCTGCGCCGTGGCCGCCTGCATCTTGCCGACGGAAGGATTCGAGGCGCTGCCCCGGGTCGAAAACGAGAGGAGCGCCACGCGCGGACGCACCCCAAGCATGTGCCGCGCCAGCCGCGCCGTCGTCACCGCAATTTCCGCGAGCTGTTCGACGTTCGGATCGGGTATGACGCCGCAATCGGCCATGAACAACACGCCGTTCTCACCCATCCGCGTGTCTTCCACCTCCATGATCATGCAACTCGACACCGTGGTGATGTCCGGCGCGGCCTTCACAATTTGAAACAACGGCCGCAGCACGCTGCCGGTGATGTGCGAGGCGCCGGAAACCAGGCCGTCCGCCTGGTGCAGCGCCACCATCATCGTGCCGAAATAATTCGGCTGCAACACCGCCTCGCGCGCCTCGGGCGCGCGCATCCCCTTCTCGCGACGCAAGCGGAAGAGGCGGTGCGCAAAATTATCGAGTTCCTCGCTCGTGGCGGGATTGATGACGCGGATGCCGTCGAGCGGAATGTTCAGGCCCTCGGCGACCTCCCTCACTTTCACCTGCTCACCCAGCACGATGGGCGCGCCGAGTCGCAGCGCCTGGAACTGCCGCGCCGCCTGCAGGATGCGCGGTTCCGTGCCTTCGGGGAAAACCACCCGCTTCGGATGCCGCTGCAATTTTTCGATGATGCCACCAATGAAACGCATGAACGTAGTTTCAAGTTTCAAGTTTCAAGTTTCAAGTTTTGTTTGCACCGAAAACGGCAGCCGTCAAACCTGACCCTGGCTTCGCGCGCATTGACTTGAACGCGGGCGATGGTTAGTCTTTTGCCTTCAATGCAGGAGACGATTGAGAAACTTTTGGTTTTGCAGGACCGCGACCGCAAAATTAACCGCGTGCAACAGGAACTTGCCCACATCGGTCCGGAACGCGAAACCCTCCGCGCCAAAGCCACGGCCACCCAGGCCCAGCTGGAAACCGCCAAAACCCGCGTCAAACAAACCGAGTCAGACCGCAAACGGCTCGAACTCGACGTCGAAGGAAAAAAAACGCAGATCGAGAAATACGCCAACCAGCAGTTGCAGACGCGCAAGAACGAGGAGTACCGGGCGCTGGCCCACGAAATCGAAACGTGCAAGGCCGACATCACCCGGATTGAGGATCAGGAAATTGCCCTGATGGAACAGGCCGAGTCGGCGCAAAGGGAAGCGGCCCGCCTGTTGTGCGAAGCCGACGAAATGAAAAAACTGGCCGAAGGCCAGATTGCACAACTTAACCAGCGCGAGGAAAATCTGAAAAAGGATCTCGCCGACTTGCAGCGCGGCCGGGCCGAGCTGGCGGCGGCGGTGGACGAATCGGCGCGCGGGCGTTACGAACGGTTGTTCAAGAGCAAGGGCGACAACGTGATCGTGGGCGTGCATCACGGCGTCTGCGGCGGCTGCCACATGAAATTGCCCCCGCAAATCCTTGTGCAATGCAGATCCCAGTCGGAAATCGTCAGTTGTTCCAATTGCGGCCGGATTTTGTATTACACCCGCGACATGGCGCTGGCCGGGGCGGAGTAAGCGAGTGACGGGTGACATGTGACAGGAATTGTTCGCCCGTCTATGCAGGCCGCACCGGAAACGACTGGCAGGCCTTTAATCGTGGCAGAAACGAAGAGCCAAACGTCAAGATAGTGGAGGGATTTCTTGTCACTTGTCACCTGTCACTTGTCGCTTTATAGTAGCATCGGTTTTGGAAGGGCGGAGAATCGCTCCCGTCCCGCTCTGCGGAACGGGGGAGGAAAGTCCGAACACCAAAGGGCGCGATGCCGCGTAACCCGGGCCCGTCCGGCCGGGATACACGCGGGCGGACCCCGGCAGTTTGTCGGGGTTCGACGGACAGTGCCACAGAAAATCAAACCGCCGGTGTTTCGCAAGCGACGCCGGCAAGGGTGAAAAGGTGCGGTAAGAGCGCACCGCGCGAAGCGCAAGCGACGCGGCACGGAAAACCCCATCGGGTGCAAGGCCAAATAGGGAATCCCGGAGCGGCCCGCTCCAGGTTTCGCGAAAG
>JBKQOA010000177.1:0-3270 GCA_052145735.1 Limisphaerales bacterium
GTCGCTCCTTGGAGCTACGGAGGTTCGAATCCTCCCCCGTCCACCAGTGAGCCAGTAGAGTTCTTGAGAGAGGCCGTTGTAGCTCAGTTGGTAGAGCGTCCGTGATCGGAAGGTCATGGTTCAGTTCCCGGCTGAAGGGAATTTGAGTTTCGCCGTTGTAGCTCAGTTGGTAGAGCGCGTCCTTGGTAAGGACGAGGTCATCAGTTCAAACCTGATCATGGGCTCCAGATATTTATTTTATTGACTAAAAACCAACGACATCAACGCAGGAGATAACAATGGCTAAAGAGCAATTCCAACGAACGAAACCGCACGTCAATGTCGGCACCATCGGCCATATTGACCACGGCAAATCCACCCTGACCGCCGCCATCGTCGCCACCCAGGCCCGCAAGGGTCTGGCCAAACCGATTTCCTATGCCGACATCACCAAGGGCGGCACGGTGCGCGACGAAACCAAGACGGTGACCATCGCCGTTTCCCACGTCGAGTACCAGAGCGATCAGCGCCATTACGCCCACATCGACTGCCCCGGCCACGCCGACTTCATCAAGAACATGATCACCGGCGCGGCGCAGATGGACGGCGCCATCCTGGTCGTGGACGCTTCGGAAGGCCCGATGCCCCAGACCAAGGAGCACGTCCTGCTGGCCCGCCAGGTCGGCGTGCCCGCCATCGTCGTTTACCTGAACAAGGTGGACCTCGTGGACGACAAGGAACTGCTGGATCTCGTGGAAATGGAAATCCGCGACCTGCTGACCAAGTATGAATTCCCGGGCGACAAGACGCCGATTGTCCGCGGCAGCGCCAAGGGGGCGCTGGCGGGCGAAAAGGAAGCCGAGGATTCCATTCAGAAATTGATGGAAGCCATTGACGCGTTCATCCCGCTGCCGACACGCGAGGTGGACAAGCCGTTCCTGATGTGCATCGAGGACGTGTTCAACATTGAAGGCCGCGGCACCGTTGTGACCGGCCGTGTCGAACGCGGCGTGCTCGAGCGCATGTCGGACGTCGAAATCGTCGGCATCAAGGACACCCGCAAGACGGTGGCCACCGACATTGAAATGTTCCGCAAGCTGCTCGACAAGGCGACGGCGGGCGACAACGTGGGCGTGCTCCTGCGCGGCACCAAGAAAGAGGAAGTGGAGCGCGGCATGGTGCTGGCCAAGCCGGGCAGCATCACCCCGCATACCAATTTCAAGGCGGAAGTTTACGTCCTCTCGAAGGAGGAAGGCGGCCGGCACACGCCGTTCTTCACCAACTACCGTCCGCAGTTTTATTTCCGCACCACCGACGTGACCGGCACGGTCACCCTGGCCAAGGGCGTCGAAATGGTCATGCCGGGCGACAACGTCTCGGTGGAAGTCAAGGTGATTGCGCCGGTGGCCATGGAAAAGGGCCAGCGTTTCGCGATCCGCGAAGGCGGACGCACGATTGGCGCCGGCCGCGTGACGGAAGTCATTGCTTAAAGCGGTTTTCAACATTGGAGCGCGGGGGGATGAACCCGGCGGCTCCTTTTTTGTCAGAAATACAACGAGATTGGGCGGATACGGCAGTAGCTCAATTGGCAGAGTAGCGGTCTCCAAAACCGTTGGTTGGGGGTTCAAGTCCCTCCTGCCGTGCCAGCCTTCGCTGGAACGAAGTGAAAGCGCAGTGCCGCGCCGAAGCGCGAAGCGCGAAGACGGGTCGAATGGAAGTGCCTTGAGCTGTGGCTCGGCAAGCCAGTCTGCGAAACGGAGAGGTGGCAGAGTGGTCTATCGCGGCGGTCTTGAAAACCGCTTCGGGTTAACACCCGACGGGGGTTCGAATCCCTCCCTCTCCGCCAATCTCGCGGAGTGGGATTGCCGCGTCGAAACGCAGTGAAGGCGGGCTGGCGGTCGTGGGGCACAGGCCCGGCAGGCGAAATGATTTGTGAGTGAATATTTGTGATTAACTGGACAACAATTCTAATCTGGGTGGCGGTGATTGGCGCCGTTTTCGGCTACCTCTGGTGGCAGGGACAGGTGCGCCGGCTGGCGATTTATTGCGAGGAAACCTGGGCCGAATTGGAGAAATGTTCGTGGCCAAGTTGGGCTGAACTGAAGGGCTCGACGGTGCTGATCATCATTTGCATTGCCTTGCTCGGCGCTTTTAACGAGGTGGTGGACCGCATCCTCTATTTTGTGTTCTTCGTCATTTGAACATCATGCGCAGTCAATGGTTTGTCATTCATACGCTTTCCGGCCAGGAGCAGAAGGTCAAGGAAAGCATCGAGAAGCGCGTCAAGACCGACGAGATGCAGGACTTCATCCGGGAGGTCCTCGTCCCAATGGAGAAGGTCGTCGAGGTGCGCAACCAGAAGAAGACCGTGTCCAGCCGCAAATTGTGGCCGGGCTACGTGTTTGTGGACATGGTGTTGCTGGATGAGAACAAGCGCATCATCGAAAAGCCCTGGTATTTCATCAAGGAAACCCAGGGCGTGATCGGGTTCGTCGGCGGCGAACCGCCCGTGCCGACACCCACCGATGAGGTCGAGTCCATCAAGGCCCAGATTTCCGCGTCGGAAGAGACGGAAAAACCGAAGGTCAATTTTGAGGTCGGTGAAACCATCAAGATCAACAACGGACCGTTCCTCAACTTCAGCGGCGTGATCGAGGAAATTGACCCGGAACGCGGCAAACTCAAGGTCACCGTCAACATTTTCGGGCGGAACACGCCCGTGGAACTCGAATACTGGCAGGTGGAGAAAGCGTGAAATTTGTAGCGGCGACTCGGCAGAGCGCCGCTGAATAAAAAATGCGGCGGTCTTCCGACGCGCCGCTACGAAAAAGAATTTTATGGCAAAGAAAGTCACAGGCATCATCAAGTTGCAGATCCCGGCCGGCCAGGCCAACCCCGCGCCGCCGGTCGGCCCGGCGCTCGGCCAGCACGGCGTCAACATCATGGGTTTCTGCAAGGAATTCAACGCGGCCACCAAGGCCGACGCGGGGCTCGTAATCCCCGTCGTCATCACCGTCTATCAGGACAAATCGTTCAAGTTCATCACCAAATCGCCCCCGGCGTCGATCCTGTTGAAAAAAGCCGCGGGGATCACCGCCGGCTCCAAGGAACCGAACAAGGAAAAGGTCGGCAAGGTGACCCGCAAACAGGTTCTGGACATCGTGAAGATGAAGCAAAAGGATTTGAACGCCGCGAATGAAGAGGCCGCCTTCCGGATCATCGCCGGCACGGCCCGCAGCATGGGAATTGATGTCGTCTGATAAACCAAACAACCGCGGGAGAGTCATGAAA
>JBKQOA010000178.1:0-4787 GCA_052145735.1 Limisphaerales bacterium
GTAGGTGCCAGTTAAAATCACCTTCATGGGGCAGCGTTGGCGTTTCTGTTGTCGGCACATGGCTTCGAGCCTCCTTGTTTCTTGCAATGTCAACGGTCAAAATCGTTGGCACAAAAACACTTCCAAGGCGGGACAATCAACGCCTTGAAAAATTGATTAATTTAAGTATGGGGTCATCAAGCCGACCGCAAACTGACGGTCAAACTCTCGCCAAAGAAGCCTCAATTGAGGTAATTTCAGGTATCCTACCTGGCCTAAGAAGGCGAAAATTTGACAAGATGCCGGGATTGGCGTTCACAAAAAAATCAACGAGCAGCAATACAATGTGACGGCAAGGGACAGTGCGTGACAAGAGGATGTAACAGGCGATGCGCGAGCATCGCCACGCTGCCCGGCGCGGCAGCCAGAGCGCCTACAAAGCAGGCCAGCGACGTTTGCCCACGCAACGGCGGCAGCAAAGGTTCGGACGCCGTTCCGACAAACCAGCAATCCACTCCTAGAAGCGGTCTTTGCAGGCGGACACCAAACCCGCGATTTGATACGCGGCGAGGCACGGACGAATCACCGGCAAACGACCGGCGCGGTTTTGTTTTCCAGTCCGGTTGGTGACGACGAACGGCACGACGTTCGGAGCGGACTCTCTAACTGAACTGCATTGCGTCCGCTCCGGTCGGCGGGATGGTCGGCGCTCACGAACCGGTTAATTTTTGATGAAGCGAAGCAGGCGCGTTGCTGGCATTGGGCTTGCCGATTTGGCAACGCATCATGCCAGTAACGGGCCTGCGAGCGTTCCCTCCGCCAATCAGCGGCCGAGATTGGGGCGCGGATGCGTTCAATGCTCCGTCTCGACTCAAGCAATTGCGTCGTTTCGGTTCCGGCGACTGCCGGTTTATTGAACCGTCAATGTCCGTTGTCGTCAGTTCAACCATGCCAATACCAGCTTGACCAGACGTGGTAGTACCAATGCGATTATGATAACGAGCCAATATAACTCTCGTTTCGAGAGCCTCAGCGTGATTTTAGTTTTTAATTTCACGCTCTTAACTACTGAGCGTGCTTGCGGAAACTGATGGCCAGCCTTTGGCTACCCCAATGAACTTGTAAACGTTTACATTTTCACTCTCCCTGGTTGTCGGTGGCGGGCAGCGCCGGGCACTTCGTCCCGGCAGCGCGCAGCCACGGACAGGCGGGCGACTGCCCTTCACCTACCAGCGAAGCAGGCGCGTGCGAGGCAGGTCGCTGGCCGGCTTTGGCCAAGCGCCCTGACCGCACGGACCTGCAAGCTTTTCAAACGCGGATGCGCGTCAGGATTTCAACGCGACTGCGCTCAACGTTCGGGCAGCCGGAGTCCTGGCTGGCCGTCGCCTGATGTGTTCTTGCTCCGTCCGCTTGGGCTTGGCGCTGGCGGCGTTGAGGCATGAGCGGTGGCGCGTTTGACTCGCCTGGTTCCGCGCTGCTTGGCGCCTCCGTTGCCGCCAGCCGTCCAGCGATTCAAGCACTCGCGCAACCGCGCCGGACTCACCGGCACGCCGGCGGCCTTCAATTCATCCACCAGTTGCTTGCTGCTCCAACCCTTGCGTTGCAACGCCAGCAATCGCTCGCGCAACGGTTCCAACACGTCACTGGCGGTTTTCCGTTTTTTAGGCGGTTCGCGTTCCGCCAGTTGCGTCAGCCTTTTCTCCAGCGACATGTAATCCAGTTTCGCGGCGATCTGTGTGTAATCAATGCGTGTGCTCATAATGTTTGATTTGCTCCTTTCTCTGGCCGGTAATGCGTCCATCCGTATAGGCGTGCCGGGTCATGCCTGCCCGTTTATTGGCAGGCAACTCTGTGACCCGACTTCGCTCATTTCTATGGCGTTTCATCCGACCGTTGTTTGGCTCGCCTTCAACTTTTTTGTCGAATGCCCGATAGCCCGGCGGCGAGCGACTTCTTCACCGGCCTGGGGCGGGGTAAGTGTCATGGCACTTCTGCGGTTTCACTTCTCAGAAACCGCTGCTTCATTTCGTGCAGACTTGCAGCAAATGGTTCAGTGCTCCCGTGCATACTTACCGGATAACCAATAGCATTAAACGGATTTCAGGTTGCGCTCGCTTGGGTGCAATCGGTTTTAGACTTCATGCTACCGTTCCAGGCATGAGCGTCATCTTATCGGGGAATGGGCAATCAGGTTGTAACGGTCTCATTACAACCTGTCAGATGGCGTTGACGTAAAATGTTGAACCATGTTTAGCGGCATTCCACAAAAGAATCGGGCGGGTGCGGAGATGTATTTCGACGAGCACCTGTCCCACAATGATTATTACACTCAGGGCGAGGCAGAACATGGCCATTGGATTGGTGCCGGCGCTGAACGGTTGGGTTTGCAACCGGGTGGTGTCGTTACCCGTGAAACATTCCTGAAGTTGTGCGATAACCAGCATCCAGAAACGGGTGAACAGTTGACGCCGCAGCATTTCCGGGAACGCCGGATTTATTTCGACTTCGTGTGTTCGCCACCCAAGTCCGTTTCGATTCTGGCCGTCACGATGAATGACCGGCGCATCATCGAGGCACACAAGGAAGCGTCTGGAATCGCGCTCCGGGAACTGGAACAGTTCGCCGCCACAAGGATTCGGAAGGGGGGCATCGAGGAAGGTGACCGGGTTACTGGCAATCTGGTCGGCGCGGCTTTCCTGCACACCTCCTCCCGCGCGCTTGATCCACAACTGCACACGCATTTCGTCCTGTTCAACTGCACCTGGGACAAGACGGAACGGCGTTGGAAGGCGCTTCAGACCGGCGACATGTTCGGCGCACTCAATTACGGCACAGCGGTCTATCGCAATGAACTGGCCAAGCGTCTCCACTGGCTTGGTTACTCCACCCGGCGCACGGGTTCGGCTTTTGAAATCGAAGGGGTCGAGGCCAAGTTTATTGAACGGTTCTCGAAACGGTCGCAGCAACGGGACATGGCGGTTAAACGGCAGGAAGCCAGGCTCGGTCGCAAGCTAACCAAACAGGAGGTCGCCCATGTCGTCCACCAGTCGCGGCCCAAAAAATTGAAGGGCGCGTCCGATGAACAGGTGCGCCAACAACAACTCGGTGAGATCGGCTTTTTTGAGAAGCGTGCCCTCCGCAAAGTGGTTGCCGCCGCCGATGGGTTGCCTGTGGCCCCGGTCCAAACGGTTACAGAGTCCGCCGCCGTCGAACATGGTTTGGCTCACGTTTTTGAACGCGCTTCGGTCGTGCCGCAACACAAGATTTTGGAAGCTGGTTTGGTCAAAGGCTGTGGGCAACTGGATTTGAACCAGCTCAAAAAAGAACTTGATGGGAAGACGAACCTCGTCCGGGTCGGGTCGGAGGTTTCAACACGGGAGATTCTGACCAAAGAGCTTTATCTGATTCGCAGCGTCAACGCCGGGGTCGAGGCCGTTGCTCCCATCACCAGCCGTTATGAACCACCGGCACGTCTCGGTCCGGACCAACGCAAGGCTCTGGAACATGTCCTCACCAGCCCCGACCAGTTCACCGGCTTTCGTGGCCTGGCCGGTTCAGGTAAAAGCACCGCCCTGGTCGAACTGGCCACCGCACTCTGCCACCGGGGTTATGATTCCGTTTTCTGTGCTCCTACTGCTTCCGCCGCGGACACGCTCCGCAAAGAAGTGTCCTATCTGGGCAAGACCATGACGTTGCAAAAACTGCTGGCCGATCCACACGCGCAGTCCCGGCTCTCCCCCGGTTCGGTCATTGTCCTGGATGAAGCCGGGGCCGTCGGCCTCGATGACATGGTGAAAATGTTCGAGCTGGCCCGTCTCAGGAATTGCCGGTTGATTATGTCCGGTGACACCGGCCAGCACGCCTCCGTCCCCCGTGGCGATGCGCTCCGTATCCTCGAACAGTATTCTAATTACCGCTTCAGCGAGCTTACGACCATTCGCCGCCAAAAACCCGAAGTTTTCCGGCAGATTGTCAAACTGGCCGCTGCCAAACAACCCGACCAGGCGTTTGCCAAACTCATGGAGCTTGGTGCAATCAGTGAAGCACCGACGGATGACGGTCAGCTTTATCAAAAGGCTGCTGATACGTATTTGTCGGCTACCAAGCAGGGCAAGTCGGCGTTGCTGGTCTCGCCCACCTGGGCGGAGATTGAGGCCGTGACTGAGAAGGTGCGGGAAACATTAAAAACCAATGGTATGGTCAGCCCGGATGAACAGGTGTTTCCGGTCTTTGATTCGCTTTCGTGGACGGAAGCCCAAAAGAAAAATGCCAGCCAGTATGAACCCGGCCAGCGTTTGCGTTTCATCCGAAAGACCCGGAAGTTTGACCGGGGCGAGACGGTCGAAGTCGCCGCCGTCATGGAAAATGGCCTGCGTGTGCGCCGTCCCGATGGACCGGAAGTGAATTTTATTCCGGCCAGTGCTGCCAGCACGTTCGATGTTGGTGAAGCTCGTGAACTGAAAGTCGCCGCCGGTGACTGGCTGCTGCTGCAAGCCAATCACGGCAAAGAGTTCATCAACGGCGAGCGTGTCCAAGTCCGGCACCTCGCCGGTGGCGCCATTGTTTTAACCGATGGCCGGGTGCTGCCCAGCACCTTCAACACGTTCACACACGGCTACGCCGTCACGTCGCACTCGTCCCAAAGCAAAACCGTGGATGACGTGCTGCTGGTCGCGTCCTCAAAATCGTTCGCCGCCGTCAACCGGGAACAGTTTTATGTGAGCATTTCCAGAGGCCGGGAGCGCGTCCACGTCTTCACCGATGACGCCGATCTGCTCGCCCGGCGTGTCACCGACACTCATGAACGC
>JBKQOA010000179.1:0-6798 GCA_052145735.1 Limisphaerales bacterium
GGACTGAGTCCGTGGCCGCGCGCGGATTCGGCGGCATACTTGTTCCAATAAGACACGGCATTACTATTCCAAGTTGTCTCCGTGGCGTTTGTCAGCGACGCAGTCCACGCCCCGAATTCGCCGATCATGACCGGAATGCCTTTGCTCACATACAAATCGGCCAACTGTTGATGGAACGAGTCTATGGCATATTCTTCACCCCAGGTGGCATTGCGGGTTGGGTCTCCAGAATAATGGTAAGCCGCCCCCCAAAAATAGATCGCATTGCCCCACGATTGATCAGTATGAATGATCGTAAACAGAGAAGGCGTATACTGATGATATTCGACCATGATCCGATTGGAAACGGTATCCGTCGGCAAGGCGTTCATCCACGTCGGGTCCGATACGCTTTGAATCACCAGCCAGCGATTGGTGTTATTGCCGCCGGTGGCGCGGACCACATTGACGAACGTCTGATAATAATACATCAGCGTGACCTCTTCCGCAGTATTATTCACGTTTGGTTCGTTCGCCGCGGCAAACAACAAATGGTTGTCGTAACCGGCAAAGGCGGTCGCGATCTGTGTCCAATAGGCATTCATCTTCGCGTTGATGGTGGGATCAACCGTTGTCCCGATGTTGTTTTCCAGCCAGCCATCGTCCCAGTGATCGTTGATCACGACATACATACCCGCGGCGATCGCGTAGTCCACCGTCTGTTTGACCTTCGCCATGAACGCGGGATTGATCGGATAGTTGGTGACGCCGCCGCTGATGTTGGTGGTGGCATTGAAATCCCACGCGCAGGGAATGCGAACGGCATTGAACCCGGCGTTGGCGGCAGTATAGAACGGGGCCGCGGTAAAATTCGGCACTCCCCACGTGGCCTCCAATGTATTTCCCAAGTTCCATCCGTATGTCGGAACCGGCCACGGCATGGAGGCGGGTATGTTGGTCGCCGCCGGTTGCAGCCCCAGATCGAACACCGCGTCAAACTTGTGGCTGCTGCCGGTGGTGATCGTGCCGCCGCTGGTGGGAATGAGCGCGATTTCGCCACCGGCGTAGGCGTTCGTCGCCACCGCCAGCGCCGCATAGCCACCGCCAGACGGCTGTCTGCCGAACGAATACGCGTAGGTTTTGTTCGTGCCCAGCGGCACGTTCAGCCCGCTCCATTTCAGCCAGTCGCCGTCAGTAAAACCGGGATTCGCCGCGCTGAACGTGATCAGCAACGTCGCCGTGCTGCCGCTCATCGAGTAAATGCTCAGATAATACGTCGGCGTGGTCGCGGGCGTGCCGTAGCCCCCGCCGGAATCCAGTCCCGCCGTCTTGATGGCGACCGACACGAGTCTCATCGCGTTGGTCCCGGTGGTGAAGGTCTGGCCGGCGGGCGGATTGTTGTCGGTGTAGTAATTTAATGTGTCAGGAAATTTCTGGTTGCCGTTGGTCGAGAGCTGGTAGAGGTCGTTTATTCCAGGAGTTGGCGCGGACGAGCCGATGTCCGCAAGCGTTTGCGCGTGCAAAACACCCGCCAGCCCGATGGCAGGAAGCATCGAAACCAGGCAAAACATTTTCGTGAGTTTTTTATGGGGGGGATTGATTCTTGATACCTTCATAAAAAGGCGGCGAAACCCGTCGCCGGGGAGGCAGCACTTTGCGGCATGATGTGACATATAGAGTCGCGCAATATGCCATTGAAATCGCACCAATGCATGTTTTGGTTTGTAATCAAAAATAACGACAAGGATAAATATCATTCGTCCTTGGAGTTGGCATGGCAGGCGCGAGGTCTTTAAAAATCTGCGCGCAAAAACCGCCAGCCAACCCTGTGGCGAGAAGTCGTAAAATGCTGCTGCGAACGCTGATGTTCACGGCAATTCTTGACCCAAACGGCTCGGAAAGATTGTCGGTGGTTTTTCAATCATTTTAGCCAGCCATTTATTTTGAACGGCTAAGGATGCGCCAATCGGAAGAACACCGCGACTTTCGTCCCGCCGCTGATCAGGACAGTTTGTCCGCCCGTCGTCTCGCCATTGGGCCAAAAGCTCACAGTCGCGTAGATGGTCGCATCCACGCTGGCGCCGCTCTTCAGCCACCGGGCTTGCCAAGTGCCGCCGGGAATACACGCCATCGAGTTGCTGCCGGAATAGACCGGATTATTCGTGGGTTAACGCGGCATCCAGGACCAACGGTCGCCCCAGCCGTTGTTAAACCGGTTTGAATAGATCAGCATGTCGTCCGGGGCGTGTGCCGCCAGAACGGATTAGAACCACATGACCCCAAGTGGAAAAAATCGAAGCTCCATTGTTGCGTGTTTTATTATGTTAATTTAGTACAAACGTTGGAAATCTCCGCCATCCTGACATAGGAATTGGCGCCGGCGCGGCGGCGGCGATGGTGGCGGGCGTTTTGTGTGAATGCCGTTTCCATGGGTTAAAATAAATCTTCATTGAGCAGCGAAGCAGCGAACCGCCTGGACTCGCCCGGCCTCGGAACTAGTGGTTGAGCGCATTAAACATCAGCCTTTTTGCCGTCACTGGTTGAAATTTGCCGGAAGCGCTGTTTACAAAGGAATCCATGAGCCCGGGCAGCGCCAGGAGCACGATTTTGCCCTGACCGCACGGGATGACAGCCGCGGCGACGCCAACGTTTGGGTCGTGATTCTTGCCGTAACCGATGACGGACTCGACGCCGGATCCGGAAAGCATCAGGCCGTTGCCGCTGGTAATCTGGTAAGGCCAGTCCAGCACACAGTCCGATGGCAGCCCGGCGAGCAGTTCATGTTTACGCCCGAAGAACCAGAATCCCATCCACGACGGTCCTGAGGAGCCAACGGGGCCGGAATACGTGACGAGCCCCTGCGCGGCCAGAAAGGCGGCCATTTGCTCGGAGTCCCCGCCGCCGGTGGTGAGCAGGACGACGCGCGTGCCATCGCGTCGCGCGCGCTCGATGGCCGCCATCAGGTCCGGCTTCCAGTAGTCATCATCTTGTTGAGAAATCGGCATCCACACGTTGCCGGCCGGATCGGTGTACCGCTCGTCCCGAAAGACCGCCCGCACCACCTTGCCCGACGAATCCCGCAACTCCACGGCGGCCAATGTCGCGTGGTCGGACGTGACGTGCGGCACCGAAAGACGGATCGCTCCCTCCGGCGCATCCACCACGAAGGTTTCCACGAGCGCGCGGTTTTTTCCGCCTGCCTTGGTGAAGATGTCGAAGTCTTTGGCAACAGTCGTGCCGTTGATCGCGAGGTCAAAGATTCGCTGGTTGGGACCACCCATGTAGCCGTCGTCCATGTAGAGCTTGACGGTGATCTTTCCGGGCTTCAGGCCGTGCCAGGTATGGATCAGTCCGGCCTGGCCCCACATCTGATGTTTGTAGAGTTCCTGGTCATCCGTGTTGGCAACGGCCGCGTCGGTGTAGCTTGACTGCCATTCTTCCGGGCCGCCGGCGTCTGTCGCCAGGAGGATGGTCGCAATTTTCCCCAGCCCCGGCGAAAGGGGGACCGCGTCGGCGTTGAATTGACGCTTGAGCGCAGCGATCAGTTCTTCGGATTCGCCACCGCAGGCAATTGTGCCTTTCAGCGCTGCCGGCTGGGTGTCAATCACGAGCAACGGCTCGTCCTGCTCGAGCACCGGCCGGCCGCCGGCCTTGGGGCTTAACGCGGCGTGGATCGTGACGAGGCCGGGCTGGTCAACCTTGAACTGGATATCCGGTTTGAGCAGTTGGCCGAAGGTTTCGCCGCCGGTCAGCTCGACCGGGTAATCCGCGTGAAACAGCGGCTCGCGACCGGCCATGGAGGCCGTCAGCGTCAGCCGCCAGGAGCCGGTGAGATTTGTCTCGTTAATCTGATGAACATCGACCACGGCGGTATCGCCCTTGGCGATCACGTAACGGCGCGGCCTGACGACCAGAACCTCCGGTTGCGCAGCCTCATGAATGAGAGAGGGATCTGCCTTGAGCTGGCGCAAGGCATCCACCAGCCCGCTGTGATCATCGATCGTGGTGGATTCCCAGCCGGAGAGGACGATGTAATCGACGGCGTCGCACATCCGGGCGTTTTCCAGCAGATGCGCGGCGGAGAAGTAATGCTTCGCTCCCGCCTGTTGGAAGAGCGTTTCGGCGGTTGGAAACGCCGGGCGGAATTGATGGTCGTCCAGGAACTTGTCGTAAGCCGTAAGAATCGCCTCGTGGGCGGCCAGATCGTAGCCGGTCTGGTGGTTTGTCTTATACCAGTTGACAATCGCGGCGTGATCGTCGGGCGAGGCGCCGGTGGCCATCTCGCCCCACACAACGACCTCCTTCCGGTTGTCGGTGCGGTATTTGAAATCGCCGGGCGATTTATACATCGCATCGGTCCACACGCCGGGCGAATCCATGGCCGTGTGCTGATCCCACCAGCCGGAGTAGCCCGTGCCGTCATCTTTCATCCAGGTGTCACTGTAAGGCAGGGACCACACCTGATGCTCGATGACGTCGCCGGATTTGAGGAGGACCAGGCGCGAGGGGTCGGCCTCGCGCATCTTCTCGAGCGCGTAGCGCATCCGGGGGTTGTCGACATCGGGAGCCACCTCGTTCTGAAGCGTCCAGAGACTGACACAAGGGTGGGAACGGAAGGCCCGGATCATGGCCAGTTCCTTGTCGAGTTGATAGCGGTTGAGGAAATCGAGCTCGACTGACTTGCCATTCCATTCCACCTGAACGCTGGTTTGAGGCGGCTCCGTCCGCGCATTTTCGAAAGTCAGCAGGCCGCCACCGGCTTCGCAGTAACGCAGGAACCCCACACGGTCAAAGGCATCGAGCACGACGGCCTTGGGCATGTGACGGTGGTTTTGAAGGGAGTCGAGACCGAGGGCTTTCATCGCCGCGATTTCGCGTCCGACCGCGGCCTCGTCGGGAAAAATGCCGTTCGGCGCCCAGAAACCCCATGAAATCGAGGAGCGCGGCACGATCCGACGGCCGTTCAGATAAAGCTTCGCGTCGGTTCCGAGGCCTTTGACATCCATCCAGCGGAAGCCAAACGCCGTGCTGCGATCGGAATGCGCGACGGCCGGCAGAGTTGCTGAGGCCTGGTAGAGATTGGGTTGCTCGATGTCCCAGAGCTGCGCGTTGGTGACGGTCGCATCCATCGAAGTGGTGATGGTTCCGCCGGGCGGAACATGAATATTTTTGCTTTCTTTGAAGACAACGTTGCCGTCCCGGGCGATGGAAAAGTTGACCGGTCCGTCATAGGCCTGCCCGGTGGATGAAATTTCGGCCTGGACGCGAACCGAGCGGGGGTCGGGTTGATTAAAAACCGCCAGATCGCCCACGCTGACCGGCGCGCGCACCTGCATCTCCACGCCCCCGGCCAGACCGCCGAAGGCATGGGTTGCCGGCAGTGTATATTTGCCCCAGGTCATCGTGAGGAAGTCCATCCAATCCAGCCTGCCTCCCGGATTGGTGATGCGCACGGCCAGCAGGTTCGTTCCGCCGGGGTTGATCGCCGCCGTGGCGTCCGCGGCAAACGGCGCCTCGGAGATGATGTTGTAGCCTGCCAGCTTGCCATTGACATAGACCTCGCTGCGCAGGCGACCGGCGGGGAAATAGAAAACCAACCGCTCACCGGGTCGCAGGGCCGGCGGCGTAAACGGCCGATACCACCACGACACGCCCTGATAGTATCCATCGGCCGCGACTATCTCCGATGGTGAGGTCGAAGCGGCCGTGCGCGCCGGCGCCTGGTTGAAATAGAATTCCTCGACGGTCGCCGGCAACGACACGCCAATGCCGGCCTGGCCATCGAGCACCGCCCATCCCCCGCTCGGCGGATTCACCGGCAGGTTCGTGAAGTTCACCTCTTCCGGAAGATAGAGGGTGTCATCCTGCCAGGCTGCTTTTGGGTCCAGCCACAATCGCCATCCCTGATCGAGATTGACGGCGCCAGGCACATCCGCGCGTGCGAAGGAAACGAAGATGAGTGAGAAAAAGATAAATGCGATGGGAAGAGTTTTCATTATATGTCTATATTTGATCAGTGTTCGGACTCACCGGGAATTTCGGGCATGTCCGGATTGTCCGGGATTTGCACGGCGGTGGCAAGGCCAAGGACCGAAAATAGGACTGACGCCTTCAGTTTGGTTCGATTCAGTCTCATATTTGAGATTCAATCAAGGCAACAGCGGACCTATTTTGACGCGATAGAATTGAACCGGCGTTGCGCTCGCGTTGGTGTCCGTCCAAATGAATGGCATGGGCGGAGAATTGGTGATAAAGAGCGTGTTCCAATCCAATAAATTCTTCGAGGCTTCCATCGCATAATCCGGCCCCATCTGGCCACTGACCTGGAATGCCAACCGCCCATTGCTGAAGGTGACCGGGGACAGCGTGGACAGCGTCAAGGGATTTACCGTGACACTGAAAGTTTGTGTTACGCTCAAGACGGGGTGCCGTTGTGAGCCACCTTCAAAGATATCCAGTTGGTGGTATTGGCGTTGGTTACCCTCGGTTGCCAACTGAAATTGGCGTCGTTGTTGTCGGTTTGAATGAGCGTCGCATTGGCGGGGCTGCTCAACAGAGTGAGGGTCAAAGTCGGCGCGGGTTGATTCGTGTCCGTGGTGCTGGCGGTGAAGGCAACGGTCTGGTCGACGTTTTGCGAAGAATTTGGCGGATGCTGTTGAATGACCCAGTGCATCGCGGGAATTTCGCCGTATATTTTTACGCGTTCGGAAAAACTGTTTTGTTCTTCTTCGGTCAGGTCGGAATAAATTAAGTCGAAACTTTGTACCATTTGATTCACGGATTTTAGACCTTATTTCTCAACTCCACTTTATTTGTGAA
>JBKQOA010000180.1:0-23676 GCA_052145735.1 Limisphaerales bacterium
GGTGCGGGCGCGGAGCGCCCGCCCGCCGACCGCCGGCGAAGGCTCCTTGTAGAATTCCTATGCCCAGATGAGAAAGCCTGCCGTTCAATCCATGCGAAAAGACGGATTTCGCTCCGGCCCCCGCCGCAAATCAGACCGTTTCTTGGAGCGCAGCGAACCCATCTTGCAACCTCTTCCGGGCAAACGGTCCCGCTTTAGCGGATGGGTTATTGATGTTTTTTGTCCAAAATGTGGTTTTTTTTTTGTCCATTTTATGGGAAAACGATGAAAAAACTTGCATTTTTGCCTGCCGGGCGTATTAATCTATCCATTTGGTGGTAGTGTCACGATTTTTGTGTAAAAGGTTTAAGAGGGTGTTGATCCCAGTAAATGTTCATACGGTCAAAGACGCTAAACAGGATGCGTTCACAACTGCTGCGGGTGGTGAAGGCACACATGGTCCGGATGCGTCGGCGCACTTCGACGAAGAGCCGTTCAATCACGTTGGTCGTTCGTACTCGTTTCCAATGCCCCAAGGGAGAGTCGAAGAAGGCCAGCAACTCTTCCAAGTCCTGCTCCAGGCAGGCCACGGCTTTGGGGGCAGTTTTCTGCCAGCACTTTTTCCAGATCCGAAAGCGATGTAAGGCTTCGGTCCGGTGCGGGGCTTGGTAGATGAGTTTGGCTTGGTCCAGACAAGCCGACTGCGAGGCTTTGAGTTTGTTTTCCAGGTTGCGCAGCTTGTGTGCCCAACAGCGTTGGTGCGCCACGGCGGGCCACAACCGAGCGATGGCCTTGGCTAGCCCGGCGTGACCGTCGGTGACGATCAGCTCCAGAAACTCGCCGCGCAGGCCGCGACTCCATAGCCCCCACAAGAACCCATGCCAGGTGTCCTCGGCCTCGGCTTTGACGATCTGGAAGTCAATGAGTTCACGTTTTCCTTCCCGGGTCAGGCCATAGGCACAGAGCGCCATCCGTCGCTGGACTGCACCTACCAAGCGAATCCGCACACTGACCGCATCCAGGATCAGATAACGGTAGTGGTCGGTCAGTGGGCGCCGATGCCAGCGGCCCACGGTCGCATCCAGGACTTTGGCCACGGCGCTGACCGTCGAGGCGCTGACGGCTTCTTCCACCAGCGTGGCCAAGGCCCGTCCGGTCTGCCGGGTGGAAACGCCCAACAGAAACACCTGCTTCAAGGCTTCGTTGACGACCGGCTCGCGGCGCTGGTAACGGGGCAGCACCTGGCTCTGAAAGCACCCGGAGCGGGTGCGCGGCACCCGCAAGTCCAGCACCCCAAGCCGGGTGGTTAGTTGCCGCCCATAGAAACCATTAGCCTGATCCACCCGTTGGTCTGTGCGCTCGTAGGGTCGGGCGTTCAGGAAGCATTGCCGCTCATAGCCCATCAGGGCTTCGAGAAATTCTCGATGATGCTCTTTCATCTGCGCGTCGAGATCTTCAAAAAAGAACTCGCTGGACTGTTGCAATCGCCGCCAACTGGCGGCAGGCTCAATGACGAGGGCTGTATTGGCTCTCATGATGCCAATAAACAGCTTCAGGTTTTTCTGCGTCACTCGCGGCATTACTTTGGTGCGGATTTTCCCGCCGCGTTGAACCAACGCAACCACCGGGGTTTTGACCGAACCCTTGCGAAAACCAAGCCGTTCCAATCGGTTGTCACCATACGGATGCGGTTTGCCGCCCACATACGTTTCATCACATTCCAGCGTGCCGTCCAATGGCTTGTTGAACTCGGGGTCTTTCATCGCATGGCGGATTTTGTGCATCATCATCCATGCCGTGCGATAGCTGCCAAGACCAAGCGAGCGTTGAATCTGCAATGCGCTGATGCCTTTCTTTGCGCTGCAAACCAGATACCACGCCACAAGCCATTTTGAGAGCGGGATATGCGAGTCCTCAAATATCGTCCCCACTGTCACCGTAAATTCCTTGTCGCATTCGGCACAGCGATACAGGCCGGGGCGAACCTTCTTCGCGGTGTTGGCGTGAATTTTCCAAATCTTTTCCTGATTGCTGTTTTTGCAGTGCGGGCAGGTCGTCCCATTCGGCCAGCGAACGGTTTCAAGGTATTCCCGCGCATCCGATTCGCAGCTAAACCGCTTCATCACTTGCGAGAGGTTCAAGTCTTTTGGCGTTGGCAATAATTCGCTTTTCATGCCCCAAATATGCCATTTTGCCTCACACTTGTCAAGTGCATAATCCCGAAATTTTAAAATAAAAAAGCCCCAAGCCGACGGGCTTGGGGCGTGATGTAAAATTCGAATTTTTAGTCAAAAGCGTGACCGGCACAGCACAGAACGTCTTTGACTTTGTGCCGGACCAGATCTTTGACATAAGTGCGGGCCGGGCCAAGATATTTGCGCGGGTCAAATTCCTTGGGATTTTCCGAAAAGACCTTGCGGATGCCGGCTGTCATGGCAATGCGCAGGTCGGTGTCAATATTGACCTTCGTGCAACCCACGCGGCGGGCGACTTCGATGTCGGCTTCCGGCACGCCTTGGGCGTCCGGCATCTTGCCCCCGTATTTGTTGACCTCATCCACGAGATATTTCGGAACGCTGGAGGCGCCGTGCAGCACCAGCGGATAATCGCCCATGCCGGCATCCAGCAATGCTTTTTTGATGAGCTTGAGGCGTTCGAGATCGAGGTGTTGTTCGCCTTTGAATTTGTAGGCGCCATGGGAGTTGCCGATGGCGACGGCGAGCGAGTCCACGCCGGATTCCTTGACGAATTTGACAGCCTCTTCCGGGTTGGTGTAATGACCGCTCACGGAATGAGCGCCGCCCTCTTCCCCTTCGTCGAACTGGGCCCCGACAAGGTGCCCGAGCTCGCCTTCGACGGAGCAGTTGTGCTTGTGGGCATAATCCACGACCTTTTTGCAGATTTCGACGTTCTTCTCGAACGGCTCGTGGCTGGCGTCAATCATCACGCTGGTAAACCCTTCATCAATGCAGTCCTTGCACAATTCGAAGGTGTCGCCGTGGTCGAGATGGACGGTGATGGGAATCGTGGACACGCTGACGGCGGCCTCGATCAGCTTTTTCAAATAGATGGGATTGGCGTATTGCCGTGCGCCCTTGGAGATTTGCAGGATCAGGGGCGCCTTTTCCTCTTCGCAAGCCTCCACAATGGCCTGAATCAGCTCCATGTTGTTGACGTTGAACGCGCCGAGCGCGTATTTGCCCTTCAACGCCTTGGCAAACAGTTCCTTCGTGTGTGTTAATGGCATAATTTTTCCGTTTTCAATTGTTTCCACCCACCGACTCGATTTCCCCCAACGAGCGGAAATCATAGCCGGAATCCCGGGAAAGGAAACAAAAAATATGGCCGCGCACCAACCACCCTTTGCCAATATTCGACAATAAATTGCCTTGCGATTTGGCGTCTATGCGCGAAAAGAAGCCTGTGCAAGCGCGTTTTCTCCTCGGCCCGGCCGGCAGCGGCAAGACCTTCTGCTGTCTGGCCGAAATCCGCGAGGCGTTGCGCGCGTCGCCGGAAGGACCGCCGCTGGTCCTGCTCGCGCCCAGGCAGGCGACGTTCCAACTCGAACGCCAGTTGCTGGCCGGGAGCACCCTGCAAGGCTATGTGCGCCTGAACATTTTTTCATTCGAACGGCTCGCCCGGGCCGTCCTGGAAAAAATGCGCGTCGCGCCGCCCCGCCTGCTGGCTGAGGAAGGCCGGGTGATGGTCCTGCGCACCCTGCTCATGCGGCACGAGCGCGGCTTGAAGTTATTTCAATCCAGCGCCCGCCGGCCCGGTTTTGCCCGGCAGCTCAGCCAACTGCTCGCCGAACTGCAACAGCATCAAATCACACCCGCCAAACTTCAAACGCTGGCCCGGCGCACCGGTCAGCGCTCCGAACTCCGGAACAAGCTTCATGACTTGGCCCGGTTGCTCGATGGCTATTTGAACTGGCTGGCCGGGCATGAATTGCAGGACGGGAATCGCCTGCTCGACGCGGCAACCGAAGTACTGCGTTCGGCCCCCGACACGCGGTCCCCGACTTTCAACATTCAGAGCCTGTGGTTCGACGGTTTTGCCGAAATGACGCCGCAGGAACTCGACCTGCTCGCCGCGCTTTTGCCGCATTGTGGCCGGGCCACGCTGGCGTTTTGCCTCGACGGCGAACCGGAAGCCGATGCGTCCTGGCTGTCCATCTGGTCACCTATCGGCAAAACGTTCCAACAGTGCCGACAGCGAATCGCGCGCCTGCCGGATTGTGAAATCAGCGTCGAAATCTTCCCACGCAGCCGGCAGCCCGGTCGTTTTGAAAAAAGCCCGGTTCTGCGGCGCCTGGAAATGGGCTGGCAAAATCCCGCCGGCGCCCCGCCAACCGAAAAGCGCCCGGATGAGATTACAGCGCCGGCTGCCGTCCGCATCGTTGCCTGCGCCAACCCCGACGCCGAGGCTGCGC
Organism: Limisphaerales bacterium; assembly: GCA_052145735.1. GTDB lineage: Bacteria > Verrucomicrobiota > Verrucomicrobiia > Limisphaerales > UBA11358 > UBA11358. Next base: position 4,412 of record JBKQOA010000180.1, read on the forward strand.
TGGCGGCGCGTGAAATTCTGCAATGGGTCCGGGGCGGCGGCCGCTGGCGTGATGTCGCCGTGCTCATGCGGGACCTCGACGGGTATCACAAACCGCTGGCACGCGTTTTCCAGCGTTACGGCGTTCCCTGCTTTCTCGACCGGCGCGAATCCGTTGCGCACCACCCGCTCGCCGAGCTGACCCGCAGCGCATTCCGCACCGTCGCGTTCGACTGGCAGCACGACGACTGGTTTGCCGCGCTCAAGGCCGGGTTCGCTCCGGCTGACGAAACCGGGATTGACCGGCTCGAAAATGCCGCGCTCGAATCCGGCTGGCGCGGTAAAAAATGGCGCGAGCCGCTGCCCGCCGGCGATCCTTCGCTGGAACGCCTGCGCCAGGCAGTCCTTCCGCCGTTTGAAAATCTTGCCTCGCGCCTGGCGCGATTCAAAAATGCCCCGACCGGGCCGCAACTCGCCGCCGCCCTGCGCGATTTCTGGTCGGACCTGGAAGTCGAAAGCACCCTGGAACGCTGGATGCCGGACGGGGAAAAATCCGCGACCCGCAACACGCAATCCGCCATTCATTCCACCGTCTGGGAACAAATGAACGCCTGGCTCGACGACGTCGCACTTGCGTTTTCGGACGAGGCGTTGCCGCTGCCGGAATGGCTGCCGGTGTTGGAGGCGGGCCTGGCAAACCTGACCGTGGGTGTGGTGCCTCCCGCGCTCGACCAGGTGCTCATCGGGGCGGTGGATCGCGCCCGCAATCCCGATTTGAAGCTGGCGTTCGTGCTCGGCGTCAATGAATCGGTTTTCCCCGCCGCGCCCGCCGCGCCCGCGATTCTGACGGACGCTGACCGCGATGAACTGGGCCGGCTCGGCGCCGTCACCGGCCCTGACCTGCGCACCCGCCTGGCCCGCGAGCGTTACCTCGGCTACATCGCCTGCACCCGCGCCAGCGAAAAACTGGTTGTGACTTTTTCCCGCCACGATGCGGACGGCAAAATATTGAACCCGTCGTCGTTCCTCGCGCACCTGCGCCGGATTGTTCCCGGACTCGAAACGGAAGAATCCAGCGGAGAAGGGAAGCTGGATGAAGTAGAACACGCCAGCGAACTCATTGTACCGCTGGTTAAAGTCCAAAATCTTGCAGGAACCGGGGTGACGAGGCTCAAATCAGAAGAAAATCAAAAACTCCTCATGTCGTCTCCTGCAACTCTTGATTGGGAAAGCCTGCTCGAATTGCCCGCCTTGAAAAAACTGGCCGCAGCTCTGGCTGCCCTGCGCGAACCGGAGCCGACGGAATGCCTGTCCCCCGCGCTGGCGGAAAAGCTGTCTGGCCTCACCCTGCGCTCCTCGGTCAGCCGGCTGGAGGAGTTTGCCCAGTGCCCGTTCCGGTATTTCGTCCACTCCGGCCTGCACGCCGAGGAACGGAAGGTTTACGAGCTGGACGCCCGCGAGCAGGGCAGCTTCCAGCACGAGGTGTTGAAGCTCTTCCACGAGCAGTTGAGCGCCGCCGGGAAACGCTGGCGCGACCTCACGCCGGCGGAGGCCCGCGACCGCGTGGGCGGAATTGCCGCCGACCTGGCGGGGAGTTACCGTGACGGCCTGTTGCGCGCGGACGGGCAAAGCCGGTTCGCCGCGCACCTGCTGGCGGAATCGTTGCAGGATTTCGTCGAGACCCTGGTGGTATGGATGCGCGGCCAATACGAATTTGACCCGGCCGTGGCCGAACTCGAATTTGGCATCGGGACCGGCGGCGCGCCGGCGTGGGAAATCAATCTCGGGGCGGGGCACAAATTCGCGTTGCGCGGGCGCATTGACCGCATTGATGTATGCCGCGAAACCGGCGACCGCGCCTGGTGCGTGGTGATGGACTACAAATCCGGCCGGCGAAAGCTGGACCCGGTCCTGGTCGGGCACGGCGTGCAATTGCAATTGCTGGCGTACCTGGCAGCGGTGCGCCACTGGCCGGACCCGCGCCGGCTGCTGAAAGTGCCGGCCTTGGTTCCCGCCGGCGTCTTTTACGTGAACCTGCGCGGCCAGTACGAACGCGGGCAGACGCGCGACGAGGCGCTGGCGGATGCCGCCGGCGCGCGCAAACGCGCCTATCGCCACAGCGGGCGCTTCGACGCCGGGGCGCTGTCCCGCCTCGACCGCGCGCGGGCGGCGGACCAGTTCAATTATCGGTTGAACAAGGACGGCGGTTTACGGTCAGATTCCGTGGAGGCGCTGCCGCAGGCTGAATTTGAAAAATTGCTCGACCGCGTCGAGGCGCAATTGCAGGAATTGGGCCGGGCAATTTTTTCCGGTGCGGCGCAGGTGGATCCTTATCGCAAGGGCCGCGAGACGCCGTGTGAATTTTGCGATTACCGGGCGGCGTGCCGGATTGATCCCTGGACGCATCAATGGCGCGTGTTGTGGGCGACGGAACCGTCCTCGCCGCCCTCGTAACCGGGATGAAATCGAGGACAAGAACAAATGAACACAAACATGAAAACCAATTTGAAAATGGCCTGCTTTGCCGCATGGCTTGCGGTGACAGTAGGCTGTCGGGCCTCGCCGACGAACGACACCGCCACGGCATCCGTTTCCACAAATTCAACCCCGACTGAAACCATGAAATTTCCCGTTCAAAAAACCGACGCCGAATGGCGCGCGGAACTGTCCCCGGAACAATATCGCGTGCTGCGCCAGGCGGACACGGAGCGGCCGTTCACCGGCAAGTATTGGAACACCAAGGAACCCGGGGTTTACCGCTGCGCGGCGTGCGGGGAAATCATTTTTACCTCGGACACCAAGTTCGACTCCGGCTGCGGCTGGCCGAGTTTTTACGATCTGGCTGCGGAGAAAAAGGTCGTCTTGCGCGAAGACGACAGCCTCGGGATGCATCGCACGGAAGTGTTGTGCGCACATTGCGGCAGCCACCTCGGCCACGTATTTGATGACGGCCCGAAACCAACCGGCCTGCGTTATTGCATTAACTCGGCGGCGCTGAATTTTGAGAAAACCAACCCGCCGCCATCGAAGCCGGAGGAAAAAAAGTAGGACAGCCTCCTGCCGGTCTCTGATTTGGAATCATGGAGACAGGCTGGAAGCCCGTCCTGCCTGCGTCTGGACGGGCGGAGCGAAGGAGTCGTCGGCAAACATCTGCCGCGGGTGGGTTTGCAGATGGCCGGCAATTTCAGCGAGAAACACGGCGCCAAACTCGCGCAACTTTTTCTCGCCCACACCGCTGATGCGGGCGAAATCCCGTTCGCCGGCCGGATAATTCCGCGCCATCTGCCGCAACGCGACGTCGGAAAAGACGATGTAAGCCGGCACGTCGCGCTCATCGGCGAGTTTTTTCCGCAACTGACGCAGGCGGTCGAACAGCACTTCGTCGCAGGCGATTTCACCGATCCGGGGCAGCTTCGCCTCCGGCACAACGGCGGGTTTGGTGAGCGTCACCGGCCGGCGCTGTTTGAGCACGGCCAGCCCTTCCGGGGTCAATTCCAGCACGCTGAATTTCTCGGCGGTCTGGCGCAGGTGGCCCAGCCGGACCAGTTCCCGGCCAATCGCCGCCCACTCCGGCCGGCTGTGTTCCCGGCCGATGCCGTACGTGGAGAGCTGGTGATGGTTCCACTTGCGGATCTTTTCCGTGTCCGCGCCGGTCAAAACTTCAATGACATGATTGAGGCCGACCACGAACCGTGCATTTTCGCGGATGCGATAAACACACGAGAGAAATTTCTGCGCGGCCAGGGTGCCGTTGAAGGTTTCGCGCGGCGTAAGGCAGTTGTCGCACGCGCCGCAATTTTCCGCGCCCGAAACCTCGCTGAAATAGCGCAACAATTCCGCCCGCCGGCAGGCGGCGCATTCGGCGTAGTGTACCATCTGCTGCAATTGCGCCCGGGCAATTTTCTGTTCCTGCGCATCGGGTTTTTCATCAATGAACCGGGTCTGTTTCACCACGTCGCCTGCGCTGAACAACAGAACGCATTCAGCCGGCAGCCCGTCCCGTCCCGCCCGGCCGGTTTCCTGATAATAACCTTCGATGTTTTTCGGCAGGTCGTAGTGGACAACAAACCGCACGTTCGGCTTGTTGATGCCCATGCCGAAGGCGATGGTCGCGCAAATCACGCGCACGTCGTCGCGGAGAAAAAGTTCCTGATGCTCGGTGCGTTCCTTCGGTGTCAACCCGGCATGATACGGTCTGGCTTTTACTCCGTCCTCGTTCAAACGCCGGGCCACACTCTCAGCGGATTTGCGCGACTGGCAATAAACAATGCCGCTTTCCTTCGGTCGCGCGCGGACAAATTCCGACACCTGGTCATACGGTTTGTTTTTGGCCAGCACGCGGTAGGTGAGGTTGGGACGGTTGAAGCTGGCGACATAGCAACGCGGCTCGCGCAACTCGAGCAGTTTGATGATGTCCGCGCGCACGCGTTCGGTGGCGGTGGCGGTGAGCGCCATCATCGGTGTTTCCGGAAACAACTTCCGCAACTCCGCGAGCTGGCGGTATTCCGGACGGAAATCATGTCCCCATTCGCTGATACAATGTGCCTCGTCCACGGCCAGCAAACGCACGTTCCAACGCTGCAAATCCGAAAGTACACCCGAAAGCATCAATCGCTCCGGCGCGAGGTAGAGCAGGCGGAACTCGCCGTTATGCAGGCTGCGCAGGCGCGCCCGCGATTCGCCTTGGGCGAGCGAGGAGTTCAGAAAGGTCGCCGGAATGCCGCCGGCCTGCATCGCGTCCACCTGGTCTTTCATCAATGCAATCAGCGGGGACACCACGACCGTCAGGCCGGGTTGTGCCATCGCAGGCAGTTGAAAACAGAGCGATTTGCCGCCGCCGGTGGGCAGCAGCGCGAAGACATCCTTCCCGGCCAGCGAATCGCGGATGATTTCCTCCTGCAACGGGCGGAACGAGGTGAAACCAAAATATTGCTTGAGCAGCGGGAGCAGGTTTGTTGTTCCAGATTTCACCGCCGCTAAAGTAGGACAGGCGGGTTGGAGTTCAAGCTTTAGCTTGCACCGCTGCCGGAACGGAATGGATTAACCACGAAATACACCAAACACACGAAAGGTAAGGCGCGTCACTCCGTGCGCACCGCAGAAGTTGTAGCGTCGAGCCTGTGGCTCGAACGAATCGGCGCACAGCGCCGACGCTACATTCAATACACCAGCACCAGCACCGCCGCGGCCTGTGCCGATTTGACCACATCCTCAAACTTCCGGTCAGCCGTGACCGGTTCTTTGAGTTTGGAGGAAACGGTCGGCACGGATTCGAGGAATGGTAGGACTGTGGTGCTCCGCAGCCCCAATATCAGGGCGGCGCGGTAGCGACCACCCTACCAACGCTTCACTGCGTAATTCACATTCTCCGGCAACGACCCACTCGCCGCCATCGACACCCGCCTTACCGTTTTTGTTTTTGAAACAAACTGGCGAAAAGCGTTCATTGTCAGTCATTCCGTTGTGAACTGATTTGCATGCGTGCATTGAGTGGCTTGACCGAAACAGCAAAGGCCTTTGAAAAGAAGGCCTGGCGGTTTGCTTTTTTGTCGTGCCAAAATTCAAACGCCCCCTTGCCCCGGTCGTCCATCCCAAACCGATTTCCCCTTGGATTCCCGCGCGGGTGTAATTTGGTGTAACGCTCTCCCTCAACCCCGCCTTCTCCCCAAGGAGAAGGGGAACCGTTCGCCGTCCTCTTGAAAATTTGCGCGACTGAATTGGCCGGCCGGTCATCCGCAAGACCAGAATCAGCCAATGGTGATTTCCTCTCCTGGGGGAGAGGATTTAAGGTGAGGGCGAGCGTCAAAACAAATTTCATTCCGCCATTCGTCCATCCCAAACTAATTTTGGCAGCGGCGGTTCTCCACCGGATGCCGGAGTGCGCCCGTCCCCGGGCGCAGCAACGTGGCAAGGCTGCCGGCATCGGTTTGGCCAAAGCGCGTCGCCGTTCGTGCATTGTTGTGGCCAGGGACTCCGATAAATCGCGAGCAGACGGCCACACTCCACCGTCCGTTTTGTAGGAGGGTCAGTGATACTCCTGCAACGTCCGTACGCCGTAACCGCTCTTTTTCAACGCGGCGATGCCGCGGGCGGCGGCTTTGGCGCCGCTGAGCGTCGTCATGATCGGCGTGTTGGTGTAAACGGCGGTGGTGCGGATTTTAACTCCGTCGGCCAAGGGGGTGGCGCCGGAGGGCGTGTTGATGACGAGCTGGATTTCCTTGTTCTTGAGCAGGTCAATCACATTGGGCCGGCCTTCGGCGAGCTTGAAAATGTGCTGAACTTTCAGCCCCGCCTTTTCCAAAACGGTCGCCGTGCCGCCGGTGGCGACCAGCTCGAAACCCAAATCGGTAAATTGTTTCGCCACCGCCGCAACCTCTTTTTTGTGCGCGTCGCTGACACTGATGAAAACTTTTCCGCCGAGCGGCAGCGGCGAGCCGGCGGCCATCTGCGACTTTGCGTAGGCGATGCCGCGATCGGCGTCGAGTCCCATGACCTCGCCGGTTGAGCGCATTTCCGGCGAGAGCAAAATGTCCTGCCCGTGAAAGCGATTGAACGGAAAAACGGATTCCTTGACCGCCCAATACTTCGGCCAGATTTCCCTGGTGAAGCCGAGTTCCTTCAAAGTTTTTCCGGCCATGACTTTCGCGGCGAGCTTGGCCAGTGGAAAACCAATCGCCTTGCTTACGAACGGCACGGTGCGCGAGGCACGGGGGTTCACCTCCAGGCAATACACCGATTCGCCCTTCACGGCATATTGCACGTTCATCAGGCCGATGACCTTCAATTCCACCGCCATCGCGTGGGTGTACTCGCGGATGGTCTGGATGACCTTTTTGGACAGCGTGTGCGGCGGCAGCACCATCGCGGCGTCGCCGGAATGAACGCCGGCAAATTCGATGTGCTCCAGCATTCCACCAATGACAATGGTGCCTTCGTCTGCGGCAGGGCGCGTCACTCCGTGCGCGCCGGCTTTGGCATCCGCGTGAGCGGCGCGCAGAGGACTGCGCGCCCTGCCATCGAATTGGCCAACGTCCGCAATGCAATCCACGTCCACTTCGGTCGCGTCTTCCAAAAATTTATCCACGAGCACCGGGCGTTCCGGCGACGCCTCAACCGCAAAACGCATGTAATGCTGAAGCTCGGCGTCGGAATAAACGATCTGCATCGCGCGTCCGCCCAGGACGAATGACGGTCGAACGAGAACCGGATAGTCCAGTTTTTTCGCCACCGCAAGCGCTTCGACTTCGTTGGTGGCGATGCCGTTGGGCGGCTGCGGAATTTTCAGCTTGTCGAGCATGGCCGCGAAAAGCTTGCGGTCTTCGGCAATTTCGATGCTTTGCGGCGAAGTGCCGATAATGTTGACGCCGTTTTTCTGGAGGCTGAGCGCCAGGTTCAACGGCGTCTGCCCGCCGAACTGCGCAATCGCCCCCCAACAATCTTCCCGCTCGTAAATGTGCAGCACGTCTTCGAGCGTGAGCGGCTCGAAAAAAAGTTTGTCGCTGGTGTCGTAATCGGTCGAAACGGTTTCAGGATTCGAGTTGACCATCAGCGTCTCAATGCCGTCTTCCTTAAGCGCGAACGCCGCATGGACACAGCAATAATCAAATTCAATTCCCTGGCCGATGCGATTTGGTCCGCCGCCGAGAATCATCACCTTTTTCCTTGATGTCTTTTTGATCTCGTCGTCGCCGCGGTCGTAGGTCGAATAATAATACGGCGTGTAAGCCTCGAACTCGGCGGCGCAGGTGTCCACGAGCCGGTAGCTGGGTACGAGGCCGAGTTTTTTCCGCAACGCGCGGATTTTATCCTCGGTCGTGCCGGTCAAATGCGCGATTTGCCGGTCGGAGAAACCGAGCGACTTGGCCTTGGCCAGCAATTCAGCGTTGAGTGGCGGCATTGGTGTAACAGTAGGCCGGAAAATTTTTCACGTGTCCAGCGGGGAGTGCGCTCGCCGATGGATTGGTTTGGCGAAAAATGGATGCGGACAGTGACCGGATTCCTAATTCCCAAATCCCAACGACCAAAAAATTCCCAATGACCAATTCAAAATGTCAGGGCGTAGGAATTGTTTCGTCATTCGGGCTTCGTCATTCTTTAGGCATTATGGGTGTAAAGCCCCGTGGGGCCACGCCCCGTTACGGGGTTTAGCCATTGGTCATTCAATGAAGATGCGCCTTTTGCGAGGCAAACCCGCACCCCGATTATAATCGGATACACGCACCGGCGTGTCCAAATCCGCTTGCCGGCAGCGCGGCTTTGGGTTACGAAAATGGCGATGAAAAAAATCGGGCAACGACTCCTCTGGTTGTCGCTGTTCGCCCCGATTTTCGCGTCGGCGCAAATTGACCCCGTAAATCGCGACCTGATCCAGTTCGGCTACAATCAGGCATTCGAGGGCCACGCGCCGTTCGCCGGCTACGCGTTTTACTATCTCAACCAGCCGGATTTCCTGCGCACGAACCTGACGCTGCGGCTGGCGGTGGCGCCGGTGTATCTCGATTCCGAATTCGGCTTTGTCCACGGGCTGGGGCCGAACACGGACTTCGCCATCGGTCTGGCGGGTGGCGGTTTTGCGGACAGTTACTATGAAATCCATGGCGGCACCTATTATCCCAACCAGTCTTTTGAGGGCAGCGATGGTGAAATTTCAGCAAGTGTTTATCATCTGTTCAACCCCGGCGACCTGATTCCGTTGAATCTGGTCCTCCGCGGCACGGCGCACTATTCCACTTTCGACCGCAGTGACGGCACGGCCTCTGGATTTCGACTGCCGGAGGATCGCGGCGAGTTCAGCGTACGCACCGGTTTGCGCTGGGGCGGCATCGAACCGACGCTGTTCCCGGCACTCGCGATGGAATTGTCCGTCTGGTACGAAGGACAGCTTCGCACCGACTCCGGCCCTTATGGCTTCTTCAACGGCGTCAGCTACGATCGCTCGGTCGAAGAGCAATCGCATTTGTTTTGGGCCGAAGCGGCGCTGTCCTACACGCTGCCCAAGAGCCAGCAGAATTTTTACGTGCGGCTGACGGCCGGCACGAGCGTGGACGCCGACCGTTTCAGCGCGTATCGCCTCGGCGGATATTTGCCACTGGTGGCGGAATTTCCACTGTCGCTGCCCGGTTATTTTTTCCAGGAAATCAGCGCGCGGCAATTTGTGCTGTTCAACGCGAATTACCTTCTGCCGCTCGATAAAAACCAGCGCTGGAATCTGGGGGTCAACACCTCCAGCGCGTTTGTGGATTATCTGCCTGGCGAGGAGCAGCCGGGCAACTGGCTCAACGGCGTGGGCGGCGGCATTTTATATCGCGCGCCATCCGACCGTTTCAAAATCATGTTCGACTACGCCTACGGCATTGACGCCATCCGGTCGCACGGACGCGGTGCCAACACCATTGGCGTGCTGATGCAATGGGATTTGGAAAAGACGCGCGGCGGCGAGGGTTTCCACCCCGCACATCCTGATCGCTGGCGCGGCTGGCAATGGTTGTTGGGCGACTAAAAAGAACGCGCGAAAATTTTTGCGGGTGCCCGCGACTTGCGCACAGGATTCGATTCAACTTGCGCAGACCGCCGCCGCTTGGTTCATTATGCGGGCGGGTGCGCATATGGTGGAATTGGCAGACACGCTACTTTGAGGTGGTAGTGGGGCAACCCGTGCAGGTTCAAGTCCTGCTATGCGCACCAATTTTTCTAATGAAATAGGGCATCATCAGGAAATTTGCACAGAGTTTGCACAAAACACAGCCCGTCCCTCGGACAAACGCGTGAGGTTCCCCGTCACCATCCGCCACAGATCGAGCAAGGCGAAAATCTACCGCCCTGCCGGGAAATTCAATTACTACCGCGTCGCCTATACCGTCGCCGGTAAGCGTCGGATGCAAACCTTTGCCAATTATCCCGACGCCAAGGCCGCTGCCGAACGCCTTGTGCGCGACATGGCCAACGGTTCACAGGCCGCCGCGCTTACCGCCAGCCAGTCCCGCGACTCGCTCGCCGCGTTGCAACGCCTCGAATCCTTCCGGCAATCCACAGGCCGCCGCGTTTCACTGCTGGCCGCCGTGTCTGAATTCGTCGAGGCATCCGGCAAGCTGGGCGGGCGCACAATGGGTGAAGCTGTCGAGGGTTACTTGCGCACTGTCGCCAGCGTGAAGCGCAAAGACATCAAGGAAGCCGTCGCGGAATTTTTACAGGCCGACGCGCCCCGCACCAAAGCCGCCGAAGGCCAGCGGTCGCAACTCTCCGCCAAATACGCCTACAACCGGCAGTTGCAACTGGACCGCTTCGCCGCCACGTTCCTCGGCACCGCCGTTTGCGATTTGAGCAAGGAACACTTGGACACCTTCATCGGCTCGCTTGACACGGTGAAAACCACGTCTCGCAATGGCCGCGCCGCCAACTCCGCAAAATCCCGCAACCACTACCGCGCCACCATCCGCCAATTCCTGCAATGGGCAGTCCGCAAAGATTATCTCGCCCCGACGCATCGCTTGAACGAAGCCGACGCCATGCGCTCCGAACGCGCCAACACCGCCGCCGTGGAGTTTTACACCCCGGACGAATTTGCCGCGTTGCTGAAAACCGCCAAAACCGCCTACGCCACACTCCGCCCGATCATCGCCATTGGCGGGTTGGCCGGACTCCGCACTTCCGAACTGCTGCGCTTGGATTGGGCGGACGTGTGGCGCGTGCCGGGACACATTGAAATCACAGCGGGCAAGGCCAAGACACGCCAGCGCCGCCTGGTGGAAATCTGCCCCGCGCTCGCCTCGTGGCTTGAACCGTTTCGCACGCGCACGGCTGGCAAACTTTGGGTCGGCCATGAAATCACGTTCCAACAGCATTTCGTGGAACTGTGCGAAGGCGCGGGCGTGACGCGCAAAACCAACGGGTTGCGCCACAGCTTTTGCTCATTTCACTTTGCCGCGCACGCCAATGAAAACCAGACCGCGCAACAGGCGGGCAATTCGCCCGCGATGATTCACGCGCATTACAAGGGACTCGCCACAAAAGCCGAGGCGGGAAAATGGTTTGCCGTGCAACCCGGCTTCGCCGCCGTGGATAAAGTCCCGTCGCTTAACAAAAAATGAAAAAGCCAAAACGCCCAAAACCTAGTAGGCACAAACTGGAAAAGGAACTGCGCGAGCAAAAACAGGCGGAAAATAAATTGTGGATGCCGTGGCATCCTGGCGACTCGCCAGCAATGAAGTTTGCGGGATGCGCTTTGGATGTATTGCTTCCAAAACCCAGCCACAAATTTTCGGACGTTCCAGACTTCTTTGCGAGTGACTACCAGACGAATTTTTATTTTGAGGCAATGCGGCTATGCGCTGTTAAATATGCGGATGCAGCCGCACGGCTCCATCGCATTGCGGCCTCCGCAGTGGAAGCACTGCGTTCCGCAGCTTGGGAAGCACCGGAGAATTTTCAACCGATTGCAAGGGGGGAATTTGTTTTTCCCGGCTTCATTAGTCATCATCCTGATGTTGCAAGAAATCAGGAATATCTGATGGAAAAAATTCAGTTAGGGGAATCATCTTCAATCAATACCAAAGGCAAATCATTCTCGTTGTTCACAGATGAAACGCATATTGCATTTCAACTTTTGAATTACATAAAAAGCATACGCAAGAAAGATAAAAGCTCGTTGTGGACAAACGGAAATTTTGAAGCACTGATAGAAAAAGAAGCTATCGCACTTCCGCCACTGTCTAGGGAAAATTATCGGCAATGGTGGAAGCTCGCTGAAAAAGTATTTGTCCGCAAATTTGGCAATGATTTTGAGAATCACAAACAATTTCAAGATTACTGGCGCAATGATGCCTATCAAGAATCTGTGCCGGACAATCCGAGAAAAAAGAAGCTGCTGAAATCCTCTCGCGCCTTGATCCGCCGTGACATAAAAAGCCAAATCAAACAAGCCTTTCACAGCATCGCCCCCAAGTCTCCGCCGGTGTGATAAATCGCGGGCTGTTATACCCCATGAACAATTTTATCTGCACGCAATAAAGTGCGTGCATGGTTAATCAACCAAAACAAACAGCACCGGCGAGCGGGGATTTATTCCTCGACGAAAAACAACTCTTGGCGCGGATACCCGTCAGCCGACGGACGCTTTTTAATTGGCGAGCATCTGGAAAAATCCCACACGTCAAGATCGGCAGACGAAATTTATTTCACTGGCCGAGCGTCGAGGCCGCGCTTCTGCGCCAGCAACGGGGGGCGGAATGAATCCCGCAACCATTGACCAGCAGCGTGTGGAAAAAATCGCACGCCGCGCAGGTCGCCTACCCGTTCACGTCGCGGTTTGTGAGATAAATAAGCTCCATGCCGAAATTATTACCGCTGCGCGCATGTCGCTCGACAATGCGATCCGCATCGGAAAGCTCCTCACGGAGGTCAAAGGCCAATTGTCCCACGGCGAATGGCTGCCGTGGATTAAGAAAAATCTGCCGTTTGACCGGGCAACCGCAGCAAACTACATGCGCGTGTTTGACAGGCGGGAAGAGTTAGACTGTAAAAAGGTTTTACATTTGACCGATGCCTACCGCCTGCTGGCAGGGCCGCCGAGATGCCCGCTTGTTCCGTCATGGGCCAAGCCTGCATATCCGCGAGAACGATTCGAGGATGTATTTGAAGTCGTCGCGCTGGCCGCATCAGCGTTAATACAGCGAGGGGCAGAAGTCACGCCTGAGCAATGCGTGGAATTGTATTTTTTGCTGATGGAGAACCGGCTGCGCATCAATGAAGCAGGACAAGGCGAGATTTATGATGACGACGCGTGGCGTCCAATCCCGTCAGATGCCTAGACTGAAGGAATCGAGGCATGAGCAATCAAAAAAAGGTATCTTCCTCGCCGCCGCCGCGACCGCCGGAAAAACGCCCACCAGTTCTGCATCCGCGCTGGGCCGGATTAAGTAATGACGAACTCAAACACGCGCTTGCCGATTCGCACAAGCGGTTGCGCTTGCGGACACCATCAACTGACACGGGCGCAAATACGCTCGCCATTTTGAGTTGGCAGCCGCGCCGCGCCGATGCCGTTTGGACGCGGTGCGAGTTGACTGCGCTTTACGAGCATCTTCACAACGGTAACGGCACAACACATTTCGTCATGGGCTTTCGTGACAAGGACGGATGCAAGCGTTACGTCAGATCGAAAAAACTGCCCGTTCATCGGGCAATTTCTTGGGCATGGTCAAGCATTGCCGGTTCGCCAAAATCGCGGCTGGCATTTGTCCCTTACTCGACCAATGACCGCCAGCAATCGCGCTGGGGTGGCATGGATTTTGACGCGCACAATGGCAAGTCAGAACGGGCGCTGGAACTGGCGTTTACCGCTTTCCGTGTGCTGTTAAGCGCGCCCGACTTGGCCGTGATTCTCGAAACGTCGGGCAGTGGAGGCTGGCACGTTTGGGCAATCTCACCCGACTTTCACGAAACGCGGGAATGGATTCGGCTGTTAAAATCAGTTGTCGCCACCATCGGCACTACCGTCGCCGCTGGCGTGTGCGAAATTTTTCCGCCCGACAGTCTGCCGTCGCGTTACGGCAAGGGGCTGCGTGCGCCTGGCTGCTGGAATCCCGGCACGGATGATTTTTCCCAAATCGTTTGGGAAAACTGCCGCGCTTCCCTTGATTCTGTCCTATCGGGGAAGTCAAAAAATGTCCCGTTGAATTGCAGGGGTTTAGAAAGTCACTTCCCTGATACAAAGAAAGAAGATTCTTTCTCTGTCTCCCTCTACCGTGAATCGGAGTTACTTCAGAAACTTGGTATCGCGGTAACAGGAACACGAAACGAGAAACTTTCATCCTTGGTTGGTGAAGTTTTTCATCAAGTCGGGCGGGGCATGGCGCAACGGCTGGCGGCAGCGCAGTTCCGAACCAAGACGGCGGCGACAAACGTGGATGAAACAGAACACATGGCGAGCTTTGAGAAATTGTGGGCGGGACTGGCGGAAAAATGGGCGGTGACACTTTCGGCAGCGGAGCGGGAAATCCTCACGCGGCTGGAAACGGAAAACGAACGCGATGCGTTTCGGATTGTGCGGAGCTATGCGCGGAAAGCGGAGCAAGACGGCGCGGCGGATTTTCCGATTGTGCGGGACAATCTGGGGGCCCGGCTCGGCGTCACTGGAAAAGGAGCAGCGTGGATTCGGGACAAGCTGACTGCAATGGGCGCAATCAAAAAAACGGCCAACTACCAACCGAACAAGACTGCGAATCGTTTCAGGTGGTTATGTGCGGGTGAACCTAACCCCAAACGCACCGCGCCCCGTCGCATGGATTTTCTGCCACGATGAAAACCACCAGCCAACCAACCCACTGTCTGCAATGGTCAACCCCGCGCCAGAAAATCAAAGGAATCTTTTTTTGGACGACCATCCAGCTAGGCATCTGAACAGTCCTGACAGTCTCTATGAACCACTAAAAATAATTATTTTACATACCATGAAACCAAAACTCAAAAATAAAAAGCCTACACAATCATCCGTGGCCGCATCCTTGGGAGTGTCCCGCCAACTGCTGGCCGCCTACGTCAAGAAGCCCGATGCGCCTGCGCTCGACGATCTCACCGGCTGGACAATCTACCTCGCGCAGAAGGGTCGCATCGGCAGCGTGCCGCCGGATTTACGCCGGGCAATAGCTCAGGAACGGCTGGCCATCCTGCGCGAAACAAAAAAGAAATTGGCGCGGGAAAACGAAGTCCAGGCCGGTCGGATGATGCCCACTGCCGATGCGCAACGGCAGGCTGCGCAAGCAATGACCTTAACCTTTGCGGAGTTGGAGCGCCGGGACCGGGAGTTACCGCCGGCAATGGCCGGGCTTTCAGCCGAAGAGATAGGCGAGAGAATGAGCGCCGACACGGAGTTAATACGGAAAAACTTAACCAAGAAGTTTGAGGAGATTGGAAAATGACCGAAGGCTCGTCCAGCGCAGAGTATCACGGTTGCGGCAAATCCTGCATCACTTTTTCCAAATCAAAATGGTTGAAATCCGCACTCCAACCACAACTACAATCGTAAGGTAAAGCATGAAGCGAACCCACCGACTGCTTGCAATGCGGACAATAAACCGCCGCGTGATAACCACCTCCTGGCTTGCGCTTGAAAAGTGCCCCATGATGCTCGACAAACTCTTCAAGCCTCGTCTTTGCCGAAAGCTCGGACTCAAGCTGGCCAACTCGCTTTTTAAGATCGGCGTTGGCTGCTTCCAACTCCGCTATCTTCTTTTCGAGTGCTGCTGCCTGCAACCGGAGCGCGGCATTGGTGGGAATGTCGGCGATAAGTTCGAGGATGGATTTCATAAGCGTGTAATGACACCTACCGGCGAGAATTAAGCCGCGCCGGGAAAATTGCAAGCCCGCGCTTTCATCGGCGCGGGATTTATATCGCCATCGCCGTCGCGCCACGCTGCCCGCCAGCAAGCTTTGATCACCGCCGAGGCGGCAACCGTCAGAGTTGCGGACCATCCGGCCATTGTCGGAGAAAATTCGCAACCGCGCCCGCGTGATCCGCGCACTGGCATTGAAGCTAGGTGCGGGCATGACTCGCGCAAAACCGCGCTTGAATCAGTGTGGCATTGGTGATTGAATCGCCAGCGTCAGTTAAAATCAAAGACCAGAAAACACACAACAAAACAATCTGCGGCTTCGGCTGCTGTCTGCAACGAAACGGGAAATTTCAACTTCAAAGACAGCGTTTGAAGGCACGCCCAAACCGGGCGTGTCTGAAAGCGTTCTTTTGAAGGGCATTCCCGTGCCCGTTGCGGAGCGTGAGTAAGGCACGCCTTTTTTATTTCGAGAGCAGGCGCGGAGACGCAGAGGAAAATTGCTATGAAAAAATTCATCCTCGTCAACGCAGCCTTGATTTTAATTTGTCAATTCGTTTACGCCGAGCCGCACACTTGGACTTTGAAAACCGGCGTGGCGTTTTCCGGCGATTACATATCATCCGGCACACAGATGGTCGTCATCAAAGACAGCGGAACGAATCGTTTCCTGAAAATCTCCGACCTTACAACGAACGACTGGCTTTATTTTCAGGAATGCAAAGCTGCGCAACGGCAACGCCAGCTCGACGCCGAAGCCGCGCAGATGCGTGCCGCTGGTCTGGTGGAATTCACCAGCGATTTGATCGAAAATTTTCCAGAAAAAGTTAACGGTCACGATGGATGGATGGATGGGAAATTTATGCGATTAGATTCCGCTGCCGCTGGATATATGATGGATGGAAGCAAATTATCCGATTTGCGTTTAGGGTTTGATGTCGAAGATAAAAATAGAAATTTTTTTAGAAACGCTTTTGTCCCAAAACAAATTCTTGGGCCAAATTTCTTTGCCGGGGATTCCAATGATCAACGTCCAAATGAACTTGTTAGCGTGGTTACATCGCTGAAAGAAGGTGATCAAATACGTTTGATTGGCCATGTCCTTGCAGCAGCAACTACCGATTTTCGGGCATTTGAAATCCAAAAAATTGAAATGATTGAATCCGCCGCTGATGCTGCCGCAGTCAAGAAAGTTAAAGAGGATATGGAAACCAGCCGGTGACAAGACTTCGTTACGTGAACCCGTTACGAAAGGCCAAACCATGATTGGCAAATCCACCTGTCAAAACTGTTGTGGCGACCTTGAATTCGATGTCGAGTCCACCGGCCAAGAAATTGAATGCCCGCATTGTCATCAAACCACCCTGCTTCGCGCCCCATTCCACGCCGCGCCGCCCAAATCCGCATCGAATCCGCCGGTCAGTCGGATGATAGCCTGCCCGGACTGCGCCCACGCCATCAGCCGCGACGCTTGGTTCTGTTTCGAGTGCGGCCGGTTTCATGGAAACCTGCGGCAGATCGTGTGGTCCGTGTTGGGCTGGGCGGCGCTGTTTGCGGCGGTGTGCGCGATTATAGGCTATCTGATTTCCGCCATGTTTAGTGCTGGGCAATAAAAATTTCGCGTTGCGAAAACCCGCGCCAGCGGAAATGGTTAAAGACCGCCAATCCTTCGCACAGAATTGCCCCAAGCCGCGCCGGGATGGTCTGCGCGCAAAAGGATATTTCTGGTTCGCAAAGCAATTCTCCGGGCGCGAAATCACAGAGGCAAAACTCCCGGAGCCGGGCGGCGGGTGCAATGTGGAGCGCAGCCGGATGAGGCGAGCAATACATTGACGCGCCGCCGGCGACACATAATCACGCCTCTGATTTACGCGCCCGGCTTCAACGCGGATGCGTCACGATGTTTTCCGGGCATTTGACGGGACACTGCCCGGCAACTTCCCGGCTGTTGCCCGGATGCTACCCGGACATTTCAGCGGATAAACCGCCGGATAGACGCCGGCAATGCCACCGGCTGTCCGGCGGATAACACGGCGGATGACCGCCGGGAATGCGGCGTCATTGCCGCCGGAAATCCGCCGGAGAATCGGCGGACACAGAATCCTTCGCATGGCGAAGGGGTTCGGCTTGTCATGCTTAAAAGCGGTAGTCATGTGATTTGCGGATGCAGATTCGGTGAATGAAAATCGGCAGCGATTTGACGGCTTTGCAAAAAACTACCGCCCATTTTGGCTCTGCATGGTGAACGTCTTGCATCCTCATTTTGCTGCCCGCACCAGCCTCGCGTGCTGGTGCAAAAACCGCCAGTTGCGCCAAAATCCGGCACGCCATTTTGTGCAATGATTGCACAAAACGCCGCCCTGTTTCGCATAGAGTCGTCAACTACGATGAGTAGGAGATCGGAAGTATGAGCAGTGAGCGAAAAGATTTTCCGCGTGCCAGCCCGGATATGCGGAACGCTGGCATCCGCGCTGAACAAAACCAAACACTGGCAGGCGAAGGCGGCTTCGTTGACGAAAAGCAACTGCTGGCACGGTTGCCTGTGAGCCGCCGCACGTTGTTCAATTGGCGCAAGACCGGCAAAATCCCCTGCGTGCGGCTGGGCGGGCGTCGCATCCTGTTTCACTGGCCGAGCGTCGAGGCTGCGCTGCTGCGTCACCAGCATCCGCCGGAATGATAATTCCCCTGATTGACACTCTGCCCGAATGACGCAATCTGTCCGCGACGTTTTTCGATTTGAAACCGAGATGATTCAATACCATGAGCGCCAATGAAAATAAACCCGGCGGCGAAGTGATCCTGTATCAGACAGAGGATTTGCAAACGCGCGTGCAAGTGCGGCTGGACGGCCAGACGGCCTGGCTGTCTTTGAACGAACTTGCGGAGTTGTTTCAGCGGGATAAATCGGTGATTTCCAAGCATCTCAAAAATATATTTGAGGAAGGCGAATTGTCGGCGGCGGCAACTGTTGCAAATTTTGCAACAGTTCAAAAGGAGGGCAGGCGCACGGTTGCACGGAACATCGAATTTTACAATCTGGACGCCATTATCGCCGTTGGCTACCGGGTGAAATCGCCGCGTGGCACACAGTTTCGCATCTGGGCGACGGCGCGGCTGAAGGAATATCTCGTCAAAGGTTTCACGATGGACGATGAGCTGCTGAAAAATCCGCCTGGCAAGGGGCAGACGGATTATTTCGACGAACTGCTGGCGCGCATCCGCGACATCCGCTCCTCGGAACGGCGGTTCTATCAGAAAGTGTTGGATATTTACGCGACGAGCGTGGATTACACGCCGGACGCCGAGGTGTCGCAGAAATTCTTCGCCACGGTGCAGAACAAAATGCACTGGGCCACGCACGGCCACACGGCGGCGGAGATCATCCATAAGCGAGCCGATGCCGGGAAACCGTTCATGGGGATGCTGACGACGCGCCCCGGCGGGCGCGGGCGGAAAGAGGACGCGGCGATTGCCAAAAACTACCTCACGGAAGACGAATTGCAGGTGCTTAACCGCATTGTGAATCTCTACATCGAATACGCGGAGTTGCAGGCGCTGGAGCGGAAGCCGATGACGATGCGCGACTGGATCACGAAGCTGGACGAGTTCCTGAAAATCTCCGGGCGCAAGCTGCTGGATCACGCCGGGACGATTTCCCATGAGCAGGCGATGAAAACGGCGGAACTGGAATTTTCAAAATTCCGTGCCTTGGAAGATGCGAAACCGTCGCCGGTGGAAAAGGATATTGAGGCGACGCTGAAAAAGTTGAAGCAAATGAAACCGGCGAAGGGGAAGAAAAAGCCCTGACGCGCTTCCCATCGTTTTGAGTCCCCGGATGCTGCCATGACCCTCCGGCGGTGATCGGGACGCGCCACAGGCCAGCCACGCGCCACGGCAGGCCAAAATTTTTGCACAAGGTTTGCACAGATTCCGGGGCGAGTTTTATTTGCACAAAGTTTGC
>JBKQOA010000181.1:0-2636 GCA_052145735.1 Limisphaerales bacterium
CAAACGGGACAAGCCGCGTTGACGCCCGCGATGGGCGCACAGGCGGAACCCGGAACTTTGGGCGCGATTTACCAATCGCTGATCCTGCATTCCAATATGCTCGGCTTCGTGGATGAATACCGCTGGCTGGCGATGATCTGCTTGTTTTCGTTGCCGCTGGTGCTGCTGTTCAAAAAAGGCGACGGCAACCGGGAAGTAGCGCTGCACTGAACTGATTTCTAAAATACAACAACTAAACTAAATATATGAACACCACCAACCTTGACCTGACACTGGACATTTGCACTGAAGACGGATCGCGCACGCGCTTCCATCAAAACGACCCACAGATCGCCGAGGCGACGTTGCGACAACTGGTCACGCCCCGGCTCTTCAATCCGCCTCTGCTCACGCTGGCTTCGGAACACAGCGTCAGCGCCATTCCCACCCGGACCATTGACATGATTTTGGCGCACACGGCATCGCCACCGCCGCTGCCGCTGCCCAGCGGGTGGGTGGATGTGGTTGAAGTCAACGACGAGGCGATAATCCATCTTGCCGACTTGGAAGCATTGGCTGCGGCAGAGAACAAACACGTAATGCTGGCGGAAATCCACACGCTCGGAGATTGGATGATCCGCCTGAAGCTGGAAACCATCGTTCCGGCGAACATTCAGGAAAAGCGTCATCTTTGGAACCATTTGTTGGACCTGCCAGCCATTCCATTTCGTTTGAAGGCGGGCGGCATTGGCGCCATCAACCCCGCGAATATCGTTCGCGCAACCGTGTGTCCGCCGATTGATGGGGTTGCCGAAGCGGCGCTGTCGGCCGATTTATTGCAAAGCATTCGTCCCTGAAAATTTCAAAACCAATCGAGACAGAAATTATGAAACCAAATCGTTTATCAACCGTGGCGCTGCTGGCATTCCTTGCCGGTGGCTGCGCCAACATGCCCAGCGTCGGCCCGGATTATCACGCGCCAGCAACCAAAACGCCGGCCCACTGGAGCGAACCCCTGGCCGGCGGCGAAACCAATTCCGCCGCAGCGACCGCGGCGTGGTGGAAAAATTTTCACGATGCGGAGCTGGATTCGTTGATCGCACGCGCCGCCTGCTCGAACCTCGACTTGCGCATCGCGCAGTCGCGGGTGCGCGAGGCGCGTGCCCAATACAGCGGCGCTTTCGCCGACCTGTGGCCGACAGTCAACGGTGGCGGCTCTTTCAACCGCTGGCGTGAATCGGAACACCAGCCCGTGCTCGGCTCATTGCCGATCCCGGCCGGCGTGCCGTTTGATGGCAACGTCTATCAAGCCGGCTTCGACGCGGCATGGGAAATTGACGTATTCGGCGGCAAACGTCGCGCGGTGGAGGCGGCCAAAGCGCAGTTGTCTGCCGCTGAATTTGGCCGGCGCGATGTCCTGGTCACACTTCTTGGCGAAGTGGCGCGCAATTACGTTGACCTGCGCGGCTACCAAAAACGGCTGGCCATCGCCAACCAGAATATCGAAGCGCAGGAAAATTCCCTGGCCATCACGCAGGACCGTTTCACCAATGGACTCGCCACCGACTTGGATGTGCAACAGGCGAAAACCGTGCTGGCGACCACGCGCGCGGAAGTGCCGACGCTGGAAAGCGCAATTCAGACAACGACACATCGCATCGAAGTTTTGCTGGGACAGCAACCCGGAACATTGCAGACGGAACTGGCCGAAGCCGCGCCGATTCCCGCGCAGCCGCCGCAGGTGCCGGTCGGCTTGCCTTCCGAACTGCTCTTGCGCCGGCCCGATGTCAGCCGTGCCGAACGTCAACTCGCCGCCGCGACGGCGAACATCGGCGTCGCGAAATCCGATCTGTTCCCGAAATTTTATCTCACCGGCTCGGTAGGTTCTGAAAGCATCAGTTCCAGCGATTGGTTCACCAGTGGCAGCCGATTCTGGTCCTTGGGCCCGACCATGCAATGGCGGATTTTCGACGCCGGCCGCATCCGCGCCAACATCAAGGTCCAAAATGCCCGGCAAGAACAGGCGCTGGCCGCTTACGAACAAACCGTGCTGATGGCTTTCGAGGAAGTTGAAAACAACCTGGTGTTGTATGCCAAGGAACAAGTGCGCCGCCGTTCGCTCGAAGACGCGGTGAAGTCCAGCCAGGAAACCCTGCATCTGTCGAATCAACTCTACGCCAACGGCCTGGTGGATTTCATCCACGTGCTGGACGCCGAACGCTCGCTCTATCAGGCACAGGACGCGCTGGTTCAAAGCGACCGCGCCATTTCGGCAAATCTGATCGCCCTCTACAAATCGCTCGGTGGCGGATGGGAAACGCTGGACGCACGGCCGCAGCTCGCACAGGCAAAGACGGCAAAGTGATCCTCGAAATAGAAACCTTACTCGGAAAAGCGAGACTATGAACGACATCAAACGAATCGCCATCAATACCGGCGGCGGCGACGCGCCGGGACTGAACGCCGTCATCCATGCGGCCGTCTATGCCGCGCGCAATCACGGTTGGGAAATCTTCGGCATCCGCGACGGATTCGATGGCTTGCTCCATCCCGAAAACTATCCCGATGGCGGGCTGCTGAAACTTATGCGCCCGCTGGTTCGCAACATCGCGCATCTCGGCGGCACAATTCTGGGCACGAGCAATTATGGCAATCCG
>JBKQOA010000182.1:0-18246 GCA_052145735.1 Limisphaerales bacterium
CGTGTTTCTGACCGCCTCGGGCGTGTCGGCGAAGCGCGCCTTCATTTCCTCCGCCGTCCGCAGATAAAACTGCTCCGGCTCGTAGCGCATCCGTTTGGTGTCGGCGAGCTGTGTCTGTGTGCCGATGCAAATCAGGCAATCGTGCGCGTGCGAATGGCTTTTCTCGATGTAATGGACGTCGTTGGTCGCCACGAGCTTCAGGCCGAATTCCTTCGCCCACTGGATGAGATGCCGGTTGACCTTGGCCTGCTCGGCGATGCCGTGGTTCTGGAGTTCGAGATAAAAATTGTCCGCGCCCAGCGTCTGCTTGAACCAGTCCACCGTCGCCCGCGCCTTGTCCAACTGGTCCTTGAGTATCCAATCGGGGACCTCGCTGGCGAGGCAGCCGGACATGGCGATCAAGCCCTCCTTGTGCGCCGCCAGCAGTTCCTTGTCGATCCGCGGCTTGTAATAATAACCATCGAGATGCGCGGCGGTGACGAGCTGGATGAGGTTTTTGTAGCCAGCCGCGTCCTTGGCCAGCAGGCCGAGGTGATGATACACATCGCGCCCGCCGCTGGAGGTTTTCTTTTCGAGGCGGCTGCCGGGCGCGACATAGACTTCGCAGCCGATGATGGGCTTAATGCCCTTTTCGCGCGCGGCCTGGTAAAAATCAATGGCACCGTGCATCGCGCCGTGGTCGGTGATGGCGAGCGCGGGGAATTTGAGTTGATGCGCCTTGTCCACCAGCCGGTCCAGCCGGCACGCGCCATCGAGCAGGGAATACTCGGTGTGCAGGTGGAGATGGACAAAGTCCGCGTGCGACATGGGGACAATTTAACTTCTCACCACCAAGACACCAAGACGCAAAGTTTTTAAAAAATCAACGAGGCTGGCGGCTCATGCGTTGAACCACGCGGATTGCCCGGTGTTCAGGTGGCAGCCCGTTAGAAAAGCAGGAGCCGACGCAAGGAAGCTCTGAACAATGGCTTTGGGAGACTTCGAGCCTCGCCATCCCGGCTCCTGCGGAAAATCCCGGCGGGTTTGGTATTGTGCTGGTCGCGGAGTTTCGCTACTGTTTTGGATTATGGGACGTAAACTGCAGAGCGCGAAAGCGGGAGCCAAAATCAATCGCTCGAAAAAGGAAATGGTTTTGCCGGTCAACACCACGAACAATCCTTATCACGTGTTGTCGCCCGGCACCTCGGTTCCGGAGTTGTGCCACGCCTACATCGAGTGCCCGATGCGGAGCAAGATCAAATACGAACTGGAGAAGAAGTCGGGATTCCTCCAGATCAGCCGCATGTTGCACAGCGCGGTGCATTATCCGAGCAATTACGGTTTCATCCCCCAGACCTACTGCCAGGACCACGACCCGCTGGACATCCTGGTGCTGTCACAGGAGCCGGTCATCCCCGGCTGCGTGATGAAGGCGCGGCCCATCGGCATGTTGCGCATGATTGACCAGAAGCTGGAGGACATCAAAATCATCGCCGCGCACGCTGACGACCCGATGTTCTCGAACTACAACGACATTTCGCAGTTGCCGCCGCACGTGCTGCTGGAGATCCGCCATTTCTTTGAAATTTACAAGGAACTCGAAAAGGCCGAACTGCCGGTGGTGGAAGATTTCCAGGGTCGGATTGATGCCTATCGCGCCATCCGCAATGCGCTGGCCCTCTACCAGCACCACCGGGCCCAACTTCTCCGGGGCGAATATCCGGAAATTTAACCCTCTGTTCCAAAACTTTTCTCGGTAGGGCGGGCGCTGCTGCGCCGCCGGAAATCGTGGCCGCGGAGCACGGCCCTACCGTCTGGAATCGATGCCGATTATTTCCTGAAGAATTCCTTGATGACCGCAACCACGCGCTGGATTTGCGCATCGGTCAATTCCGGAAAAATCGGCAGGCTGAGGCATTCGCGCGCGGCTTTTTCGGCGACGGGAAAATTGCCGGGCTTGTAGCCGAGGTTGGCGTAGCACTTTTGCAGATGCAACGGCAGCGGATAATGCAGCGCACAACCGACGCCGTTGGCTTCGAGATGCTTCTTCAAATCATCGCGACGTGAATGGCGCACGACATACAGGTGAAACGCGCTCTCGCCCCAGGCGGCCTCGCGCGGCAGTTGCAACGGCGTGTCCGCCAGCAGTTCGTGGTAGCGATGCGCCACGCGGCGGCGTTCCGCCGTCCATTGGGCCAGGTGTTTCAGCTTCACGCCCAGCACCGCGCCCTGGAGGCCTTCCATGCGGTAGTTGTAACCGATTTCATCATGATAATAGCGCACGGTTGAGCCGTGCTCACGCAACGCGCGGGCGCGCTGGTCAAAAACGGCGTTGTTCGTCATGAGCGCGCCGCCTTCGCCGCAGGCCCCGAGATTTTTGCCCGGATAAAAACTGAAGCAGGAAATCTCGCCGAACGTGCCGACGGTCCTGCCCTTGTACTTTGCGCCGTGCGCTTGCGCGGTGTCCTCGACCAGCGGCAGTTTGTGCTTTTTGCAGATGGCCATGATCGGATCGAGGTCAAACGGATGGCCGTACAGATGCACCGGCATGACGGCCTTGGTCTTCGGTGTGATGGCGCGTTCGACCAGCTTCGGGTCGAGATTGAAGGTGGCGTCGTCCACGTCCACGAAGACCGGCCTGGCGCCGACATAGGAGATCGCCCAACTGGTGGCCACAAACGTGAAGGGCGTGGTGACGACCTCGTCGCCGGGGCCGACGCCGAGCAGCAGCATGGCCACGTGCAACGCCGAGGTGCCGCTGTTGAAACCGACACAATGTTCCGCGCCGATGAATCTGGCGAAGTCCTTTTCAAACTGCGCCACGTCGGGGCCGAGGCAGAATGAACAGTTGTCAATCGTCCGCGCAATGACGGCATCGATTTCTTTCCGTAATGGACGCATTTGCGCCCCGAGGTCGAGATAGGGAATTTTGTCAGCCATGAGTTTTGTAATTTTACCGCCTGTTTAAAAAAGACTACCCGGGGCCGGATGGTTTAACAATTCAAAATGCTTGCGGGGCGCATCAAACAAAACCGGGTTGTAAGTTGGCTTGCGCCAACGGACTGCGTTTGCGTGGGCCGCCATCAGCCTTTGAACTGGAGTTCGTGGAGCTTCTGGTAAATGCCTCCGCGCTGGAGCAGCTCCGCGTGCGTCCCGGTCTCGACGATGCGTCCCTGGTCCAGCACGACGATGACATCGGCGTGGAGAATGGTCGAGAGCCGGTGCGCGATGCAAATGGTGGTGCGGCCCTGCATCAGTTCGTCGAGCGCGGCCTGCACGGCGCGTTCGGATTCGGTGTCGAGTGCGCTGGTGGCTTCGTCGAGCACCAGAATCGGCGCATTTTTCAATACGGCGCGGGCGATGGCGAGGCGCTGGCGCTGGCCGCCGGAAAGCGCGATCCCCTTTTCACCAATGACGGTGT
Source organism: Limisphaerales bacterium (assembly GCA_052145735.1). Classification (GTDB taxonomy): domain Bacteria; phylum Verrucomicrobiota; class Verrucomicrobiia; order Limisphaerales; family UBA11358; genus UBA11358. Next base: position 3,401 of record JBKQOA010000182.1, read on the forward strand.
CAAACCCCTCCGGTTTTTGCATGATGAACTCGTAAGCGTAGGCGTGCCGCGCGGCGGCGATGATTTCCTCCTCCTTCGCGCCGAGCCGGCCCAGCTCGATGTTCCGGCGAATCGTGTCGTTGAACAGAATGTTTTCCTGCGCGACGACGGCGATCTGGTTCCGCAAATCGCTCGTCCGCACGTCGCGCACGTCCACGTCGCCGATTTTGATGGAACCGCGCACGGGGTCGTAAAACCGGAGCAGCAGATTGGCGAGCGTGGTCTTGCCGGAGCCGCTGGCGCCGACGAGTGCGACGAGCCGGCCGGCTTTGACGGTGAGATTGATGTTCCGCAGCACCGGCTTTTCGCCGTAATTGAAATCCACGTTCTCAAACACGATATCGGCGTGGTCCGCGTGGAGCATCTGGGGCGCCGCCGGCTCGGGCACGGTGTTTTGCGTGGCGAGCAGCTCGAAGATGCGCTCGCTGGCAGCGCGGGCCTGGGTGATCTGGTTGTGCAGCCGCGCCAGGTTCTTCATGGGGGGATACATGAAAAAGACACTCAGGATGAGCTTGACGAAATCGCCCGGGGCGGCGCTGGCGCGGGCGTTCATGTACACCAGGGCCAGGGCCACGCCGGTGGCCCCGAGCACGTCGATGATGGGCGAGGTGATTTCATTCGCGCGGATGATGCGCATGTAATTGTTGGCCGTGCGTTTGGCACTGGCGCGAAATTCATCGGTGACCACGTCTTCGAGATTGTAGGCCTTGATAACACGGTGGCCGGTGAAGGTTTCGGTCATGACCTGGACAAGACTGGCGGTCTGTTTCTGCAATTCCCCGCTGGAGTGGCGGACTTTTTTGCTGAAGATCGCCAGCGGAATCAGGCACACCGGCAGGACGATGATGGAAATCAGGGTCATGGTGCGTGTTTCCGGCCGCCAGAGGAGCACCGCCAGCACACTCACGAGCGTCACCGGGTCGCGGATGACGACGGAGGTGGCGTTGCTGAAAATGTTTTGCAGCGCCTGCGTATCGCTCATGATGCGCGAGATCAGTTCGCCGCTGCGGCTCTGGCTGAAAAAACCGGCGGAGAGGTTGAGCAGGTGGCCGAACAATTTTACGCGCAGGTCGGCGATGGTGCGAACCGCCGCCCATTGCAGGAAGTAGATGTTCAGGTAGGTCACCATTCCGCGCAAAAACATGACCAGGGGAATGATCACGACGAGCATGACGGCGGCGCTGCGATGCTCGTGCAGGCCGTGTTCCAGGGCGAGGCGGGCGTCGTGCAGCCATTGGCCCACGAACGGCGGGAGCGAGGCCAGTTGCGCCTCGAAAGATTTCTGGTCCGCCCCAGGAAAGACGACACCCACGATGAGCGCGATGGTTACAATCATCAGCGCCGGCATGAAGCCAGCCAGGACGCCGGTAAGCACGCCCAGAAACAGGCGCAGGCGATAGGGGCGCGCGAGTTCCCAGAGCTTGTGGATAAAGTCGGTCATCGCCGACATACTTTTGCGGAAGTGCGGGAAAAGCGAGAGTTTTTTCCGGACCCGGGCGCGCGACACGGATGTTACGCCGGCATGGACAGCAACAATTGCAGCCGCACTTTCACGCCCCGCTCCGTCGTACTCCCCAGGGATCAATGAGCTTTGCGTTCGGCGGGAGCGCGAGGCGGCCATATTGCGGCCAAGGACAGCAAATGACGACCACCTGGACGTTGGAAGGTTCCAACTGCGTCTCCGGCGTGTCCAGGTATTCAAACTCGATCAGGCTGGGACTGTTGACCGGGTTGGCTTGGCAATCATGGACGAGCACCCGGCAGCCCTCCCTTTTCAAATGTTGGGCGAGATGCAGGCCGGCGGATTCCTCGGTGATGTAGGTGTTGGGACGGTACGCCATGCCCAGCACCGCAACGGTGTCGCCGGGGCGAATCAGGGACGACACCTGCGTCAGGAGTGAATGCTTGGTGGACTCGTTCAGCCGGTCGGTGGCTTCCGCCAGCGGCGCTTCCAAGCCGCGCTGCCGGGCGGTGTGAACCACCAGGCGGTTGTCCCGCGGAAAACAAGGGCCGCCATAACTCAGGCCCGGCCGGAGGAATTTGGGACCGATCCGGGTGTCCTGGCCAATCGCCGCGAGGATGTCATGGCTGTTCGCATCGGGAAACGACTCGGCGATGAGGCGGAGCTGGTTGGTGAAGCTGATTTTCATGGTGACAAAACTGTTCACCGAAATCTTGGCCAGTTCCGCGCTGGTCAGGGACATCCGGGCGATGTATGGCCGGTTGGTGTTGTAGCGCCGATACAAATCGGCCAGTCGTTCTCCGCTGGCGGCATCCGACTCGCCGATCAGAACCATGTCCGGTTCGAGCAGCCCGCGAACGACATTGCCCAGGGCGATGAATTCGGGGTTGTAACACAGTCCAAACTCGCGGCCGCAGGTCCAACCGGTTTCCTGTTCCAAGGCCGGCTGGATGACACTTTTCATGGCCCCCGGCGTGGTGGTTGAGTTTACCACAAAAAGATGCCCAGGTTTCCCCGAGGCGCGAACCGCCTTGGCCATGGGCTGCATGGCGCGCAGCAGAAACTCGTTCGAAAAGCTGCCGTCCAGAAGGCTAGGTGACGGCGGGATGTAAAACGAGGCGTCGGCCGACTGCGCTTCACGCACATCCGTGACGGCGCGCAAATGGCCGCGGGCTTCACGGAGGGTTTCCGCCAGGAGCGGCTCCTCCACCGGCGGCTCGCCGGCGTTGATGCGCCGTACTTTTTCCGCATCAATGTCCACTCCCACCACCTCAAAACCGCGGGCGGCCAGCGTGGTGGCGATGCAGGCTCCCAATTTGCCCAGCCCGAAAACAGCAATGGAATTCAATGGTTTCACGATGCGGCGAAGGGATATGGGAAACATGGAGACAAGTCAAAATAATTGAACCCCATGCAGAGTTGATTCGCTTCCGTTAAGGATTGCCCGCAACATCCGACGGAGCCGCGCAACCGGCGGCCCCTTGCCGCTTGCCATGATTAAAGCGGGCGAATAAGCTGGGTTTCAAGCAAACGCCTCGAAGGGAAACCCGGCGCCGTGGCCATGATTTACGATTGCTTCACCTTTTTTAACGAACTGGAGCTGCTTGAATTGCGGCTGCACGAACTGGTGGGGGTCGTGGACAATTTCGTCCTGGTGGAGGCGACCAAAACCCATTCCAACCAGCCCAAACCGCTCCATTACCAGGAAAACCGCGCCCGGTTTGGCGGGTTCCAGGACAAAATCATTCACATCATTGTTGATGATCTGCCCGATGCAAAAGACCCATGGGTACTGGAGAATTTTCAGCGGAATTGCATCGCGCGCGGCCTGGCCGGCTGCCGGCCGGATGATTTTGTGCTGGTATCCGACCTCGACGAAATTCCGCGCGCCACAGTCGTCGAACAAATGAGCCGCTCCATTCCGTTTAACGACGGTTTTTTTGCCACAGCGGTCCATACCGGACTGAATTCAAATCTGGTGAACGGGATACTCCACCGCAGGATGCTCCGGCGGCAATTGCGGCGGCATCATCCGTTTATCTGGAAATTCCGGCAGACCTTGTACCGGCATTTTATGAATTGCCGGTCCGTGGACCCCGCATTTTCCTATGGCACGCGAATGTTGCGTTTCCGGGATTTCTCGTGCGCCGAGGAGATACGCCACAGCGGCTGTAAAACCGTCGACAATGCCGGCTGGGAATTTTCCTGGATGGGCGGCGTCCAGCGAATCCAGGAAAAACTGGCGGCCTATGCGCATCAGGAAAGAAATCTGCCGAAGAATGCCGATGCCCGGCACATCGGGCAGGCGCTTGACGAGGGCAGATTGTTTTTTGACGGTAACATACGGCTTGAATTTATCCCGCTGGATGATTCCTTTCCGCGCTATCTCCGGGAACATCCGGAAAAGTTTTCCTCGTGGATCAAACGGTTTGAAAAACATGATTTTGAAATCCATGCCGTCGGCTGATCACAAAACCCTCGTCGTTGGCTTCCGGACCGGCCGGTTGGGAAACCGGTTGACGCTGTTTGCCAATGTCATCGGCTTTGCCGCCGAACACGGATACCGGGTCCTCAATCCGGCCTTTCATAGCTACGCCCATCTTTTTGAAACCACGCGACGGGACATCTACTGCCGGTATCCAGTCGCCCGGCGACGGAGTCTCTTCGACGTCATTCCCGGGTTCGCGCCAGCCATTCGCAAGACGCGGATCATCTATCATTGCGTCCACCAGGCCAGCAAACTGAACCACCGGTTTCCGTTCCTGGGCAAGAGCGTGTTCACCGTCCGGGAGGTTTCCAGCCAGACCATTTCGCTGGACGCGCCCGGGGTGCAAGCTCAAATGGCCGATGCCAGAATCGTTTTTATCCACGGCTGGCGGATTCGCGCGCCCGAGTCCCTGCGGCGGCAGGCAAACGTCGTCCGGGAATATTTTCGGCCGATTGCCAGGTTTGAACAAGCCAGCCAGCAAGTGGTGGAGCGCCTGCGGCAGAAAGCGGAGGTCGTCGTCGGGGTTCATGTCCGGCTGGGCGACAATTGGAAGTGGCATGGGGGCAAATATTACTTTCCCGTTTCGCAATATGTAACCTGGATGCAGGAACTGGCCGGGCAGTTTCCGGGACGCAAAGTGGCCTTCCTGGTTTGCAGCGATGAACCCCGGAACGAGGCCGAGTTTCCCGGACTGTCGGTGGGACTGGGCCCGGGTTCGGTTGTGGGCGACCTTTATGCGCTGGCGCGGTGTGATTACATCATGGGTCCGCCGAGCACCTATACGCAATGGGCGTCATTCTATGGCAATCATCCGATGCTTTCCCTCGACAGCGGAGACCAGCGGATTGAGCGGGACAAATTTCAGGTTTCGGACCTGCAAGTCATTCCCTAACCGCCAATTTAAAGATGTAGGGGACGACGCAAGGAGTCTCTAACTTGTCTTTCAGAAACCGAGGAAATTTGAGACGCGTCACCTCGTCTGCTGCAAAGAAAAAGATTTCAACCGGAAGGCTTGCCGGATTTGCCGCCGGCTTTGGATTACGGCTGCCCGGACACAACCCGGGCTGACGGCAGGGCTTGCCGGACCATCTGCAGCACGGCTTCCGGCGAAATGGCTGCCATGCACGGCTTCTGGCTTTGGCAAACGCCAACCTGCCCGGGACAGGTGCAAGGGCCGCCTTGCAACACTCGATGCTGTTGGCCGAGGGGAGCCCATTGGGCAGCCGGACTCGGGCCGAACAAGGCTAGCGTCGGAACCCCCAGACCGGCGGCAATGTGCAGCGGTCCCGTATCGCCGGTGACAAACAACCGCGCCCGTTTGATCACCGCCATAAACGTGGCCAGATCAGGGCTGGGTGGCAGGACCGACGCCTCCGGCGCGAGTTTCTTGAATTCCTCCAGTTGGGCCCGGTCGCGTGATGAAATCCCGGTGGAAAAAACTATTTCAAAACCCGCGCGGGCGGCCTGGCGGTAAAACTCCGCCCAGCAGGCCAGGGGCCATTCCTTCTTGATCGCGCCGCTCGCCAGATGACAGACGACGACCGGCCGGGGTAACAAATGCTCGGCCGCAGCGGCGCACGCCGGGTCAGCGCGGATTTCCAATTCCAGCGAACCAGGGTCGCCGATGCCCCAGGCTGACAGGAGATGCAAATTACGCTGGACCTCATGCAGCGATTCAGGAATCGGGACGGTTTGGGTATAGCAGTAACGACGACCGAGAAAGCCGGCGTGGAAAGCCGGCGCCAGTCGCTCCCGCGCGCCGCACAAAAAACTCATGATGGCGCCCCGGTCCCCGCTGCCGAAATCCACCGAGCGATCAAAACGTTCCCGGCGCAGAGCGCGGATGATCGGCCAGGATTGTTTAATTTTTGCCTTTCCCCGGGCGCGGGGAAAGGCCCAGACGCGCTCCAGCCAGGGCAGGTGCTGGAACAGGGGCGCCACTTCTTCGGCTACCAACACATGCAACGCGACGTTCGGGACCTGCTCCTTGATGGCTCGCAAGGCAGGCGTCATGATCACCGCGTCCCCGAAGTAACGGAATTGCATGGCCAGGATTTTCATGACGCGGTCGCTGCTTTGGATTGTTACCACCGGGGTCAATATGTTCAGGGGAGCACCACGGACACCAGATTTTTTTGCGGTGGGCCGCCACAAGTTTGCGTGAATTTTCGTTGTCCCCCAAGGTCCGGTTCAATTTAAATACCGCCGCATGAAAATCAGCGGGTTCACGTTCATCCGCAACGGCAACGCCCTGGGCTACCCGTTTGCCGCGTCCATCCGGTCGTTGCTGCCGCTGTGCGACGAAATGATCGTCAACGTGCCGCGCTCGACCGACGGCACACTGGCAAGCATCCGGGCGATCAACGACCCCAAAATCCGCATTCTTGAATCCGAGTGGGACGAAAGCCAGCGCCAGGGCGGGCTGGCGCTTTCTCATCACACCAATCTGGCCTTGAAAGAATGCACCGGGGATTGGTGCGTTTATATCCAGGGTGACGAAGTGTTGCACGAGAGCACGCAACCGGCCATGCGTTCCACGATGGAGCGGGAATATGACCAGCCACAAGTCCAGGGCCTGCTGGTGGATTACACGCATTTCTACGGGAGCTATTGGACTTATGCCTCCTCGTTCGGCTGGTACCGGCAGGAAGTGCGCGTGGTGCGACGCGACCGGGACATTGTCTCCCGCGGCGATGCCCAGGGTTTCCGCACGTTGGCCGGCCAGAAGCTCCGGGTGAAGGAATCGGGCGGCCATTATTACCACTACGGCCATGCCGCCCATCCGGACAAGGCCCGGAACAAAATTCACAGCGTGGCCCGCCTCTGGCACGACGATGCCACCGTCGAAAAAATGTGCCAGCGGCCGGAGGGGTTCTACGAGGATGATCAAAAGGTCAAACCGTTCACCGGCACCCATCCGGTCGTGATGCGGGAGATTGTCGCTGCCGCAAACTGGACGTACGCCTCCCGCAACCCGCTGATCCGCTTCCGGCGGAAATATTTTTGGAAGGATGTCGCCGCCCTGATCAAGAACTGCACCGGGGTTGAAATCGGCGTTCACCGCAATTACCGGCTCATCAAATAAACGTCAGGCGCCGAAGAGCGGGCCAACATACAAATGAGTTGCAAAAAACAGCCCGTTCCAACAATTTCGCGCGTCGTGAGTTGGCTGTCATAAACCGTTCTATGATGATTTTTTTGCACATACCCAAAACCGCAGGGTCAACGTTCCAGTTCATTATTGAAAACAGCCTGGGAATAACCGCTTGCCACACCAATCACACCAAAAGGCCGGTTTTCACCCAGGCGGACCTGGATTTTGCACAAAAAACATTTCCCGTATTGCGGAGCATCGCCGGACACAACCTCGTCGATCCGTTGAGCCTATCCGCGCCCAATCCCTTTTATCTGACGTTTCTGCGCGAGCCGGTGGCCCGGGTTTTTTCCTACTACCAGGAATCACTGCTCAATGGCAACCCCCGGACGTTTGAGGAGGATTTGCGCCAAAACGAATTCCTGGAAAACTTGCATGTAAAACTGATGGCGGGGGAAAGAAACCTGGATAAGGCGAAGCGCTTTCTGGAAAGGTGTGGTTTTGTCGGCCTGACAGAAAAATTTGAGCTGTCCCTGGATGTTCTGGCGCGGCTCAGCCCTTATCCGTTGAACATGAATTACAAAAAACGGCGGGTCGCCCAGGATAACCGGGTCAAGAAATCCCTGGAGAGCGACAGCCGGCTGGTTGAGATGACCCGGGAATACAACAAGCTGGACCTCGAACTTTACTCGTTCGCCGTCAATGAGATATTCCCAAAACTCTGCGCCAAAGCGGGGTTGAATCCCACGGACAAGGTCGCCTCCCATGACCATTACACGAGCGATTTAAAATGGAAATATTTGCTCTGCCATTTCTATAATCAGTCGTTTTACCGGCAGATCTGCAAGGTGCGCAGCAAATATTTTTCCCCGGCGACGCCAGCGGCCGGGGTTGCCGGGAAGTAGCCGCCGGGCCGTTGACCGCAGTGTCCGGGGTGTGCAGACAAAGGGCGCCGCACATTTCTTTTGTGGGCGGCATCACGGGTGCGATACACTGCGTCCGGTTCCGCGGCGGGGTAATATCGTGGAACCGGCTTGAATCCCGACACCATGACTACCGAACGTCTGCCGCTTTCCGTGTGCATGATGGTGAGCAACGAGGCGCATCGCATCCGCCGCACGCTGGACAGCGTTGCGGACTGGGCCGGCGAAATCGTTGTCGTCACCGACCCCAAGGTAACCGACGGGACGGGTGACATTGCCGCGGCTTACGGCGCGAAAGTGATTTGTGAGCCCTGGCAGGGGGCGGCCATCCACCGTAACCTGGCTTCGGCGGCCGCGACACAACCGTGGATCCTGGCCCTGGATGCCGATGAAGTGGTTTCCCCGGAGTTGCGTGATGAAATTCGCCGGACCATTACCGCCGCTTCCTCGCAGGCGGCGGCACAGTGTGCCGCCTATGGTTTCCCGCGCTGCACGTTTTACTTCGGACGGTGGATCCGGCACGGCGACTGGTATCCGGACCGCATTGTGCGGCTGTGGCAGCGCGACCGCGGAAATTGGTCTGGAACGGTTCATGAAAAGCTCGTGGTCCAGGGCCGGATTGGTTACCTGAAAGGTGAAATCCTGCACTACAGCATGGAATCGCTGGAGCACCAGATTCGGAAGACGCTGAAGTACACTGATGAATTCGTACGCATCTGCACGGAGCGAGGAAAGACTGTTACTTTTCTCGACCTGTTGGTGCGGCCCGTCTGGAGGTTTTGGCGCGCTTATCTGTTCCGCCTGGGCTTCCTCGACGGCTGGCAGGGATTCACCATCGCGTGGATGACGGCGTTCTACACCTTTCTGCGCTACGCCCGGGTTCGCGAAGCGCAATTTCAAAAAACTTTGTTCCGATGACCGTCTCCTCCACCAATCGCCCCGAACATCTTCTGCTTTATGAACCGCGCACCGAGGGCCATCACCTCGGCTGGTTGCGGTTCATCACCGAAGATCTGTTGTCCGCGGATGTACGCCTGTCCCTGGCGGTGGATCTCCGCCCGGAGGCGAAAGGCAAAATCGAAGGCCACTTGTCGGACCTGCTGCCCCGGGTAAAATTGCTCCCGGCTCATGACGCTGCCGGCCGTCGTCACGGTGATGGCAAAGCTGGTTCGGTCGCGGCCTGCCTGCGTCAAAGCGGTGCGGACAACGTTTTTTTGTGCGCGCTGGATGAGATCGCCTCGGCTTGCTGGCGGCGCGCCACGTTTGGTTTCCTGCCGCCAGCAGAATTGCGCGGTCGTATGGGCGGCATTTACCACCGTCCGCGCTTTTTCATCGCTCCGTGGTGGTCGCCCAACCGCTGGCTCAAGCAAACCGGGTTCCGTCGGTTGGTGCGGGAAAAGTGGCTGCAACAGCTTTTGTTCGTGGATGAATATCTGGCGGCTGATCTGCAACGGCAGTTGCCCGGAGCCCCGGTTTTTTTCCTGCCGGATCCCTGCCCGCCCGGGTTTCACGGTGACGCCCGCGCCGCCCGACAACAACTGGGAGTGCCGGAAGATAAACTGGTTTTTCTGTTTTACGGCGTTGGCTACCGGCGCAAAGGTCTGCACCTCGCCGTGCAGGCGATGCGGAAGTTGCCGGCGGATTCACCGGCTTTTTTACTGTGTGGCGGCCAGCAGGACCCGACCGGCGAGACCGCACACGGCCTGGAGGAGCTTGTCCGCCAACACCGCGCCCGCCTCATCAATCGCTACATTTCGACGGAGGAGGAAAAAGCCTGTTTTATCGCCAGCGATGTGGTGGTGTTGCCCTATTTGAATCATTTCGGGACCAGCGGGATTCTCTCCCGCGCCATGGCGGCGGGAAAGCCGGTCATTGTCTCCGACGAACAATTGTTGGGCCGGCTCACCCGCGAACACGGATTGGGACTGCTGTTTCCTTCCGGCAATGTCGCGGCGTTGGGTGAATGCATGCAAACGGCAAGCCGGTGGTCGCCGGATGAGACCGCCAGATTCTCCGCGGCGGCCCGCGCCTACGCCTTGCGCTATTCCCGCGAGGCATACCTGGGCGCGTTGCTGAGATCGCTGGGGTTCCCCGTTCCGTCACGCGGGCAAAACCCGTGAACCGGACCTTTTCGCCGGACGAAAACCGGCGGGCTTCAATCTGTTCTTTTCCAATGGTCGCCGGGTGAATAGCCTGACGGGACATGGATCGAACCGGAAACATTCTGCTGATTCGCCTCAAATCCATTGGCGATATTTTGTTCGCCCTGCCCGCCGTTCACATGGTCCGGGAAAATTTTCCCGGCGCGAAAATCACCTTCCTCACCTCCCGCGAGAATGCGCCATTGCTGGAGGGATTCCGGGAGGTGGACGCGGTCATCCTGCTGGATCGCGCCCGGTTTCAAAGCGGAAACCCCCTGGCCATTGTGGCGGAGACGTTTTCCCTGCTGCGCCGGCTGCGCCGCGGAAGGTTTTCGCTGGTCGTGGATTTGCAGGGGTACGGCGAAACGGCCTGGCTGGCGTGGTTGAGCGGCGCGCCAGAACGTTTCGGCATTGTGTATGGCCGCGGACGGCGCTGGGCCTACACCCGCTGGGCGGCGCGGGACAAGCAGAGGCATCACGTGGACCGGTATCTCTCGCTGCTGGAACAATGCGGCCTTCGCCGGGGGGAAATCCTCAACGAATTTGTCCTGCCGGACAATGCGTTGAATGAAGCGCGTCAGTTTTTTGCGGCGCACGATCTGAACCCCGACAAACCCACGCTCTTCCTTCAGCCGTTCACCAGTTCACCCAACAAGAACTGGCCGCTGGACCGGCAGCTGGCCGTCGCCCGGCACTGGCAGGCGCGCGGATGGCAAATTCTGTTCGGCGGCGGCCCTGGGGAGCGGGACGCGCTGGAACCGGTGCGTCAGGCCGGTTTCCCGGTTTCCGCCGGAGTGCCGTTGCTCGTCACCGGGGGATTGATGAAGCTCTCGTCCCTGGTCCTCGGGGGAGATACCGGCGCATTGCATCTGGCGGTGGCCATGGGCAAGCGGGTGGTGATGACCCAGCACGCCATCGTTCCGGGCACTCCTCATCCGTATCAACATCCGGATTGGTCGGTCACCCCGGCCACCGGCCGGGACATGGCCAGTATCGAAACCAGTTCCGTAATCGAAGCCTGCGAGCGGGCGTTCAATGAACGGGCGCCGTGACGAATGGGTGGAACTTTTAGGCGCCGTAACCAGTTGTTTTCAAGTTGCCGTGAGTTTGACCGGCCACTTTTTCAGCCGGGCATTTTGGTCAATTGATCCAGTATGGCGGAAACGCATTCGGCCACCCGCAACCGCCCCGTGTGCAGTTCCAGTTCCGGTTTCTGCGGCGGCTCGTAAGGCGCGGATATGCCGGTGAATTCCTTGATTTCTCCCGCCCGCGCCTTGGCGTAGAGACCTTTCAAATCGCGGAGCTCGCAGATTTCCAACGGCGTGTTCAGATAAACTTCAAGGAATCGTCCCCGGGGGGCAATCTTCCGGGCCAGCTCGCGGTCGGCGCGGTAAGGCGAAATGAAGGCGGTGATGCAAATAAATCCCGCATCCGCGAACAGCCTGGCCACTTCGCCGATGCGCCGGATGTTTTCGGTCCGGTCCGTGTGCGAAAAGCCCAGGTCGGAGCCGAGCCCGTGGCGGATGTTGTCCCCGTCCAGAACGTAGGCCTGCCGGCCGAGGTTGAACAGTTCGCGTTCCAGTTCGGTGGCGATGGTGGATTTGCCGGAACCGGACAGGCCGGTCAGCCAGAGGACACAGCCACGGTGGCCGTTGCGTGATTCGCGCTGGCTCGTCGTGACCTTGCCCCGGCTCCGGTAGATGTTTTCGCTTTTGTGATGGGCGTCGTGGGTGTGCCGGGGATAATTGTCTTCGACAATGATGCCGCCGCCACAAACCTCCAGGCCGTCCACAATCACGAAGCGGCCAGTGGGCACGATTTCGTTGAAGGCGTCAAAGGCGATTGTTTTCCGGGTCCGGATGGTCAGTTCGCCGACTTCATGGCGGCCCACGAAGTTCTCGTTTTGACCGCGGGAAATCGTGGCGAGCGTGGAGGCGTCGATGACCTTTTCAATCTCGGCTATTTCACATTCCACTTCCTGGGTGGCGAGCTTGAGCCGGTATTTTTTTCCCCGGGCAAAGGGTTGCCTGCCGAGCCAGAACACGCGGGCCCTGAATTGGGTCAGTTCGTAGGGCGGCGCGGCTTCCGGCGCGGCGACGGCTCCGCGCTCGACGAAAATCTGTTCGGCGAGCGTAATGCCGATGGCTTCGCCCGCGCCGGCGGTGTCGGTGGCCGGCGCATTCCAGCGCTCGATCGATTTGACCGTGCTGACTTTGTTGGTCGGAGAAAAAACCAGGCGGTCGCCCACTTTGAGGGAGCCGGCCTCGACGCGTCCGGCGAGAATCCGGCGGCCATCAAACCGGTAAACATCCTGAACGGGGAAACGGAGCGGCTGGTCTTTGGGCCGTTCCGACACTGTGAATGCATCGAGCGTTTCCAGCACGGTCGGGCCGTTCCACCAGGGCATGTTCGCGCTGCGGGAAGCGATGTTGTCGCCGTGTTTGGCGGCCAGCGGGATGAAAATCCGCGGCCCAAGGCCGAGACTGTCGAGCCATTGGCGGTATTCGGTTTCAATCTGTTTGAACCGGGCTTCGCTGAAATGCTCCAAATCCATCTTGTTTACGAGCACGGCGATTTGCCGGATGCCCAGCAGGTTCAAGAGATAACCATGGCGGCGGGAGTTTTCCTGCACGCCTTCGTGCGCGTCAATGAGCAGCAACGCGGCCTGGGCGTTTGCCGCGCCCGTGATCATGTTCTTGAGAAACTCCTTGTGACCGGGCGCGTCAATGATGACGTACTGGCGTTTGGGCGTCTGAAACCAGATTTGTGCGGTGTCAATGGTGATGTTCTGGTCCCGCTCGGATTGGAGGGCGTCCATGAGGTTGGCCCATTCGAACGGCGTTCCGCGGCGTTCCGCGGCGTTCTGGAGTTGCTCGAGTTTGCCCTCCGGCAGGGAGCCGGTATCGTGAAACAGCCGGCCGATAAGAGTGGATTTGCCGTGGTCCACGTGGCCGACAATCACGATTCTAAGCTGTTCGGTTGGGGCAGAAGTTCCGCTTGGCATTGAATTGGGAATCAGGTTTTACATGTAACCATCGCGGCGCAGCCTTTCAAAGGCATCCTCGCTTTCCTTGTCCTGCGCCCGGCCGGCGCGTTCCGGGGTGTTCGTCTGGCGCAGTTCCTCGATGATTTCGGGAATGGTCTTCGCGCGCGATTGGATCGGGAGCGTGCAGGGGTGACAGCCGAGACTGCGGAAACGCTCGCCCTGGTCGTTGGCAAAATAGAGCGGTATGACGGGAATATTCTCGCGTCCGATGTATTCCCAGACGTTCAGTTCCGTCCAATGGAGCAAGGGATGAATGCGGATGTGCGTGCCCTTTTCGTAGTCCGTCTTGAACTGGTCCCACAACTCCGGGGGCTGGTCTTCCACGTTCCACTCCATGTTTTTGTCGCGGGGGCTGAAGTAGCGTTCCTTGGCGCGGGTGGGCTCTTCATCGCGGCGCACGCCGACGATGACCCCGGTGAAATGATGCTTGTCGAGCACCTGCTTGAGCGCGTCCTTTTTAAGCGTGCCGCAGCATTCGACCCGCGTGGCTCTGCGGTTTGGATACGTCACGCCGGTCTTAAGCACTTCCTCGTTTTTGCTGACCACGAGTTTCAGGTTCCACTCCTTGCAAAGCCGGTCGCGATACTCGATCATCGAGGGAATTTTGTAGGTTGTATCCACGTGCACGAGCGGAAACGGCACGTGACCGAAAAAGGCCTTCCGCGCCAGCCACAGCAGGACCGTGGAGTCTTTGCCGATGCTCCAAAGCATGGCGAGATTCTCGAACTTGTTGTACGCTTCGCGCAGGATGTAAATGCTCTGATTTTCCAGTTCCGACAAATAATCCATAGAAGAGCTATGCCGTTCTCCGGATTTGGCAGGCCACGGTTTTCAATTTTGAACCACTGCCGTTCATGTGACTAGGCTAACGGGCGGCCGCTCAATCGCCAAACAATTTCTTCAACTGATCGCGCGCCCGGGCCTCGCGGGAACCATCGGTGGCCTTCGGCGCCCAGTTCCGGAGGGCAAACTCGAAATATTCGCAGAAGTTGCCGACGTGCTTTTCCAGCACCGGCTCGGCCCGGCGCTCGCGGCATTGCTGCGCCACCCGCGGGTCGTAATGCGCGCAGTTCAGGCAGACCCGCAGGTCGGCCCGGCATTTCATGCAGGTCTCGCCCCGCCCCGGCTGGCCGGTCAGCTTCCATTCCTCGCCGCAGTTGTGGCAGTGCCGATTCATTCCTTTTTGCAATTTTTCACTTGCGATTGGAGCGCGCTCAAATTTTAACCTCGTAATTCACAAATCGTAAATCGTAAATTACTCCCCAACCATCCGGTATGAAAAAGGTTCTGGCGCCACTTTTCTGGTTCCTGCTCGCCTTGGCCGGCGCGGGCGCCTATGCCACCATCGCCTTCCGGCGCGGCGAACCGGTTAATTCCGCCTGGCTTCTCATCGCCGCGGTCTGCACCTGCGCCATCGGCTATCGGTTTTATTCCAAATGGATTGCCGCGCGCGTGCTGGCGCTCAACGACCGCCGCGCCACGCCGTGCGTTGTTCACGACGACGGCCGGGATTTCGTAAAGACGAACAAATGGATTGTCTTCGGTCATCACTTCGCGGCAATTGCCGGGCCGGGACCGCTGGTTGGGCCGGTGCTCGCCTCGCAATTCGGTTATCTGCCGGGGACGCTGTGGATTCTCATCGGCGCCGTGCTC
>JBKQOA010000183.1:0-42748 GCA_052145735.1 Limisphaerales bacterium
TGGGCCAGTACCGGCACCAAGGACCCTAAAGCCTCGGACGTGCTCTATGTCAAAGCGCTGGCAGCCCCGTTCACCGTCAACACCATGCCGGAAGCCACGTTGCTGGCCCTGGCCGATCACGGCGAACCCGGCTCGATCATGTCGGCGGATGGCGGCGATTGCGAAACGGTGCTGGCACGGTTTAGCGAAGCCGGTGTCAAACTGGAAGCGCTGGCGGCTCAACTCCAGGTCGAAGGCGCCAAAGCCTTTGTGAAGTCCTGGGAGGAATTGCTTGCGGTGATTGCCGCCAGGAGCAACGCGCTCAAACGGGCGGCTTAAGAGACCAAGGCAACGTTCACAGAAAGAAAAGCATCATGCCAACTCTGCCAACTAAGGTTCAACCTTTGACGAGGCGCAAGGCCTGGAGCGCTTTGGCGGCACACCTCAACCACGTGCGCAACTTGCACCTGCGTGACTTATTCGCGCAGGACCCAAAACGCGGCGAGCGGATGACCTTGGAGGCTTTGGGACTCTATCTGGATTACTCGAAAAACCGCATCACTGACGAAACCCTGGAGTTGCTCTTTCGACTGGCAACCGAGTCCGGACTGCGGGAGCGGATCGACGCCATGTTCCGGGGTGAGAAGATCAACGTCACCGAAAAGCGAGCGGTGCTGCACGTCGCGCTGCGGGCGCCCAAAGAGGCCAGCATCCTGGTGGATGGCAAGAACGTCGTGCCAGAGGTCCATGAAGTGTTGGAGCGCATGGCGGACTTTGCGGAGCGGGTCCGCAACGGCGCATGGAAGGGCCACACGGGCAAACGGATTCGTAATGTCGTCAACATCGGCATTGGCGGCTCAGACCTCGGTCCGGTCATGGCCTACGAAGCGCTGCGGCACTACAGCATGCGCAACATGGTCTTCCGGTTTGTTTCCAATGTGGACGGGATTGATTTTGTCGAAGCCACCCGCGACCTCGATCCAGCCGAAACGCTCTTCATCGTCTCCTCGAAAACCTTCACGACCCTGGAGACCATGACCAATGCCCAAAGCGCGCGCGTTTGGGTATTGCAAGGACTGGGCGAAAACCCCAAGGCCATCGCCAGCCATTTTGTTGCCGTCTCGACCAACGCAAAAAAGGTCGCTGACTTCGGCATCAACACCGACAACATGTTCGGCTTCTGGGACTGGGTCGGAGGTCGTTACTCCATGGACTCTGCCATCGGCCTTTCGACCATGATCGCCATCGGCCCGGCCAACTTCCGCGCGATGCTCGCCGGCTTCCATGAAATGGACGAACACTTCCGCACGACCCCATTCGAGCGGAATCTGGCGGTGCTCATGGGCCTTCTGTCCATTTGGTATAACGATTTCTTTGGGGCGCAAACGGTGGCGGTTCTTCCCTACGAGCAATACTTGAAGCGGTTTCCGGCCTACCTTCAGCAGTTGACCATGGAGAGCAACGGCAAACACGTAACGCTGGACGGGCGAACGGTGGACTACGACACCAGCCCCATTTATTGGGGCGAACCCGGCACCAACGGGCAGCATTCCTTTTATCAACTGATTCACCAGGGAACCAGGCTCATTCCGTGCGACTTCATTGCGTTTGCCAACGCACTGACCCCGCTGGGCCCGCATCATAATATGCTTCTGGCCAATGTGTTTGCCCAGGCCGAGGCACTCGCCTTTGGCAAGACTGCCGAGCAGGTCAAAGCTGACGGCACGCCGGACTGGCTGGTCCCTCACCGGGTGTTCGAGGGCAACCGGCCTTCGAACACCATCCTTGCTGAGAGGCTCAGCCCCGAGATCCTGGGCAAGTTGATAGCCCTGTACGAACACATCGTGTTTACCCAGGGCGCCATTTGGGAAGTCGACCCGTTCGACCAGTGGGGCGTCGAACTGGGCAAGGTTCTGGCGCAACGGATTATTCCCGAATTGGAAAGTATCGTGGAACCAAAGCTCGACCATGACAGCTCGACCAACAACCTCATCCGGCGTTACTGGAGATTAAAGAAAACACTATGAATGCACTTGGCTTCAACGAACAACAACTGCAGAAAATGAAACATCAGCCCGGCTTTGTGGCCGCGCTGGATCAGAGCGGTGGCAGCACGCCCAAAGCATTAGCTGCCTATGGCATCAAAGAGGGATCCTGGTCCGACGAAGATGAGATGTTTGCGATTGTGCACCGGATGCGCACCCGCATCATCTCCAGCCCCAGCTTCAACGGCGAAAGGATTCTTGGCGCGATCCTCTTCGAGAACACCATGGATCGGGACATCCAAGGAGTGCCCATGGCGGATTATCTTTGGACCATGAAACGAATCGTCCCATTCCTGAAAGTGGACAACGGCCTTGTGGAGGAGAAAAACGGGGTGCGCTTGATGAAACCCATGCCTCAACTCGCTGCGTTGCTCAAAAAAGCCAAAGCCAAGGGCATTTTCGGCACCAAGATGCGTTCGGTGATCAACAAGGTCAACCTGGCTGGAATCAGAGACATCGTTGATCAACAGTTCGAGGTGGCCGCGCAAATTCTCGCAGCGGGCCTGGTGCCCATCGTCGAACCGGAGGTGGATATTCATTGCCTGGAGAAAGCCAAAGCCGAGGCCTTCCTTAAAGTCTTTATACTCGAAAAGCTCGACCGGCTCCCTCCCGGACAACTGCTCTTCCTCAAGCTTACGCTGCCGGAGCAGGACGATTTGTATGCCGATTGCGTAAGGCATCCCAAGGTGGTGAGGGTGCTTGCGTTGTCGGGAGGTTACTCGCGTGACGAAGCCAACGCGCGGCTGCGCCGGAATCACGGGGTCGTCGCGAGTTTTTCGCGGGCTTTGGTCGAGGGATTGACAGCGCAGCAATCCGATGCCGCGTTCAACGCCCTTCTGGACGGCGCCGTTCAGAGCATCTTCGAGGCCTCCTCCGTGAAGCAGGAACCAAGGAAGCGAACCACAGCCCAGGCGAACGGTGTGGAATCTGGCGCGTAAACCAACTGAACCAAGCTCCCATGACTCAAAACGCCGTCAAAATTGCCCCTTCAATCCTCGCCGCCAATTTCGCCCGCTTGGGCGAGCAAGTGGCCGAAGCTGAACGCTCTGGCGCCGACCGCATTCACGTGGATGTGATGGATGGACATTTCGTGCCCAACATTTCGATGGGCGCGCCGGTCGTCAGATCGCTCCGGCAGGTGACGCGCTTGCCTCTGGAAACGCATCTGATGATTTCCGACCCGGACTTCTTCTTCGATGAATTCGTTGAGGCCGGTTCTGACTCGTTCATCGTGCATTGGGAGGGCAACAACAACCTGCACCGGACGATTCACCGGGTTAAAGACCTGGGAAAAAGGATCGGGTTGGCCATCAACCCCGCGACCCCGGCGTCGGTGCTGGAGGAGGTGCTGCCCGACCTGGACCTCGTGTTGGTCATGACGGTGAACCCGGGATTCGGGCATCAGTATTTTATCCATTCGACCTTGGCGAAGATCCAACGCGTGCGGCGCATGATTCAGCAAGTAAGGCCTGAATGCGAACTCGAACTGGATGGCGGGATTGATGAGACAACGGCTCCACTCGGCGTGGCAGCAGGCGCGAACGTTTTAGTAGCCGGCACCTCGATCTTTGGCTGTAGTCAGGGGATCGAAACGGCGATGAGGCGGCTGAGGGAAGCCATAAAGTGAAAGAAAGATAATGAAAGTTGGAATTGCCACCGACCACGGCGGCTTTGGTCTAAAAGAAGAGTTGGTTGCCCAGCTTTGCGGCGCGGGCCACGAAGTGGTTGACTTTGGCGCCCACAAACTTCAAGCCGATGACGATTACCCCGACTATGTCACGCCGCTGGCCAAGGCTGTGGCCTCCGGCCAGGTGGCGCGCGGTATCGCGATTTGCGGCAGTGGCGTGGGGGCTTCGGTTTGCGCGAACAAGATTCTAGGCGTCCGCGCCTCCCTGATTCACGATCACTTCTCGGCGCGGCAGGGAGTTGAGGATGACCACATGAACATCCTGTGCATGGGCGGCCGGACGGTCGGCCCAGCCGTTGCGTGGGATCTGGTTCAAACGTTCCTCGCGGCGGAGTTCAGCCAGGCTGAAAGACACCTGCGGCGGCTCGGTAAAGTCGCCGCTCTGGAGAAAGCGAAATAATCCAAGGCGAATCCAATGAACAACGAAAACATAATTCAACTGGCGATTAACACGATTCGCACGCTTTCCATTGATGCCGTGCAGCAGGCCAAATCCGGCCATCCGGGCACGCCGATGGCGCTGGCGCCGTTGATTTACACGATTTGGAACCGGGTGCTGCAATACGATCCGCAGGACCCTATCTGGCCCAACCGCGACCGGTTTGTGCTCTCCAACGGACACGCCTCGATGCTGCTCTGGTCCATTCTCCACCTCACCGGAGTCCATGCGGTGGATGCCGACTACGAGCGGTTGGGCGAACCGGCGGTGACGCTGGACGACATTCGCCGGTTCCGTCAACTCGGCAGCAAGGCGCCCGGCCACCCCGAGTACCGGTGGGTTTCCGGTGTGGAGACCACCACCGGCCCGCTCGGGCAAGGCGTGGCCACTTCGGTTGGTATGGCCATTGCTCAAAAATGGCTCGCCAACCGTTACAACCGGCCCGGGTTCGACCTGTTTAATTACAACGTGTATGCCATCTGCGGCGACGGCTGCATGATGGAGGGTATTTCTTCAGAGGCGGCCTCGCTCGCCGGCCACTTGGGTCTCGATAATCTCTGCTGGGTTTTCGACAACAACCACATCACCATCGAAGGCAACACCAACATCACCTTTACCGAGGATGTGGCGGCACGTTTCCTCGCTTACGGCTGGAACGTCTTGCGAGTCGGCGATGCCAATGACGTGGCCCGAATCGAACGAGCGCTCCAGATTTTTCGCCAGACCAAAGGCCGGCCTACGTTCATTATCCTGGACAGTCACATCGGCTACGGCTCTCCCCACAAGCAGGACACTTCGGAGGCCCACGGAGAACCTTTGGGCGAGGAGGAAGTCTGCCTGACCAAGCGCAGTTACGGCTGGCCCGAAGATGCGAAGTTTCTCGTGCCGGACGAAGTTTATGCTCATTTCGCCGCGGGAATTGGCACGCGCGGCAATGCGGCCCGCCGTGAGTGGCTGGCACTCTTCTCGGCCTATCGAAGCAAGTTCCCGGAGCTGGCTGCCGAGATCGAATTGATGCAACGGCGCGAGTTGCCCAAGGGCTGGGACGGGAACCTCCCCGTGTTTCCAGCCGATCCGAAAGGATTGGCGGGCCGTGAAGCCTCCGGCAAAGTTTTGAACGTCCTGGCGCAGAATATCCCCTGGCTCATCGGCGGCTCCGCGGACCTTGGGCCATCGAACAAAACCACGCTGACCTTTGAGGGCGCAGGTCACTTGCAAGCCAGTAATCCAGGCGGCCGGAACATGCACTTCGGGATCCGCGAACATGCGATGGGCGCCATCGTCAATGGTCTGTCGCTCTCGAAGCTACGCGGCTTTGGCGCTTCCTTCTTTGTCTTTATTGACTATGCGCGCCCGGTCATCCGGCTCTCGGCCCTGATGGAACTGCCCACGCTTCTCATCTTCTCGCATGATGCCATGGGCGACGGCGAAGACGGCCCGACCCACCAACCCGTCGAGCATCTGGCCTCCCTTCGTGCCATCCCCGGGCTGGTCACGCTGCGACCCGGGGACGCTAATGAGGTTGTGGAAGCCTACCGGTATATTATGAAGTTGCGCCACAAACCTACAGTCCTTGTCCTTTCGCGCCAACCGTTGCCTACCTTGGACCGAAGCAGGTACGCGCCGGCATCGGGCGTGGCACAAGGCGCTTATGTTCTGGCCGACGCGCCGGACGGCAAACCCGAGGTCATTCTGATCGCGTCCGGGAGCGAGTTGATTCTCGCTGTCCAGGCGCACGAGAAACTGCTGACTGAAGGCGTCCGGTCACGGGTGGTTTCGATGCCCTCCTGGGATATTTTCGAGCATCAGACTCGGGATTACCAGAATAGTGTCCTACCGCCAGAGGTCGAGGCGCGAGTCGCCGTGGAACAGGCCTCGACCTTCGGTTGGGAGCGATATGTCGGCGTGAAGGGCAGGATCATCGGCATGCACACTTTCGGAGCTTCAGCGCCGCTCAAAGAACTTCAAAAAGAGTTCGGCTTCGAACCGAACCAGGTCGTGGCAGTTGCTAAAGAACTGTTGCGGGGAAGAAACCTTGCGGCCTCCATTGAAAATTGCGAGTGCCGCACGGCCGTGCCAGTTGCTTGAAAACAATTGGAAAGGTCACCCCGGGTAGTCATGCGTGCTTTTGGATGCTTCCACCCACGATTGGCAACCAGCGTGGCCATGCCCTTGACCAATGTTGCCAAGGAAATATACTGCCTCGCCCTGCAAAACGGGGTTGGCGAAAACGATAGTTTCGCCATTTGTCACTACTTGCCAAAGCAGCGGCGCGCTGCTATCTGAACGCCATGATTTGGCCCGACTTCGCCCAACTTATCAGCGCGATCTTGCTGATAGTCGCCGCGCTGTTGCCTGTGGTCAATCCGCTTGGTGACGCCCCCATTTTTCTGGCCATGACCTCCGGCTGCGACCACGCAACCCGCGCCGAACTGGCCAGGCGCATCGCGCTCTATTCCTTCGGCCTGTTGCTGGGTTCGATGTTGCTGGGTTCGTTCGTGCTGCGAGTGTTCGGCCTTTCGATACCGGTGGTGCAGGTGGCCGGCGGTGCCGTTGTTTGCGCGCTCGGCTGGAATGTTTTGACCGTAGAACCAAAACCAACCACCTTGGCCGACGATCCGAAAAATGCCCGAATGGTCGCGCTAGGGCGGGCCTTTTATCCGCTGACGATGCCGTTGAGCGTTGACGCCGGAGTGATTGCCGTGGCGATTACGGTGGGCGCGAACCACGCGAACACGTTGGAACACATTCTGATCAAGTTCCTCGCCGCCATTATCGGTGCCAGCATCCTCGCGCTGACGATTTTATTGAATTATCGTTACGCTGAACCGGTGTGCCGGCGAATCGGACAGACCGGCACTATTATGATGCTGCGTCTGTCGGCGTTCATTATGATGTGCATCGGCGTGGGGATCACTTGGAATGGCGTGAAGTCGTTGCTCGCAGAAATCGGCATCCGAGCCGCAAGCGTGTGAAAATTATTTTAATTGTCATAGAAAAGCATGACTGTCCGCGTCTAAATAATGAGACCATCGCTGAAACCGATTTGACTGGCCTTGACTTGCTCGATCGGTCCACGTTCAACAAAGGAACGGCGTTCACCGAAGTCGAACGCGACCTGTTGCGCCGCATCGCGCAGGCCGCAGTCTGGCAAGATTCAATTGAACGCCGACCTGGCCGTCCTGAATGCGGGCCAAAAATTTTGGCGAATCTTGATGCGTTTTGGCGCATTACTGGAGGCATGGACATACGTTTTGGACCTTTGGAACCAAATGGCCTTCGGCCCGGAGACCAGGCGGTCTCGGGTCAGGTCGCAGTGATCGAAGAACGCAAGCGGCTGGCGCAGGCAATTTGAAAAGGCTGTTGCGAACGATTTACACGCCGTTCGGCGGTGAGCAGTGCCAGTGCATGACAAGAAAAATTTGCAATCCTTTGGTGCGGAGCGAAAATCGCGCGTGACGGTCGTTGGGACCAAGGCAGGAAACCACAGGAGGACTATCGAATGAGCCAAGTTAGAAACGAAGTGATAGCATCGGCATCGAGAAGTTGATTCCCTGCGCGCGCGACCTTGGCGAGTTCATCCGCAAGTGGTCGCGCGCTCTGGGGTCGCCATCACGCAATGCACAGCGCACTTCCACGGCGCGCAAGGCGCGCGCGGTCTGACGGTTTGACTCATGGCATGAAACAAAATCCATTTATGAAAAATCTCCAAACAGGAATTTCATCCGGCCTCTGGGATGCGCTTCATAATCACATCGAACGAACGCATGAACCGCTGCCGCACGTGGTCAACCGCGCCTTGGCCGAATACCTTGGAATTTCTCAGCACACTTTATATCAGGTCTCCACTTCCACGGCTTTGGTCGAGGGAATTTATCAAGGCGCTGTGCGAGTTAAAATGTTGCGCCAGCACGGTGATCTTGGTCTGGGCACGTTTGAAAATCTCGACGGCGAAATGGTGGTTGTGGACGGCGATGTTTTTCAGGTGTGCGCGGACGGTTCCGTCCGCAAGTGTGACGATGCCATGCTCGCGCCGTTCGCGGTGGTGACGAAATTTTCCCCGGAAGCAACCGCTTTTCTGGAGCTATGCGCGAGTCTACAGGCACTTTGTTTTCGTTTCGACCGGCATCGCAAATCAGACAATTTGTTCTTTGCCCTGCGGGTGGACGGACGTTTCGACTATATCCGCACGCGCGCTATGTGCAAGACTCGCGAAGGCGTGCCGCTGGTCAGAGCGGCGGCGGTGCAACCGGAGTTTGAGTTCCATGATATTTCGGGAACGCTCGTAGGCTTTTGGACTCCCGAATACGCGAAGATGTTGAATGTTCCGGGCTATCATCTGCACTTCATTTCGGATGACCGCAAAAAGGGCGGCCATCTCCTCCAATGTCGCGGCAGGAATTTGCGGCTGCAAATCCAGCGCGAAGGCGACTATCGCGTTGCCTTGCCGGAGACCGAGGATTTTCTGAAAGCCAATCTCCGGCGGGATCCCACGGCGGATCTCTCCACAGCGGAAGGAGAGAAAAATGAGCACAACTACAAGTATCAGGCCACAAACCGGGGCTGAATTGCTCGTGAAAAGTTTGGAAGTGCAAGGTGTCAAATATGTCTTCGGCATTCCCGGCGGTAGTCACCTAATTTGAAATCCGCCGCCCTCATTTTCCCCTCGCCTTTCTGATTTGATACGAGACTCCAACCTTCACCGCGCTTTGCGCGTCTGTGACCGGCGGTAGTTCCAGGACGGTGATAAATTCCTCCGGCTCGCCATAGGTCCAGCCGTAACAGCGTTTGGCCTTGGGATGGCCCGTCAGATCGAAAACTTCAACATCGCCCTTCCAGAGCGTCTTGCCGCGAAACACTTCTTCCACTGGCACGGAGCTGATGTGCTTGGCGTCGGCCTTGTGCAAGTGAAAGATGACCTGCTGTAATCGTTCGATGTATGTTTTATTCGCCACAGCGTTTAACCAGTTCTTCCACCGTCCACGCGCTGCTTTCGATGCCTGCGGCCTGCGCGGGCGTCATACGCAAAGACTTGTGGGTTTTGCAAAAGTTGTAATATGCGAAATTCAGGGCAACCGCAGCTTGAAAGTTTTCAAACTTTTTGCTGAAAGCGTTAGTGAGACGGGTGAGGCGGCGGCAGTGCATCCGCAGCGTGTGATTCTGCTTCTCGACATGGCTTGTCGTAATACGGCGCACGTCCGGCATTCCATTGATGACCGTGCGTTCGGTTTTAATGACTTCTGCTGGCGAATACCTACTGGCCGCGTCTTTGTTGAGGTTGACGACCCCGTAGGTTTTTACGAGTTGCCCGTAATCAATCTCGCTGCCAAATCCGCTTTGAACTGCTTCGGGATAGGCGTTCAGGGCATCACTCGTAAGCTGGACGCGACGGGAAAGACGGCCAGCCAAATCTTCCATGAAGGCACGGGCATGATACAAGTCGCGCTTGCCGACAACGAAAGACGGAATCAGCTTGCTGTCCGCATCCAATGCGATGAATGTCCAGACATCGCCATAAGCGCCGGCGCGTTTGGCGTTATTGCGCTTCGCGCCGACGAATCCCCAAATCTCATCAACTTCGATTTGCTTACAATTCAGGCCGCGCATTTTCTCGTTTTGAATTTTGGCGCAAGCCTGTCCAATCCGCACCGCAAGACGCATGATGGTGTCAGGATGAATGCCGGTTATTCTCGCAATGGAAGCCATGCTGCTGCCTTCGGCCAGCATGGAAACCACGGCCACTTTCTTTTCGGTTTTGAGGATGTTTGCCATATCGTTTCTTTTGTTGACATAAATGTAATACGAATATATGCTGGTGTCAACGATTATATTTGGATTACATCAATTATTTTATGAGCAAACGAGTTGGAAGGCCAAAAGTACCTAAAACAAGGGCTAAAGTGCCCGGAATATCGGTTAGATTGGCTCAGGACGAGCGCAAATTGATAGACCGGGCCATTGGGGGTTCCGGCCTGTCTCAGTCCCAATGGGCGCGTAAAGCGTTGCTTTGGGCCGCTGGCGGTGGTAAAGCGAGTGCATAAACCTTGTGGATGCGGCGAGCCTCGGACTCGCAATCTGCGATTGTAAGGAACGCCAGGTTTGCCGATTAACCTACGCACCCAAACTGATTTGAAAGTTGCACGCATTTTGAAAACTGCAAAAATTATTTTCGGTCTCTGCGAATTAGGTCAAAAATAAGCGCAAGCCCAGTTAAAACCACAATCGAACCGCAAACAGCCCATTTGAAAATGATTTTAGCTCTCGTTGCTTCGTCCCAACCTTCATTATCGTGGGGTTGGCCAGTTGCAGCTTCCTTTGGCGGAATAATCGTGCTTTTCGGGCTTTGGCTGGAGTATTCGACGGAAAAACCGTGGTATCCAAATTTGGATGATCTTAGGTGGCAAAATTCAAAAAAGAAGTTAGGGGAAAAATTTGTGATGTTTGGAATCCTCATGGAAATAGGAATCGGGTTCGCGGTAGCTGCGAAAGACGAATTAGTGGAAAGGCAAACCGCCGAACAGATAGCGCAAACCAGCACCAATGTCGCTAAAGCTGACCCCTTAAACCAACCGATTGCATCTGTGACAGCATTGGTTTCGTTAGCAACAGCAGGAACAAACGATGTAAACACTAATGGAATTTTATTCCCCGGAAATGTGTTTCTGCAACTTCGCCACTTTGAACAAAAAACATCTGGAATTGATGCGCAAAGGCATATTTTACTCTGTTCAGATTGGTTCAGGTTCAGTCCCAATTGGTGGTCTTTAAAATTTAACCAATGGCCGGCCACTTTTTTTGCTCCTAATTCAATTGTGAGAAACGCTAAAGAATGGGATGCAATTTCAATTAAAACCTCTTTTCTGCACCGTGACACTGAAATTGCTGGTGGGGTGGTAGTGCTAACTGTTAATTCAACAACTATACAATTTCCTATCCTGCCACAAAAAGTGAAAGGTAATGAAGACTGGATAAATTTCGACAACAATCCATATCCCGGCGTGTTCGTTTTCGGAAAATAAGCTGATTTACCATACCGACATCCCTCAATTTCATGCCAAACGCGGTAAAAACAAGCCCCCGCCTTAGAAAGGCCAATCCAAATTAGGTGACTACCTTCCCGGCGCAAAGGTTGACAAGGTGTTCGACTCGCTGCTGGATTCAAAAATAAAGACGATTGTCTGCCGGCACGAGCAGAACGCGGCGTTCATCGCCGGCGGCATCGGACGCATACCTGCATTGGGGATTGAACGAATAGCTCGGCGGAGGCGTTGACACTTCGCGCAAATAAATCCAGATTGCCCACACCGCGATGCGCCCTACCGTAACCCCCGGACAAAGTTCGCCTCTGGGCGCCACGATCGTCAATGGCGGCGTTAACTTCAGTGTCTTCTCGCGCAACGCCGCGGCGATAGAGTTGTTGCTCTTCGAACGGGAGGACGATCCGCGGCCATCCCACGTGATCCCGTTGGATCCAGTGATTAGCCGAAGCTATCACTATTGGCACGCCTTTGTCCCGGAAATACAGCCGGGCCAGCTTTATGGCTATCGGGCGCGCGGGCAGTTCGACCCCGCCAGCGGCATGCGCTTCGATGCCAACAAGGTCCTGCTCGACCCCTATGGATGCGGCGTCGCGGTCCCTGGGGGCTATTCCCGCGAGGCCGCCCGCCACCCGGGAGACAACTGCGCCACGGCGATGAAGAGCGTGATCGTGGATCCTTCCACCTATGATTGGGAAGGCGACGCTCCGCTGAAACGACCATCTTCGAGGACCATCATCTATGAGATGCACGTCCGGGGCTTCACCCGGCATCCGAGCTCCGGCCTGAAGGAAAATTTGCGTGGAACGTATGCCGGCCTGATCGAGAAGATTCCCTATTTGAAACAACTCGGGGTTACGGCGGTCGAGTTGCTGCCGGTTTTCCAGTTTGACCCCCAGGCTTGTCCGCCGGGCAAGGTTAACTATTGGGGCTACGCGCCGGTTTCATTCTTCGCGCCTCATCAAGCCTACAGCTCGCGGCGGGACCCGCTCGGGCCGATAGATGAGTTTCGGGACATGGTCAAGGCCCTGCATCGGGAAGGGTTGGAGGTCATTCTGGATGTGGTCTTCAATCACACGGCCGAAGTGGACCACACCGGCCCCACGATCAGCCTGCGCGGTCTGGATAATTCCATTTATTACCTCCTCGAAGCCGAGCAGGCCCGTTACGCGAATTTCAGCGGCACGGGCAACACGCTCAACGCCAACCACCCCATCGTTCGGCGGCTCATCGTGGACAGCCTGCGCTACTGGGTGGAAACGATGCACGTGGATGGCTTTCGCTTCGATCTTGCCTCGATCCTCGCGCGCGATCCTTCGGGCCAGGTCATGCCCAACCCTCCCGTGTTGTGGGACATCGAATCCGACCCGGTTTTGGCCGGAACCAAACTGATTGCGGAGGCCTGGGATGCCGCCGGCCTTTACCAGGTCGGCAGTTTCATCGGCGACAGTTGGAAGGAATGGAACGGCCGCTTCCGCGATGATGTGCGGAGTTTCTTTCGGGGGGAAGACGGCTTTGTCAGTCGGTTCGCCGACCGGTTGCTCGGCAGTCCCGAGATTTACGGGCACAAAGAGCGGGAGGCCGAGCAGAGCGTGAACTACGTCACCTGCCACGACGGGTTCACCCTGAATGACCTGGTGTCGTATGACCAGAAGCACAACGAGCCTAACGGCGAGGACAATCGCGATGGGGCAAATGATAACCGAAGTTGGAATTGCGGGGTGGAAGGCCCCAGCGATGATCCCGCCATTGAAAGCCTGCGCGAGCGCCAGATTAAGAACTTACTGGCCGCGACCCTTCTTTCGTTGGGCGTGCCCATGCTCTTGATGGGCGACGAAGTGCGGCGCAGCCAGCGCGGGAACAACAACGCCTACTGCCAGGATAATGAAACCAGTTGGTTCGACTGGAACCTGGTGCGGCAGCACGCCGGCCTCCACCGGTTCGTCGAGCTCCTGGCGGCGCGCCGCGCCTTGCGCAAAATGGACACTGAGCGCCCAAGACGGAGTTTGAACCAACTCCTGCGCGGTGCCCGCAAGGCCTGGCATGGCGTCAAGCTTCACCAACCCGACTGGAGCCAGCAATCGCATGGCTTGGCATTTAGTGCCGAATTGCCGGAAGAGAACCTGTCATTTTACATCATCTTCAACGCTTACTGGGAACCGCTCGATTTCGAGTTGCCGGCAGAAATGCACGCCGCCGGCCATCCCTGGCGCCGATGGATTGATACGTCACTCGAATCCCCCGACGACATCCAGGATTGGCCGGCCGCGCCTGTGGTTGCGGGGCGAACGTATCGCGCCGGACCTCGTTCGGTGGTGGTACTGATCGCCACAGTGGACATGGGCTCGGCCAATAAGTGATATAAATGGTCGCGAACCAGGTCAGTCTAATTCAGTTCGCGCTCGGGTTTCTTCAGGCCCCATTTGTCCATTCTTGAAAGCAAAGTGGTGGGCTTCACTCCTAAAAGTTCCGCCGCGCTATCGGGTCCGCTGATTTTCCAATTGGCCGCCTCTAACACCCGCAAGAGGTTGTCACGTGTGAAGCGTTGAAGCTCGACTTCAGTGAGGAATTTGGGCTGCGCCGGGCTACCAGCCGAAGAATCCGACCGAGCACTCGGTCGGGCGAGAGGCGCGGATTGGCCGGTGATGGGCAGGTCAAAATCCAGAGCCGCGCCACGGGCCAAAATGACAGCGCGCTCAACCACGTTGCGCAATTCACGGACATTGCCCGGCCAATCGTAACTCTGGAGCTGTGCGACCGCAGCCCTCGTCAGTCGGGGCTTGGCGCACTTCAATTCCTTTGTCGAGAGAGCGACAAAATGTTTCGCCAACAGTGGGATGTCATCCATTCGCTCCCGGAGTGGCGGAACCTGAATCGGAAACACATTCAGCCGGTAAAAGAGATCTTCGCGAAAACGGCCGGCGGCCACGGCTTTCTTCAAATCCCGGTTCGTCGCGGCCACAATGCGCACATCCGCCCGGCGTGTTCGGTCGTCACCGACACGTTCATACCGTTTCTCCTGCAAAACGCGCAGCAGCTTGTTCTGGATGTCCAACGGAATTTCCCCGATCTCATCCAGGAAAATGGTTCCGCCCTCGGCCGTTTCAAAGCGTCCGGCCCGATCCCTCAGCGCCCCGGTGAAAGCCCCCCTGACATGGCCAAAAAACTCGCTTTCGAACAACTCCCGTGGAATGGAGGCGCAATTGACTCGAACCAACGGGCCATCTTTGCGTGCGCTGCGGCGGTGGATTTCATGGGCGACCAATTCTTTGCCCGTTCCGGTTTCGCCGAGGATGAGCACCGAAGCGTCGGTGGGGGCGACCACGTCAATCTGGCCCACGATGTGCCGCAGGGCCGCACTTTGGCCGACATGCTCACCGAAAGCCCTGGTCTTAACCACCGCCTCCTCCAAGTCAGTATTCTGGAGTTCCAGTGGGGCATCGGGGTTCGGCAGAATTCCGGCGAAATCCTGCTCGACCATGTCGTGGGTTTGGCGTGCCAACCGATTGAATTCTTCGATCGCGGGCACCTGCCATGACCCCGGCTGCTCTCCCGGCTGCAGGCCGTTTGGTTCCAAAGGTTGAAGACAGGTCTCCATTTGACCTGTAATGCGCCGGAAACCTGCAAGGCTCGCCAACATTCTTGGGCCTTTTTCTGATTCCCGGGATCGACCGGAGCTTTTAGCACGTTCTCTTGGCTTAATCGCCCCGGTCTTGCATTTTAGCGCATGCCGTTGTATAAGGTGCAAATAATGCCTGAGACTGCTGAAATCACGCAGGTCCTGCAGGCGATTGGTCGCAGCGAAGAAGGCGCGGCCGAGAAGCTGCTTCCGCTGGTGTATGCCGAATTGAGGCGCTTAGCGGCGGCGCGAATGGCGCATGAAATGTCCGGCCAAACGCTTCAACCGACGGCGTTGGTACATGAGGCCTGGTTGCGGCTGGTGGCCGATGGAGACCGCACGTGGCAAAACCGCGGGCATTTTTTCGGCGCCGCCGCGGAGGCGATGCGCCGCATTTTAATCGAGCGGGCACGCCACAAATCCCGTCTCAAGCATGGCGGCGGTCAGGCGCGGTTGAACATCGAGGATTTGGAACTGGCTCAGACGACGCCCGACGACAAGGTTTTGCTGGTGGACGAGGCCTTGGCGCGCCTAAAAGTGGAAGATCCCGAACTGGAGCGTATTGTCGTGCTGAAATTCTTCGGGGGCTTGAACAATGAGGAAATAGCTGAGACTCTGGGGCTTGCGTCGCGCACGCTGGACCGGGAGTGGGCGTATGCCAGGGCCAGGCTGTTTCGCTACATTAGCGAGCACACATGAACGCCGAAAATTCTGCAACATTTTGGCGAAAGTGGTCTGCGTTTGTCGCATAAGAGGTTAATGCCCAAATGAGCACACGAGTCCCGCGCGAAAAGGCGGTTTTTGTTGAGGCGCTGGAAATAGCCGACCCGGAGCAACGTCGTCAGTTCCTGGACCAGGCTTGCGGCGCCGACAAGGCGTTGCGCGAACAGGTTGAGAAGTTATTGGCGCTTTCGCAAAGCGCCGGCGATTTCTTCAAAGACTGTGCTCCGGCCTTGGAGGCGGAGGCCGCCGATGCTGCCCAGGTCCTTTCAGCGGCCGAATCGGCGGTCGAGCCTGAGATCTCCGAGACCAAGTGCATCGGCCCCTACAAGTTACTCCAAAAGCTTGGGGAAGGGGGATGCGGGGTGGTTTATATGGCGGAACAGGAACAGCCGATTCGCCGCCGGGTGGCCCTGAAGATCATCAAGCTGGGGATGGATACCAAGAATGTGATCGCCCGGTTCGAGGCCGAGCGCCAGGCACTCGCCCTGATGGATCACCCCAATATTGCGCGGGTTCTGGATGCTGGCGCGACCGAAACCGGCCGGCCTTACTTCGTAATGGAACTGGTCTATGGCGTCAAAATCACAGATTACTGTGACCAGAACCGCGTCAGCATGCAGGAACGGCTGCAGTTGTTCATCCAGGTCTGCAACGCGGTCCAGCATGCGCATCAAAAGGGAATCATCCATCGGGACCTCAAGCCGTCGAACATCATGGTCACCATGCATGACGGAGTTCCGGTTCCCAAAGTGATTGACTTCGGAATTGCCAAAGCCACCGAGCAACGCCTGACGGACAAAACGCTCTTCACCTCGTATGCGCAATTGATGGGCACTCCCGCCTACATGAGTCCCGAACAGATGGAGTGGAGCGGGTTGAACCTGGACACGCGCAGCGACATTTACTCCCTGGGGGTATTGCTCTACGAAATCCTGACGGGGCGCACTCCCTTTGACACCACGGATTTGTTGAAAGTGGGGGTAGAGGAATTGAGACGCACGGTCTGTGAGCAGGAGCCGCTGAGTCCATCGGCAAAACTCCAAACGCTGAACAATGAGGAACTAACCAAGACGGCAAGGATGCGGCGCGTAGAGACTCCCCGGCTCTTGTCTCAACTCCACGGTGATTTGGACTGGATTGTGTTGAAGTGCCTGGAAAAGGACCGAACCCGCCGTTATGAGACCGCCAACGCCCTGGCAATGGACATCGAGCGTTACTTGCATCAGGAAGCCGTTTTAGCTCGCCCACCCAGCCGGTTGTACCGCTTGCAGAAGCTCGTGCGCAGAAACCGAATGATGTTCCTGTTTGGAGCAGCGACCGTCACGGCTTTGTTCCTGGGCACTATCTTTTCGACAATGATGTTCGTTAAAGAGCGGGAGGCCCGCAGTTCCGAGGCCCGGCTGAGGAGAGAGGCTGAATTGCGGGAACAGGCGTCTCATGTGGCGCTGCTGGTCACACAACGCCGTTTTGAGGAGGCCGATAAGCTTGTGGCGGACCTTCCTCTGAACAAGCCTTCAATCGAGGTTTCCTCCGAATTGCGGGCCTTAGGTGATTGGCACGCCGCCAATGGCTGGTGGCCCGAAGCCGTTGCCCGGTTCGAATCGGTCGTCAAGGTGAACCAACTCGATCCTCCAGACTTGGTTTCCGAGGATCAATTGAAATTGGCTGTCGCCTTCCTCAAGTCGGGAAACCGGCAGGGCTACGAGGCATTCAGACGATCCGAAGCAGCCAAACTCGGCCTGACCAATCTCGCCTCAGATTACTGCACCTTCAAGCTCGCTCTGCTGCTGCCACCCGATCCGAATATGCTGCAGCTTTTCACCGTCGGGGAGGAAGCGGTCGAAAAAAGATTTCCCAACGACAAAGAGATGCGCCCAAACCCACTTCATGCGGCACAATGGTCGGAGGTATTGGCTCTGCTGGAGTATCGGGAGGGGCATTTTTCTAAAGCCCTGTATTGGTGCTATCACTGCGAGAGTTACCCCGTGTATAACGCCAACCCCGCAGCAGTCACAACTGTTTCCTTGATCAAGGCTCTGTCAAACTGGCGGTCGGGTAATTACCAGACTGCGGTGGTGGACTGGACTGCAGCGTTCGATTTGATCCAGGCCAGGTCGCGACAAGGCCTTAAATTCGAAAACGCCCCCTCTACATTGTTCCCAGGGGCGCCCGAAGATCTTGAGGGTCCTTGGCACGAGTGGATGATTGCGGATCTTCTGATGCACGAGTGCGATGAGCTGATGGCGCAGAGTGATCACACTCTGGATTCGATGTCCAATGCCAACAATGCATCCAAAGATACCGACGTACCTCTCTATCGCGCGCTGGGCGAGTGGCATGCCATACGCGGCGAATGGGAGCAGGCACGCAACCGCTTCGAGTATGTTCTGCAGTTCCAGCAACCGGACGACCCGCATTCTTCAGGGGATTATTACCACGAAGCCCTGGCTTTGCTCAAGCTGGGGGATGAAACCGGCTTCGTGCGCCTGCGCGACGCAGCCCTCAACCGGTTCAAAGGTACAACTAACGAAGCGACGGCTCAATATGCCGTGAAAACAGGTTTACTCTTGCCTAACGGCGACGCTCTCATGGCCAGCCTGCAGCCTTTTGTTCAAGTGTTAAACCGCGCCTCGGCCAGTGCCGGGCCAATCAAAGAGGGAATGACCACGCCTGCCTCATGGGATTTCATGGTGCTAGGGCTCTTGGAATACAGGCGCGGTAATTATGCCCAAGCTGTGGACTGGTGCCGGCGCAGCCTTGATACCAGCACGTATATCGCCATCCCCACGATCCATGATCGGACCATCCTGGCCATGTCTTTCCACAAGCTTGGAGACGATGCGACTGCGCGCTCAGAGCTTGCCAAGGCAAGGAGCCTTATCCAAAGTGGTCTCAACCGCGGCTTTGACTCATGGAACTGGCGTGAGTGGGTCTTCGCCCGCCTCCTGCTCCAGGAGGCCGACGGCTTGATTCCGCAAGCACCGCCTCCCGAATCCCCCAAATAAGTCATCAAGCGTTCCCATCCCCAGAGGAAGATCCTCAGAAGACCAACTCGAACTCAGTCAGGATGGTCCGCGCTCGGGTTTCTTCAGGCCCCATTTGTCCATTCTTGAAAGTAAAGTGGTGGGCTTCA
Source organism: Limisphaerales bacterium (assembly GCA_052145735.1). Classification (GTDB taxonomy): domain Bacteria; phylum Verrucomicrobiota; class Verrucomicrobiia; order Limisphaerales; family UBA11358; genus UBA11358. Next base: position 18,663 of record JBKQOA010000183.1, read on the forward strand.
CGCCCAAAAGTTCCGCGGCGCTATCGGGTCCGCTGATTTTCCAATTGGCCGCCTCTAACACCAGCAAGAGGTTGTCACGTACGAAGCGCTGAAGCTCGACTTCGGTGAGGAACTTGGGTTGCGCCGGGCTGCCGGCCGAAGAATCCGACTGAGCACTCGGTCGAGCGAGGGGTGTGGATTGGCCGGTAATGGGCAGGTCAAAATCCAGAGCCGCGCCACGGGCCAGTATTACAGCGCGCTCAATCACGTTGCGCAATTCACGGACATTGCCCGGCCAATCGTAATTCTGGAGCTTTGTCACCGCTGCCCGGGTCAGCCTGGGTTTGGCGCACTTCAATTCCCTGGTTGAGAGCTCGACAAAATGTTTCGCCAGCAGCGGGATGTCATCCTTTCGGTCCCTGAGCGGCGGGGCCTGAATCGGAAACACATTCAGCCGGTAAAAGAGATCTTCGCGAAAACGGCCGGCGGCTACAGCTTTCTTCAAATCACGGTTCGTCGCGGCCACAATGCGCACATCCGCCCGGCGCGTCCGGTCGTCACCGACCCGTTCATACCGCTTCTCCTGGAGTATGCGCAGCAGCTTGTTTTGAATATCCAACGGAATTTCCCCCACCTCATCCAGGAAAATGGTTCCGCCCTCGGCGGTTTCAAAGCGTCCGGCCCGATCTCTGATGGCACCAGTGAAGGAACCGCGCACATGACCAAATAATTCGCTTTCGAACAACTCCCGTGGAATCGAGGCGCAATTGACTCGAACCAACGGGCCATCTTTGCGAGCGCTGCGGCGGTGGATTTCATGGGCCACCAGTTCTTTGCCCGTTCCGGTCTCACCCAGAATGAGCACCGAAGCTTCTGTGGGGGCGACCATGTCAATCTGGCTGACAATGTGCCGCAAGGCGGCGCTTTGCCCGACCAAATCGCCGAAAGCCTTGGCCTCCACCACCTCTTCCTGCAAATAAGTGTTGTGCAATTCGAGTTGAGACTTGAGCACCTCGATTTCCTCGAAGGCCCGGCGCGCTTTTTCTTCACTCTCCCGCAGGGCTTGATTGGAGGCCTGGAGTTCAGCCGTGCGTTCCTGGACCCGGAGTTCGAGTGTGTTTTGGGTGTTCCGCAGAGCCTCTTCCGCCTGGCGCAGCCGCAAATGCGTTCTGACCCGCGCCAGCACTTCTTCGGCCTCAAAGGGTTTGGTGATGTAATCAATGCCGCCGGCTTCAAAACCGGTGACTTTTTGGCGCGTATCGCCAAAGGCGCTAATGAAAATAACGGGGATGCGGCCGCTCTTCTCGTCCGCCTTCAATCGCCGGCACACCTCATAGCCATCCATGCCAGGCATGTTTATGTCGAGCAGGATCAAGTCTGGAGTCCTGGCGGCGACGGATTCCAGCACCAAGGCGCCGTCGGAGGCCGGTCGGACACGGTAGCCGTGCTGGGTCAGAAGTTCCGATAGGAGACGCAGGCTGGCGGGGGTGTCATCCACCACTAGAATCTCTTCCCGCGCTGAGGTCGCTTTCTTGTCTTCGCTCATAATTTCTGATCCCTTTTCAGCAATTTCAGTAGGCGTTTGTAATCCAGTTGCGTGGCCAGCGTGCTCAATGCCCGACCCAGCGAAGCATCCCGCTCGGTGACCTGCTCGATGAGGGCTTGCGTGCGAGCCGTGTCCAGTTCGATGACGGCCTGACGCAAATCCCGCAGCAGTTGCGCCGGCAGCGCATCCAACTGCTCCGGGCGCAGGGCAAGCGCCGGCGCCTCCTGGGTTTTTTCCTGACGCGGCGCCTTTTCATAGATGAATTTCAGGCGCAGGTGCCGGGCCAAGGCGCCGAAAAGTTCTTGTTCGTGAAATGGCTTGCGCATGAGATCATCGCAGCCGGCTGCCATAATTGGTTCTCTCTCTTCCTCCAAGGCGTGAGCCGTGAGCGCGATGATTTTGGTATCGGCGCCAGCCTGGGTCGCCCGAATTCGACGGACGGCTTCCAACCCGTCCATCACCGGCATGCGAATATCCATCCAGATCAGGTCGGGATGCCATTGCTCGAACAGTGCCACGGCCTCCTGTCCGTTGGCGGCCTCGCGCAACTCAAAACCAAGCGGCTCCAACACCCTGCGCAGCAGCAGACGGTTCTCCGGCTGGTCTTCAACAATCAGGAGCCGGTGACGGGGCTGCCCTTCGGCCAATCCCAAAATGCGCCGATACTCCAGCTCATCGCGCTCCGCCACCGACGGAAGGATGCTCACTGGAATCTCGAAATAAAACACCGATCCCTTGCCTGGCTTGCTGGTCACGCCAATCTGGCCTCCCATGAGCTCGACATATTGTTTGCAAATGGCCAACCCCAATCCAGTCCCGGCTTGCAGGGGAGCCTGGTCGCCCAATTGCACGAAGGGAAAGAAGATGCGCTGGCAATCCTCCTGGCTTATGCCGGGCCCGGAGTCCTCGACCTCAAATCGCACTTTGGCTTTTTCGGACCCCTGGATACTGGCGAGCCTGGCGCGGAGCTTCACTCCGCCTGAATCCGTGTACTTGATCGCGTTGCCAAGCAGGTTCAGCAATACCTGGCGCAGTTTGCCTGCGTCCACAGCAACAAACCGGGGTAGATCGGGATCATGCTCCAAAGCGAAACGGAGGCCCTTTTCCACAGCCCCGACTCCCAAGAGCGACTGCATTTCGTGCAGCAACTGGTTCAAGTCAACTTCGGACTCCTTCAGAGCCACCCGGCCGGACTCGATCTTGGCCATGTCCAGGACATTGTTGATTAAGTTCAGCAGGTGCTCGCCGCTCCGGACAACGACATCCAACGTCTCCTGCTGGTGCGGCGTCACGTCCGGATCGTTCTTGAGCAGTCGGGAAAAACCGAGCACGGCGTTAAGGGGGGTGCGCAACTCATGGCTCATGTTGGCCAGGAACGTACTCTTCGCGCGATTGGCGGTTTCGGCCCGGGTCTTGGCTTCCGTCAGGTCGTCTTCGGCCTGCTTTAACCTGGTGATGTCAATGATTGTGCCGGTCATCAACAGGGCTTGGCCGTAATCGTCCCGTTTGGCTATCTCGGCGCGCGCATCAATCCATTTGAGAGAACCATCGGGCATTGCCAGAGGGTAAACGGCCCGATAGTTCTTATACTTCCCGGAGATAGCCCCGAGAAGCCGCTCCCTGGCTTCCTCGATGATCGGTGCATGGTCAGGGAAGGCGACCGCTGTATTCGCCAGCAAATTGGTCCAGTTACTAAGCTTGTAAGTCTTTTCTCCAGTTGGATCCGGTTCCAGGCCCAGCATCCCGGCAGTATTATCCAAGGCGTGCAAAGTGTCTGGTTCCTTAAAATCAATCCACAAAGCGCCGACCTCCCCCGATTCGAGAGAGCCATAGACAAGCTGGTTGAGCACAGCCAACTCTTCAGTGCGTTGCTTCACCAGATCTTCCAGATGTTCCCGGTGCTTGCGCAGCTCGTCCTCAGCCAGCTTGCGCTCGGTGATGTCCATCAGCATGGCGAAGGACCCGATGAATCGATGCTCGGCATCCCGAACGGACGTGGCCGAAACATACATCCAGACGGTGCGGCCATCCTTGTGGCGGTATTTCTGTTCATAGCGCTCGGTTAACCCTTGGCGCCGGTCTGCGATCTTCGATTGCAGGTCGGCTTCGTCATCCTCAAACAGAAACTCACCAAGATTCCTGCCCGCCATTTCTTGTGGTTCGTACCCAAGCATTTCTGCCATGCGTCGGTTAACCAACACGGTCCTGAATTGTTCATCGACTTCCCAAATGCCCTCGGACGCCGTATCCACGATGCGGCGGTACCGTTGTTCGCTTTTCCGGAGGTTTTCTTCTGCTTGATTGCGCTCGGTGACATCGACCGCCGTCCCGACGTATTCCGCAACCTGTCCGTTTTCACCGAGAACCGGATGGCCGATCGCATGGATGTGCTTGACGGTTCCATCGGGCAGCAAAATCCGGTGATCATGCTCGTAATCCATGCTTTGATGCGCTACTTTCATCAACAATTCTCGGACATGGTCGAGATCCTCAGGGTGGATTCGTTGCCAGAATGTTTCAGCGGTTGGTATGCCTTCCTGCGGGTTTAAGCCATAGATCCGGAACATTTCATCAGACCAGTATAAGCTCTCGAGGGTGACGGGGTTCCAGGCCCAACTGCCCGTGTGGCTCAGCCGCTGCCCTTCGGCCAGACAAGCCTCACTTCTCCGCAGTGCATCCTCCGCGCGCTTGAGTTCCGTCACATCCATCGCGGTGCCGACATATTCGACGAGTTTCCCGGCTTCGTCGCGAACCGGATGGCCGATCGCATGGATGTGCTTGACGGTTCCATCGGGCAGCACAATCCGGTGATCATGCTCGTAATCCAAGCTTTGCTGCGCCACTTTCATCTGCAATTCACGGAAACGGTCGCGATCCTCAGGGTGGATTCGTTGCCAGAATGTTTCAACGGTTGGCATGCCTTCCTGCGGGTTTAAGCCAAAGATCCGGGACATTTCCTCAGACCAGTACAAGGGCTGGAAAGTGACGGGGCTCCAGGCCCAACTGCCCGTGTGGCTCAGCCGCTGCCCTTCGGCCAGACAAGCCTCGCTTCTCCGCAGTGCAACCTCCGCGCGCTTGCGATCGGTGATGTCGCGCGCCACGTGGACGACATGTGTCAGTTCGCCGTTCTGGTCAAATACAGGGTCAACGGAAACCGACAACCAAGGACCTCCCTTTCCAGCCAGAACCTCCTCTTCTTCATGCCTCCGAGATTGCCGCATTCTGGCGAGAGGGCATTCCGCAGGGGGCACGGACGTCCCGTGGATCAGATTGAAGCAGTGTCCCCCGACGATTTTATCAAACGGCAGCCCCAAGAACTCCGCCGCTGCACGGTTGGCTCGCAAGATCCGGAAATCCTTGTCGAGCAGCAAAACCAAATCCTGCACCGCGTCAAAGGTCGCCTGCCACTGCGCGGCGGTATTGCGCACCTCTTCCTCCGCCCGCTTGCGCTCGGTGATGTCGCGAGCGGCGGCGAATACGCCAATGACCTGACCCGACTCGTCCCGGTAAACCGAGGCATTGTACAACACCGACATCACACGTCCGCTCCTATGCCGCAGCTCCAAGGGATAATCCCGCACCGCCCCTTCCCGGAACACCTGCTCGTAGCTGGCACGGGCTTGTGCCAGCTCGGTGAAGTAATCGCAGAAATCGGTGTCAATCAGTTCACCGCGTGAGCAACCCGTGGCGACCTCGGTCGCGGTATTGACGTCTGCGATCTTTCCGTCCGGCCCGATCGTCACCAGCGGATCCAGGCTGGCCTCGATGAGGCTGCGGTTATAGGCGTTGGACAGCCGCAAGGCTTCCTGAGCCCGCTTGCGCTCAGTGACGTCCTGCACGGTCCCAATTCCTCTGACTACCTTCCCCTGCGGATCGAATTCGACTGCAGCCCTCTCCCGAACCCATTTCAATTGGTCCCCGACCAAAATGCGGTGTTCGATGTCATAGGTTGCTCCCTGGAGGGCCGCTGCCCATGCGCGATCGACATGTTCCCGGTCTTCGGGATAGATCCTACCGAGAAAAGCTTCATAAGTAAGAGCTGTGCCTCTCGGCATGTCAAATATGCGATATACTTCGTTTGACCAGGTGAGTTGGTTGCGGGCGATGTCGAGATACCAACTCCCGATGTGCGCGATCTCCTGCGCCCGGTTGAGATTGGCCTCGCTCTCCCGCAAGGCCTGCTCCGCCCGCTTCTGTTCCGTCACGTCCACTGATGTGCCGACCACTTCAACGACCTCCCCGGCCTCGTTCAGGACGGGACAGCGGACACTTTGAATGTATTTCAGCGTGCCGTCAGGCAGCACAATTCTGTAATCGAGGAAGTGCTCCGCTTTTTCGCGGATACCCGCCAGAGTGCGCTCTCTTACCCTATCACAATCCTCCGGGTGGACCCGCTGCATAAGCTGTTCGAAGGTCGGCACACGGTCTTGTGGCTCCAGTCCATAAATCCGGAAAATTTCCTCAGAGCAGTGCAGCATGGTGTCGCGGCGGGGATCCCATGCCCAACAACCCGTGTGAGTCAGCCTTTGCCCTTCGGCCAAATAAGCTTCGCTGCGCCGCAGAGCTTCCTCGGCCCGCTTGCGCTCGGTGACATCCCGCACAAGGGCCAGGTTGTAAGCCCGGCCTCCATATTCAAAATAATTCGCGCTGATCTCGACCGGGAAAACACGGCCATCTCGCGTTCGGTGGCGGCCTTCGAAACTCAGCGACCGCTGCGCCTTGAGGTCCCGCCAATGGTCGGTCCAACGCTCCACCGGGAATTCAGGATCAATATCTGATACGCCCATGTCGAGCAGTTCCGCATGGGTATAACCCAGAACGCGGCAGGCCTCCTCGTTGACGTAATGAAAACGACCTGTGTCGTCTATCAGAAGAGCGGTTTCGCGTACCTTGTCCAAGGCGAAACTCAACAGGGCGACTTCCTGCTCCGCCTGTTCGCGCGCGGCCCGGGAACGCAAGGTGACGATGCCGAACGCCAGGTCGCCGGCCAGTTCCTCGAGCAACCGAATCTCTTCCGGCGTAAAAGCACTGGGCTGTGCGGAATAAATGTTAAGACTGCCGAAGGCGTTGGCATGTTCGTCCTTGAGCGGCAGGCCGATGGCGGAACAAAAACCGCGCTGCAAAGCGAACCCGGTCCATGTCGCGCCTCGGGGCTCCGTGGCGTAATCCTTAATGCAGATAGTTTTCCCGGTCCGGATGGCCGTTCCGCAAGGGCCGCGCCCACGCTCGGTGTCGGCCCAGGTAATGCCGAGGTTTGCGAGAGTCTCCACCTCGGCTCCGGTCAACGCGACAGGCCGCACGCTTTTGGCCTCGTCGTGTTCGGCATAGCCCACCCACGCCACGCGGTAACCGGCCTCCTCACAGACGATCCGGCAGATTTCCTGGAGCAAGCTCTGCTCGTCGGTGGCGCGCAGGAGGACCTGGTTGCAGTTGCTGATCGCGCGCAGTTCGCGGTTCAAACGACGCAGGGCCTCTTCCGCCCGCTTGCGCCCGGTGATGTCGTTGTTGGTTTCCAGGATCGCAACGGGCGCACCCCCCTTGTCGCGCTGCAAAGACCAACGGCTCGCCACCACCACCTGGGTTCCGTCCTTCCTGGTATGCACAAGCTCGCCTTCCCATCGGCCTGTACGCGTCACCTCCGCTTTGATTTGCTCCAGCGGTGCCGGGAGGACTGTCTTTAGCAGGTCGTGAACAACTTTGCCCACCGCTTGCTCTGCGCTCCAGCCGTACTGCTCCTCGGCTCCATGATTCCAGTACTTGATCGCCCCGTCCATATCCATGACCAGAACGGTGTCGTGCGTGAGATTGAGGAGATCCGCCTGCTCGCGCAGGGCCTCTGAGGTTAGTTGAACGGCCTGGACTAATCGCCGGATCGTGAAATACAGCAGCGAGGCGGTCACCAAGACAAAGACAGTCCCCTTGATCGTCTGCACAGCCGGGGGCAGCTTCAAATAAACTACGACCGCGTTACTGAACGCGATCCATAGAATCGCGATCACAGCGTAACCCAGGGCGATTCGGCCTGGACTCAAGCTTGAAACTCGAGAATGGGGCATTATTCGAATTTTCATAACTACACTCCTTCCCCGGCCCAGTGGCGCCGCATCCATAAGCAATCAAGCGACCGAGCTTGGGCGACATTCAGCAGCATTTCTACCACACGGTTTGTATCGAAGCGCCTGTCGCTGGTTTTTTCCATAGCCGGATTTTATTGACCCCCTTGGTGCGGGGCAAATCGCAAATTACGGTTTTTCGGGCAATTCAATTTTTCGAAACAGGGGCAAGCCAGTCAGCCAAACGTGCAAGTGGTTTTTGTTCAATGTGTTAATCAACATCAGGCTTCCTGGCACAGACTGTGCAAAAGTCCTGTTGCTGTTGAACAAAGAAACGAAAAGATGAACACAAATGAAAACATCACAAAGACCTTGCACCTCACCGCAGCGAGTTTCGAGGCGGAAGTGCTGAAATCCAAACAGCCAGTATTGGTTGTTTTCGGAGCCCCTTGGAGCCGGCCTTGCCAGGTCATAGATTCTATTCTTCAAGAGCTGGCGCGTGACTGGGCAGGAAAAGTGAAGGTGGTCAAGGTCGATGCGGATGACAGTCTTGACCTTAGTCTTTGGTACGAAATTCAATCTGTCCCAACCCTGATCTGTTTTGTCGAGGGAAAGCCTTGCTTGCGCATCGTCGGCACTGCGAGCAAGGAAGCGATTTTGAACCTGCTGAACCGACTAGGCGATACCAGCTCCAGCCAGGCCTCCACGAAAGAAAGGGCATCAAAATGAACATGAACAGCACTCTCTGTGATCAGTCTCCCGCTGAACGATACTCGGCAAAACGGACGCGCCACCACGTAAACTTTTACTGTGTTGCCCCGCAGGCCCAAAGCGTGAGGCTTGTCGGCGATTTTAACGGGTGGGAACTTGCCGCCACTCCAATGCTTCGGATGCCGGACGGAAGCTGGATAGCGAGTTTGGAGTTGAACCACGGCCATCACCAATACCTGTTCATCGTGGATGGCGAGCCGATGCTTGACCCCCATGCGAACGGCATAACGCGCAACGAGCGAAATGAACGGGTTTCGCTGATCGCGGTTAGTTGACCATGAACACTAAATCCTTCAGCAAACTGTCCCAGACGAACGAATCTTCATTGTTCAGCCAGCAGATAACCATGAATGTTCCAGGTCTAGCAGATTGTAGGCATTTTCTTTGTAAGGAAGCCCTTCGGGGAAGCGCCCAACCGTGCCTTCGTGTGGATGCCTGTAAGGTTCCAGGCATCGCGGCCATGTCACCGGGCCAACCGGTTACAACTCCCCATCCAGCCGCACCGGCGGGCGCTTCCCTTCGCAACCATCCCGCGCGGGAAAATCATTCAACAAAAATACCAGGCCAATGAAAACACAAAGCACCATTGTAAATCTACTGGCGGATGAAGACATCTCGCCAACCAAGAGATCTGAACTGTCACCTTATGAAACAGATTCTGAACCCGACGAGGGCGTTCTTAGCTCGGACGTGAACGCGAGACTTGCCAACCCCTGGAACGAGGGGCCACCCCAGCGACGTGTGGAGGCAAAAGAATCAGGTCACGAATTGAATGCCCTCACCAAGCCAAATCAGCTTATGACAACAACCAACCTTGGCCTGACGCTCGTAATCTGCTCCGAAGACGGATCGCGCACGGAGTTCTGTCAAAATGACGAGGCCAGCGCCGCCAAAACGCTACGGCAGTTGCTTGCGCCCCGGCTGTACAGCCAGCCTTTGCTCACGCTGGCTTCGGAACACAGCGTCAGCGCCATTCCCAGCCGGACCATTGACCTGATTCGGGCTCATACGGAATCGCCACCTCCACTGCCTCTGCCGCCCGACTGGCTGGACATTGTTGAAGTCAACGGCGAGGCGTTCCTCGAAGATGCCGACACCGAAAAATCGCCGGAGGCAAAAGATAAAACAGTGTTGCTGGCGGAAATCCACACGCTCGGCGACTGGATGATTCGCATGAAGATCGAAACCACAAATCGGGCAACGATCCAGGAACGACGCCAGTTTTTGGCTCATTTTTTCGACTTGCCGGGCATTCCATTTCGCCTGGAGGCGGGCGGAATTGGTCTAATCAATCCATCGAAGATCAGCCGTGTGACTGTGAGTCCACCGTTCAAGGGAGTCCCCGAAGCGGCGCTGCCTGCAGATTTGCTGCGCTGTATCCGGTCATGAACAGGAAAATGCCGATGGAGGCGCGCTTTGAAAGTATTTCCATGAAAGATTTCAGACAAAGTTTGGCTACGAGATCGGACGCTCGAATGTCCCTGGCGTGCTTCGTGTGTCAGAGGCCGATTGTTGAAAACCAATGGTTTTGCCGGCTTCCGCGGTCGGAGGATGGTGCGAAGGATCCCCAGGCAACGAAAATTCTGCTGTGCTCGCCAGCGTGTGCATTCCGCTATTTCGCAACTCTCGAAACCGGAATAACCACGAGCCGCCGAACCGAAAGAGAAATATGATATGAACGCCAACTGCAACAAACAGGATTTGCACGAGAAAATCGCCACAACCGACTGTGACGCGCGCGGCAACCCGATGGCAGTTGAGGCACCAATAACTTTGCGGCGCCCGGATTCCAGCGGCGACGAAAAAACTCCGACGGGTCCGCCACCCAACCAGGGCGCCGCAAAGAAGCAGTTTTGTCAAACTCTCCCCGCAAGACAATGTGGGAGCGCAACCATCGCTGGTGACCCCCGGTTGCCGCGCAACTTCGAACAAATTCGCCACCGCGCCCAGGAGATTTACCGCGCGCGCCGGGGCATAACGGGGATGACGTTGAATGACTGGCTGAAGGCCGGGCAGGAACTGAAACAGGAACTGGCAAAAGAAACAAATTAAACGAGCAACCAGGATGATGATTTATGAAACCTAAACTGTCTGCAAAATGTTTTTCACGGTGTTATTCCGCGCTATGCCGGCTATGCGTTGCCATTCTGTTGGCTTGTAGTGCAACGTCGGTGGTTCTCGCGGACGAGGCGACCAGGGATGATCTCTCGCCGGCTCAAATCTTCAAAAAAGTTCAAGAGACTTATGCCTCATTGACAAGTTACAGTGATGAAGGACGAGTCGTTACAGCCGTGGACGGCGACACCACTGTCACTTTCATCATTTTCACAACCCGGCTGGCCCGAACGAACTTTTATCTAATCGAATGGAATCGGACCGGCGAATCATCCTCTTACACCGCAAATATCAGCGCCCAAGGAGTCTGGTCTTCCGGGGCGGGTGACTTTTTGCAGGCGGAATGTGGTGTACAGCTACAAATTGACCGCGAACATGCTTTGGCCCATGCGGCCGCCTTTACCGGTGGCGCGACGGCGACTATTCCCCGGATATTCTTTCCGCAACAGGGAGACTGGGAAGAACAACTCGATGATTTGGCGTTAAATGAAAAGCGCCAGGCCGACGAGAAAGTGGGAAATATAAACTGCTACGTCTTTACCAGAGAATCGCAGGGTCAGACCAATACTTTCTGGATTGGCAAGCAGGATTTTCTGATTCACCAGGTTCGGACGGTAATAAGCACGGAAGCCATGCAAGCAGTAGCGGCCAGGGGACCAATAGATCCCGAGCTCATTCCCACACTGCATGGTTTCACTTCGACTGAAACGCACATCAACATCGTCTTGAACCGAAAGTTCTCGCGATCGGACTTCATTCCTTCGTTCCCCTTGTTTTATCCCTCCGACGATGAATGAATCAAAACGATACCCGAGTCAGACTTATGAAAAAATCCATTATAGAGTCCCGTGACGAGAAGCCAACGCCCGGCTGGAAAAAGATTTTAGCCCCTACTCACTATTCCGAACGGACGCAAGAAGCGGTGAGGACCGCAACCAATTTGGCCGAACAATGCGGCGGAAAAATCACGCTCCTGCATGTGGTTCAGTTCCCGGCGTTAAGTTGCTCGCGCTATGGAGTTTTGTGGCCTTATGCTTTGCCGCCTTCATCTTCGCCGGTTACGTCCTCTGGGCCAAAAGCCACGGCAAATCACCCTTCTGAAGTTTCCGCAACGATGAAAAGTTCAACAACAACGATTGCACCAAAACCCGACTTCCTCTCCGAAACCGCGCTGGCGTTGGCGTTACGGCGACGGGTTCCTTCGATCAAGCACAGACGCATGCCAGCGCCACGGGCTGCCCATCTACCTTGGTAACGTTAAACAATACCGAAAATATGAATACTCGAAGCCATGCACTCCTTGCACTTATCCCAGCGGGGAATTTCAACACAAAAGCGCTGAAATCAAAACATCCGAAGCACTGGAAAGCTATGAAAGCCCAAATGATAGCATGCTTTTTCTGCTGCTGCTTTGCAGCGATGGCGGCACCTCCGGCGTTGCCCAGATCCGTAACGCCCGTCGATAGACCCGTCCAGAACCCGCAACTCGGCCAAGGCGGCGCGCCTTGTGCACCGCTGGCATACCTTGCGGACGAAGCCCCGCTGGCATACCCTGCGGTCGAAGCACAGCGGGCACAACCCGCGGCCAAAGCACCTCTGGCACAACCTGCACCCAGAGCACCTCTGGCACAACCTGCGCCCAGAGCACCGCGGGCACAACCTGCGCCCAGAGCACCGCTGGCACAACCTGCGCCCAGAGCACCGCGGGCACCAAACGCGTTGCAGCCGCAGTTCGCACCCGGCGAAACCAGTCCGCCTTCAACCCAATCCGCACAGTCGGCTCCGTCTGCGCCTCGTGCCCCATCAACCCCGGCAGCCCCAAGCAGGATGCTGGTTGGGCGCACGCCGAATCAATTCGGACGGCAGTCGGTATGGAACCCAACGACCACCAATCCCCTCGAGCAAGGGCCGCAGCCTGCTCTGACTCAGGAGCAACTTAACCGAATGAATGCGCAAGTGGCGGTCAGAAATATAAGTCTGACAAATGTAAGCAATGCGCAGGCCCCAGAGCGATACGGATTGGACAAATAGAGCGTACTCGATCCAAATGCGACGGTTAGAATAACAAGCTCAAACAACGAACCATTGAACCGAAGAAAAACAGATATGAACATCAAACACAACAGCGATGACTCGCATGCAGAAAGTCAGACTTATGAAAAAATCCATTATAGAGTCCCGTGACGAGAAGCCAACGGCCGGCTGGAAAAAGATTTTAGCCCCTACTGACTTTTCCGAACGGTCGCAAGAAGCGGTGAGGACCGCAACCAATTTGGCCGAACAATGCGGCGGAAAAATCACGCTCCTGCATGTGGTTCAGTTCCCGGCGTTAAGTTGTCCTGAGACGGAACTGGCGGTGGACGAAGTGATCAACTCGTCGTCCGATTCTTTGAGCGAAATTGCCAATGGAATTCCAACGGAACTGATCAACGAAAAGCTCGTCCGGTTGAGTGAGCAGGGCATCGAGCGGGAAATCATCGAGACAGCGCGCCGTATCTCGGCGGATTTAATTGTTATCGCGACTCACGGTCATAGCCAGCTTGAACGCGTTTTGCTAGGAAGCACGGCCGAAAAAGTGGTCCGCCATGCGCCCTGTCCGGTTTTGGTTGCGCGCACAAAGGAAGGTTTTTCTAAAGCGAATTAAAAGAGGAGAAATTGACCATGAAAGAATTGAACTTATTGCCGGCGCGAACGGCCCTGGCGGCCATGAAAGCGAGAGGACGCATGTTTGGTAACGGAATTGGATACAGCGCTATTCTCGCGATCAGTTGGACTGCTGCGACGATCGGGTTGGGAACCGTGCAGGCCTGGTCACAGACATTAACGACAGTGTCTGCGTCCGATGCCGTCCTGACCTCGAAGCCATCAAATACAAACATCTGGCAGGGGGAGGTTGGCGACGGTTTTCGTTCTTCGGTCCAGACCGTAAGCCTGGAGGTGGGCGCGGCCGCCGGCATCCAGGCATTCGGTGGTGAACAGAATCATAATCTGGCTTTGATCAGTTTGTCATACGGTCACATGTTGGGCGAGGTGGTGGGGAACGATCATTGGTACCGTGGCAATTGGGAAATCCGCGGGGAATTATTCAGCGGCGCACAGTTCTCTCCCTCAACCGAATCGCTGGTGGGACTAACGCCCCATTTGCGTTACAACTTCGCAACCGGCACTCGCTGGGTTCCCTTTGCCGATTTAGGTGCCGGCGTGTCGGCCACCAGCATCGGACCGCCGGACTTGAGTGGCACTTTCGAATTCAATCTACAGGCAAATACTGGTGTGAACTGGTTCGTGCGGGATAACGTCGCGCTCACCTTCGAGGCTGGATACATGCATATGTCCTGCGCCGGCATTCATCCTCCAAATCAGGGCTTGAATTGTGTCAAGGGGCTGGTCGGTATCACTTGGTTTTTCTGAAAAGACAGCATGAATATCCGCACTCTCAACCTGGAATACACTGATATGCAACTAGCGACATATATGAAGACTCAGCGGCGTCTTATTTCGATTCATTGGAAAGAAGATGTCCGGTTTGAACATCTCAAAATCAGTCATATCGGATTCAGCGGTCGCTCCACACATTTGCCGCGGATGGCAGGAGAAAAGTACGACCAGCAATTGCGCTTAAAATTTCCAGGTGGGTTTCAACAATTAAGCCAACCAACTCCATAAAAGGAAAAGAACATGTCAACGCTGAATCAACTCAGCACACCACAAGATTCGACCATGAAAGCACTGATTATTTACGACGATTTTGCTTCTGCAGCGAAGGTAAACACAACACTGCAACATTCGGCGCAGAACGTGGATTTCGCCATGCAGTGGAGCATCAGGCCATGGCAGGTGAACCTGCTGAAATTCCCGCCAACAGCGGATGAGGCGCTGACAGAAGCGATAGACGCGCACCTGATCGCGTTCGCTGGCCGCAGTGCGCAATCGCTTCCCTTCTGGCTGCAGCACTGGCTCGAGCATTGGGCCAAATGCCGGCGGATCGAGCACGCCGCGCTGGCGGTGATCGTTGCGGGAAACGCAGAGGTGGTCGCGGCGGCGGCGAAACCCGATTTGCCCCAGTTCGCCGAGCGCCATGGCTTGAGCTTCGTCTTCGATGACGGCGGTGTAGCCGGAGACAAAACGGCATCTTTCATCCGCAGCCTGCACGAACACAATGAATCGACGAACCCCACGCCTGAACCAGTGCCAAGAGAAAACCCCGAAAATGAGTATATGACCATGACAAACTGTACCACCCAAACATGAATGCAACAAAAGTTCAAATTGAGCATAACGAACCGATGCCACAGTTACAGATCGCACTGCGGCAGGCATCACCTACTGCGTCCCGCCTGCCCGGTACAGCGGTGGCGGATTCAAATCCTAAAGCGGGCAACTTGACGGAAACCGCTGCCGGCAGCAACCGATTGGTCGAGGCGTTGGCCGGTTCGAGAATCTTTCGCGAGTATCAACGGGCCTTTGCGGAGGCAACGGGACTACCGTTGACGCTGCGGGCGCTCAAGGGCTGGCAATTGGCCCATCAGGACAACCGGAACCAAAACGGCTTTTGCGCTCTGATGGCAAAGGAGAACCATTCGTGCGCCGCCTGCCTGCGAATGCAGCAACAGGTCTGCGATGGAGTCAATGGCGTGCCCTGCACGTTGCGTTGCCAGTTCGGGCTCAATGAGTCCGCGGTGGGCGTGAAAATAGGCAAAGAGATTATCGCCTACCTCCAAACGGGCCAGGTTTTCTTCAAGGCGCCGAAGCCGGAGCAGATCAATCGGGTCCTTGACCAGATCAAAGCCTTGGACCTCAATGTGGATCGGCGGGAGGCGGTGCAGTTGTATCACGAAACCCCAGTCGTTCAACCGGGCGAATACCAGGCGACTGTCCGGTTGCTCCAGTTCTTTGCCGACCAGCTCGGCGCGCTGGCCAACCAAATCCTGTTACAGCAAAAAAATGCCGAACCGGCACAGATCACGCGCGCCCGGCGATACATCGAAGCGAATTCCCAAGAAGACCTGTCCTTGGCTATCGTGGCCAAACAAGCCGGGATGAGCTCGAACTATTTCTGTAAGATGTTCCGAAAGGTCACCGGGGTGCATTTCACCCGCTACGTCTCCTGCGTGCGGGTGGAGAAGGCGAAGAACCTGTTGCCAAATCTGAACTACCGGGTCAGTGAGATTGCTTTCGAGGTTGGTTTTCAGTCTCTCACCCATTTCAATCGCCTCTTCAAAATCATTGCCGGCCAGTCCCCCACGGAATACCGCCGGCATCTGTTCACCAACCTGGAACAAGGGAATGAGCGAAAATGTACACTCACTCCGACCTCCGCAAGGAAGCGATTCCATCCAAACTCGGATCGCTCAACTGCAACGCATTGGCGCGAAAATTGTACTATGGCGTCTGTGCCAATATTGGAAAGGAATTCACCCTATGCTTTCTGAATCATCTCCATTAACCGCCGCTCTGCCGCGCGTTTCTGCGAGACGCAACCTGCATCATGTAAATTTCTTCTGCGTTGCGCCGAAAGCGCAGCACGTGACGCTCGTGGGCGATTTCAATGATTGGGATCCCGCAGCCACGCCGCTGTGCCGGATGCCCGATGGCCGCTGGATGGCCAGTCCGGAGCTTCCTCACGGTTATCATCAATACCTGTTTCTGGTGGATGGCCGGCCGGTGCTTGACCCGAAGGCGGGCGGCATCGCCTGCAACAATCGCAACGGGCGGGTTTCAATCGTGGCCATCAGTTGAAATACTCCCATGAATCCCTCGTTAGCTGAGAATTGAAAATGAATGGTCAACCCCCCAACGATGCAGCTGTGGACGCCACTGACAAGGGCGGAGAGTATTTGTTCGAATTTGATCTGCACGGGCTGACGCAGGAGGAAATCCACATCAGCCGGAATGGGGATGCTCTCTATCTCACCGGCGTGCGCACGACCCCGATCCAAGTCGGAAACGGTCTGCGGACCGAGCGCCCCAATGGAGCATTCGTTCAACGGCTAGTCGTGCCGCCGGATTCTTGCATCAACGAAATTCAGGCCACACTTCAGGACGGAGTTCTACAAGTGCATGTCCCCAAGAAAGCGCCGGAGGATGAAAGCGAGAAACCATTCAGCGTCCATTCCGAGGAGCCAAAATATGAACACACCCCTAGTTGATATGACCACAATCCGCCAATGTACGCATGACATTCATGTCGCGCGCGGCGGCGTATGGGGAATCGTCGCAAAACTATGGAAGGCGATAAGAATCGAAATTCCAATTGGTTATCAGGATGAAGCGGGTTTCCATGTAGGCGTTAAATCAGCCGAAGAGAAGTAAAACGGCGCCAGATTGCTAAAATTATGAGGAAACCGAGTAATTACATGATCCGAAGACGCGCTGGCTGTTTTGGTGTTCGGACAGAATTTGATAGATCCCGATCAATTCCGAAAACGCGCACCCGGCCAGCTGAGATTGGTTTGCTTGCCTCACGGCAACGCCTTGCCCTGTTTAATTCGATCAACAACCTTCCCCTCGGTTGGCAACCTGAGTGCGCACTTCGTCCTGCGTGCGAGGTGGTCGTCCCGTCCAGCGCATCTCATCTGGAGAAGGCGAAGAGCTTGTTGTTAAACCGGAACAACCAGGTCAGTGAAATTGCCTTCGGAATTGGTTTTCAGTCACTCACCCATTTTAATCGCAGATTCAAAAACATTGCCGGCCAGTCCCCCACGGAATACCGCCGGCCATCATTCACCGAATCTTGCCCAATGCTCCAGCTGTCGCCACGGCGGCTTTACAAAACGATTTGCGCCGAAACTGAGATGCCGAAACCTCGATAGAAAGGAAAACGCCATGAAAAAACAAAATAAGAAACAGCGAACACAAGACAATAACCCACTCCAAGAGAACCGGGAAGCCATACTCCAGAATCGAAAGTTACCGTCTTCCACACCTGAACAAATCCAGAAGCGCGCCCACGAGATTTTTGTCGCGCGAGGGGGTGAGCCCGGTCGCGAACTGGACGACTGGCTCCAGGCTGAACGGGAACTTCAGGCCGGCAAACATCCTTTTTTCACCGATTGAAGCCATGTCTTATTACATCATTTCAACTGACAATTGCGTGTTCCTCACCTGCGAGGGCATTTCTTCCCTGGATGAAATGTCGGCAGCCTGGAGGGAGGTCCGAGACGAACTGGCCGAAAAGAGCTTGAACCGGGTTTTGGTGGATGTCACAGCCCTGCGAACCAGTCCCACAACGGCGGAGCTTTTCGATTTGGCAAAGCTCTTTTGGCACGATGGCTTTCCTGGGTTCGGACGGATTGCATTGGTGATTCGGTGGGATCAATCAAGGTTGGCCAAATTGCTTGAAATGCTGGTTCGGATTCTCGGGATGTGGCTGACAGTTTTCGTAAGTGAGGAGCAAGCCGAGGCATGGGTTTTGGAGGGAACACAGGACGAACAAGCAGTCGAAGCATTTGTACAATGAAAACAATACAACAAAACAAATCCAATCATCTGAATTGGGAGATGTTCGTCCTCTGGAGTTTTGTGATCGTCTGTTTCGCGGCGCTTTTCGTCGCCGGTTACATCATTTGGACCAAATGCCAAGGCAAATGAATTCCTGACGTCTTCTCGGCGAGAGGCAACAAACCAAACTAACGCCAATAAATGAAACAACGAAACAAAAACACGATAATACAAGCGCACAACAAGCCGGAACAAACCGCAGCACAGGGGAATAACTCTTTACCCACCCGCACTATTCGTGCGTTTTTGGCCGAGGACTGTCCCTTCCTCATGGCATTGCTGGCCAGAATTGTGTCCAAGAACCAGAAGGTTTCCATCGTGGGCTCCGCGACGAATGGCCGAAAAGCGCTTAGTAACGCTTCCGCACTTCAACTGGACTTGGTGGTCACGGACCTGCACATGCCTGGACTGGACGGCGCAGAAGTCACGCGTCGCCTGAAACAATGCCCGAATCCGCCCATCGTTTTCATCGTGACCTCGGACGACACACCCGAGGCCCGATCCAGGAGTCTGGCCGCAGGTGCGGATGCATTTCTGGTGAAGGCGGCGAATCTGGTCCCACAGCTTCTTTCCGCCATTCAGGAGTTTTTCTTTGACGATCTCGAACAGAACAATGCCGAACCAAAACATCTCTGTGAATCACTCGCTACAGTCGAATGAGGCAGCGCCTGCCGGCGACGGGAACTCAACGCTCCTGCGACGCGATGGCGAAACGCGACAAACGTGTGCGCATTGCCGGGCGGCAATTGTGGACGGCCATTGGTTTTGCCGTCTGCCCGCGAACGAAGGACCGACTTTACTTTGTCCTCCGTCCTGCGCCCTGCATTATTCTAATTTGGTTGTGTCAAACATTCCAACAAAATGGCAAGCCGCAAAGATTCATGCTCACAGCCGACAAAAATTTAATCGAACTCTATGATAGCCGTTTCCCCAACAAATGAACGAGCGACTTGCCGACTGGTTGAGAACTCATCGGTTGGCTGCCGACAAACCTTCCTTGACGTTCATCGAAGCTCCGAGATTTGCTTCAACCCGGAGGAGTGGAAAACTCCAAGCGAAGATGAGCTTGCGCCGGCGGAGCACGCCCGAAATGACGAAGCCACAAACAGATGGGACGCAGATACCGAGACTGACGCGCGCGTCGCCAGCCGAAAGGAATCTTCGAAAGAGCGAAGCGAGACAATCATCACGCTCTACCTGCGAGAAATTGGCCGGGTCAAACTGCTCACTCGGCAGGAAGAAATCGAACTGGCTGCTCGCATCAGACAAGGAGACAGGGAAGCTCGGGACCAAATGATCAAAGCCAACTTGCGATTGGTGGTCAAGATAGCCCGAAGTTACGAGGGAATGGGAATGCCACTGCTGGATCTAATCAGCGAGGGGAATATTGGCCTGATGCGGGCGGTCGAACGGTTCGACCCGGGCAAAGGTGCGAAGTTGTCCTCCTATTCCGTATTGTGGATCAAGCACGCGATCATCCAGGCTTTCGCCAGCCAGTCAAAGGCTACGCGCGTGCCGATGCACGTTATGGAAAAGCTTGGCAAAATGCGCCGGGTTTCTTTGCGACTTCAGGAAGAATTGGGCCGGGAACCCACGGATGAAGAATTGGCGGCGGAGTTGGGAACCACCGCGTCCCAAGTCGCACGAATGCGGATGGCCGTCGTTCATCCGGTCTCGCTCGATGCAGAAATGGACGGCGATGGCTCGCGCAGTTATGCCGAGGTCATTGCCGATGAAAGAGCAGAGACACCCTGCCAGAAACTCGAAAATGAAACCAACCGGGCGATGGTGCGAAAAATCGTTGACACACTTACCCGTCGCGAGCAGGCCGTTTTGTATTCGCGCTTTGGGTTAAACGGAAACGACCCCAAAAATTTGGAAGAAGTCGGAAAAGAACTCAACATCACGGATGAACGAGTGCGGCAGATACAAAACGCAGCCTTTGTCAAGCTTCGCCGCAGGCTCAAGAATTTTGAACGAGGCCTGATTTGCGAAGGGGGCGGCAATGGAAACATCAAATGAAAAATCAGGCTCAAAAGCCATGAAGTTGAAACCGCCGACTTTCTTCCTGATGCTGGCACTCCTTGCCAGCGGCTGCGCGCACTACCCGGTCAATGCGCCACTGGCTGCCGTGAATCCCAGCACCGGAAATGCCCAAGCATCAGCGTCGAGTCAACCTGCGGAAAAATTGCAACCCGGGCAGATGCCTTATTTCAATGCGGTGCCCGATCCCATTGAAGGTTTCAACCGCTGTTCTTGGGGGGTGAATGAGTGGCTGTTCCGTGATCTCTTCTATCCCTTGAGTTTTTGCTATAATGTTGTGGTGCCGAGGCCGGTTCGTACCATGATCAGCAACGGCGGGCATAACCTGACTTATCCGGTGAGGCTCTTCAACAATTGCTGCGAAGGCAAGTGGCATGGCGCGTGGGTGGAAACGGAACGCTTCGGCGCCAACTCCACCGTCGGGCTGGGCGGCCTTTTCGATCCGGCGACGCATTGGAAGATCGGGCGCTCCGACCGGGATTTCGGCGAAACTCTGGGCCAATGGGGTTCCGGACCGGGGTTTTATTTGGTGCTTCCGCTTCTTGGTCCGAGCAATGGCCGGGATGCGGTTGGCAAGCTGGTGGACATGCCATTGGACATTTGTTTTTGGATCGGGGTCGCGTATCCGCACGATGCCTGGCCGTATGCCATTCGTCCCGGCATTGCGGTTAATGACCTCAGTGGCAATGCGCGGGACTACAAGCGCCAGCTTGATTCGTTCGCGGATCCCTATGAAGCGTTCCGCATGCTTTATTCGTTGAACCGTCAGCGGCTCATCCTTGACTACATTCCAAGTTACGACACCAACGACAATCCCAATCCCACGATCCGCGCGGTGCTGTTCAAGCCTGTAATCGCAAATTTCGCGGACCAGGCCGTTACCCGCAAAGTCCTGGTGCCGGCCACGGGAAAAAAACTGGCCTACTCCTGCTGGATGCAACCCAAGCCGGCGCCGCTGGTGTTTTATATTCCCGGACTCGGCGCTTATCGGTTCGACCGTTCCACGCTGGCGTATGCCGATATGATGTATCGGCACGGTTATTCCGTGGTGGCCTTTTCCAATCCGTTCCAGGAGGAGTTCATGGAATCGGCTTCAACGATGGCGCTTCCGGGTTACGCCCCGGCGGACTGCGACGACGTGGTGAACGCGCTGAAATTAATTTTGGCAGACGTGCGGAAATGGCAGGGCGACAAAATCACCGGCACCAGCCTGACCGGCGTTTCCCACGGCGGTTATTTTACCTTGATGGTCGCCGCGCGCGAAACTGCCGGTGAACTTGGCGGACTGTCCTTCGACCGTTATGTCGCCGTCAATCCGCCACGGCAACTGGCCCACGCCGCACAGTTGCTGGATGAGATGTTTGATGCGCCGCTCATCTGGCCGGCAGACGAACGGCGCCAGAAGATGGAAGAGGCCGTTTACAAAGCCCTGTATTTCGCGGACAACGGTTTGGATGTATCCGGCAACATTCCCCTGACCCGCACCGAGTCCGACTTTTTGATCGGTCTGGCCTTCCGTTACACACTGATGAACGTCATTGTGGACAGCCAGTGTCGGAATAATTTGGGCGTTCTGAAGGTCAACCCGGCCAAGTTTGTTCGTCAGGATTCCATCCGCGAAATCCGGCAAATCAACTACGCCGATTACACGGAGCGCTTCGTCCTTCCCTACCTGATCAAGAGCGGTCGCGTGACGAGCCGTGAACAAGTTCTCGCCAACACCGATCTTACCCAAAGCACGGAATTGCTCCGCAACAATCCAAAGATTCGCGTTCAGATTTGCGAGGATGACTTTCTGCTGACACCGGCCGACTTGCCCTGGTTCCGCTCCACGTTTGGCAACAATCTTACCGACTATCCCGTCGGCGGGCATCTTGGAAATCTGCACATCCCCGCCGTTCAGGAGAAGTTGGTGCAACTGTTTTCACAAAAAAAGGATTAGCGATGAACCCGCCGTTCTCCATCTTGAAGCGCTTGCTGACTTTTAAGCCCTTTGCGCTGCTCGCCAGCGGTTGTGCGCACTATCCGGACAATGCGCCGCTGACGGTTGTTAACCCAGCCGTCGGGTATCGCTTCGAGACGCCGTAACCCGCTGCTTGATAACATGAATCAGCCCGGCTCAAACGAAACCTCCATTAGCGAGAATGGATGGCGGCCACGCATCCGCATTCGGGCCATTGCGCTGGCGGGACTGGCTGCGCTAGGCATCTACTTATGCTACCGCCTGGCCCAGCCTTGCATCCCTTCCTTGGTCTGGGCTGGAGCGCTGGCACTGGTCTTCAACCCGGTGCATCGGTGGATTGAGGCGAAGGTAAGAAGGCCGAACCTGGCTGCGGTGGTTTCTCTGACCATCATTGGACTACTCGTCGTGGTCCCGGTCACATGGTTTGCGCAACAGCTCGTGCAACAGGCCACCTTGGTGCCGGATAAAATCCAAACACAAATCGCAGCCGGCAAATGGTATGTGCATGCCGATGAACATCCGCAAGCAGCTAACTTGCTGGCTTGGGTTGAGCGGCAGGTCAGTTCCCCCGAAAACGCCTCAAAGACCGCGATCTGGCTTAAGACTGTGCTCTCCGGGTTGGTAAAGCAATCAGCCATTGCGGCCGTTCAAGTTTGCCTGACGTTGTATTTTTTGTTTTATTTTCTGCGCGATCGAGTCCGGGTGCTCAAGGCCATCCGCGCGGTCTTCCCCTTGAGCGAAAGCGAGACCGACACGCTCTTTTGCCGGGTCAATGACACGGTTCATGCGACCCTCTACGGCACGCTCGCTCTCTCCGCGCTCCAAGGGGTTCTGGGTGGACTGATGTATTGGTGGCTCGGCGTTCCTTCACCATGGTTCTGGGCGCTGGTGGCGGCGTTGTTCGCATTTGTGCCTGTGCTGGATACTATTGTTCTTTGGCTCCCGGCAGCGGTGTATCTCGGACTGGAAGGCCGGTGGGGAGAAGCCCTCGGCGTCGCTACGCCGGGCAGTCTATTGATCCGCGTGATCGAGAATTTCTTATATCCAGTGCTGGTGAAAAAGCGGCTGAGGGTCCCCTCAGTAAGTATCTTCGTCGTCCTCGTCGGCGGGTTGCTCCTCTTTGGATGGAGTGGGCTCGTGCTTGGGCCGGTGATTCTTACGGTTACGAGCGTTCTTCTGGAAATCTGTGCAAAGCGCATGGGTGAGCCGCAACCCAGGATGCAGGACCCGGTTCGCGCAAGTCCTGGACCGGTCAATCCCACCGACGCGGAGCGGACGTGTGTGAGTGTCGTTGCTGGTGCGCCCGAAGACCCGGGCAGGTGAGATTTATGAGGAGATTCCTGTTAAAAAATGACGGCTTTATGAACGGGAAAAGTCCGCAAAACGAGTTGGACCTGGACCTGCAATTCGGACCTCCGGGATACGCTCGTGTGGCGCTTCGCGGCCGGTTGAATGCGCAAACAACCGTGACTTGCTGGGACCGTTTGCAACAGGAATTGCGCGATGCGAAGCTCGAAAAGCTCGAGGTGGACGCGAGCGGCCTGCGATTCTGCGACGGCGCGGGTCTGGCCCTGCTCCACTATTTGAACATGGCAAAAATGACGCCGTCGGCAACCGTCTCGGTGCGGGGACTGGAACCGGACCTGGAAAAACTTTTCCTCGGGTTTACGTCCGGGGATTACGAAGCGTTCCGTTCGGCGGCGCGGGTGAAAAAACATTCCCTGCCGGAAGAAATCGGCGAGTCGGTCAGCCTGGCCGTCGCCGACTTGCGCGAACAGGTGTCCTTTCTTGGCAACATCGTGACCAGCCTGCCGCCGAGCCTTTTGGATCCAAAGCGGATGCGCTGGCCGGAAGTGCGCCGCGTTTTTGAACTTGCCGGCGCGAACGCCGTTCCCATCGTCTCGCTGATCAGCGTGCTGGTCGGGCTGGTCATCGCCTTCGAGTCCGCGCAGCCCCTGGCGCAGTTCGGCGCGCAAATTTACGTGGCAAACATGATCGGGCTGGTGATGGTACGCGAATTGGGCCCGTTGCTCGCGGCGATTCTGCTCGCCGGCCGCTCCGGCTCGGCGTTCGCGGCGGAAATCGGCACGATGAAGGTGAACGAGGAGTTGAATGC